>NZ_JAVIIW010000006.1:0-217825 GCF_033977205.1 Mesorhizobium album | reverse complement strand
ACGCCTGGCGATAGGTCGGGAAGCCGAACAGGCCGAGGAAGGTGTAGCCGGAGGCCTTCATCAGCTTGTTGTGCTGGGCGACCAAAAGGTTTTCGAGCAGCGTCATGCCTGAGAACAGGCGGACGTTCTGGAAGGTGCGCGCCACCTTGGCGCGCGCCGGGATCTCGTGGTTGGGCAGGCGCTCGAGGAGATAGGTCGAGCCGTTGCGCTTGTTCAGCGTGATCATGCCTTCGGTCGGTTTGTAGAAGCCGGTGATGCAGTTGAACACCGTCGTCTTGCCGGCGCCGTTTGGGCCGATCAGCGCGGTGATCTCGCCGCGCCTGGCCTGGAAGGACAGGTCGCCGATGGCGACCAGGCCGCCGAACTTCATCGACAGGTGCTCAACCTGCAGGATGAAGTCATTCGTCGAGGGGGTCGCGTCCATCAGCCGTGGCCCTCCTTGGTAAAGGAGCCTGAGACCGCTCTTCGCTCCTTGAGGAAGGCGGTCGGCTCTCGGCTGCCGACGAAGCCGCGCGGTTTCCACAGCATGACGATGACCATGGCCATGCCGAACAGCAGCATGCGGTAGAGTTCCGGCGTGAAGTCGGGGCCGAAGCCCGGAATGATCGTCATGTTACCCCAGTGCAGGCCCGTCTTGAGGAAGTCGAGCTCGCGCAGGATCTCGGTGCCGCCGATCATAACCATCGCCGCCACCGCGATGCCGCCGAGCGAGCCCATGCCACCCAGCACCACGATGGCCAGGATGATCGCCGATTCCAGGAAGACGAAGGACTCGGGACTGACGAAGCCTTGCCGGGCCGCGAAGAACGCGCCGGCGAAGCCGCCGAACATGGCGCCGGTGGCGAACGCCGTCAGCTTGGTGGTGGTGGTGTTGATGCCGAGCGAGCGGCAGGCGATCTCGTCCTCGCGCAGCGCTTCCCAGGCCCGGCCCACCGGCAGGCGGCGAAGCCTGATGGTGACGAAGGCGGTGAGGAAGCAAAGCCCCAGGATCAGGTAATAGAGGAAGATCTTGTAATAGGCGCCAGACTGGGTGATGTGCAGCACTTTGGCGATGTAATTCGGGTCCGAGACGTTGAACGACATCAGGCCGAAGAATGACACCTTCGGAATGCCGGAAACGCCGGCCGAGCCGTTGGTCACCTCACGCCAGTTGATCAGCACCAGGCGGATGATCTCGCCAAAGGCGAGCGTCACGATCGCCAGGTAGTCGCCGCGCAGTCTCAGCACCGGGAAGCCGAGCATGACGCCCCAGAAGGCGGCCATACAGCCTGCGGTCGGCAGCAGGATCCAGAACGACAGGCCGAAATGGGTGCCGAGCAGCGCATAGGCATAGGCGCCGACAGCGTAGAAGGCGACGTAACCGAGGTCGAGCAGGCCGGCCAGCCCGACGACGATGTTCAAGCCCCAGGCCAGCATCACATAGATCAAAATCTGGATGCCGAAATTGTCGACCCATTTGAGCGAGCCCTGGAAGCCGAATGCCAGGACCATCACGACTGGATAGGCGATCAGCACCGTGACGCCAATCCTGTTGAAGTTGCGCCGCACAAAGCCCGGCTCGGCCGCGACGGCTGCGGGCGCTTTAGCCTTCTCGGCCCTGGACCGTTCGATCGCGGGAAGCGCGTAGGCGACATAGAGGAAGCGGCCGGCGGCGACGGCGATCACCACTGCGGCAAGCAGGACCCAGCGCTGTACCAGGATCAGCTCGTTGTTGATGTTCTGGTCGGTTCTCAAGCCGATGAACAGCACGAACAAGCCGAGCGCAATGGCGCCGGCATAGAACGCTTCGCGCAAAGCCCGCTGCAAGGGAGGAGCGACCACGTCGCGCTCCGGAGACACGGTGACGGCCATGAGGATCAGACCTTTTCGACTTCAGGCCGGCCCAGTATGCCGGAGGGCAGGAAGATGAGCACAATCGCCAGGATCGAGAAGGCGGCAACGTCCTTGTAGTCGATCGAGAAATAGGCCGACCACATGCTCTCGATGAAGCCGATCAAAAGCCCGCCGAGCACCGCGCCCGGCAGCGAGCCGATGCCGCCGAGCACCGCCGCGGTAAAAGCCTTCACGCCCGGCACGAAGCCGTCGGAAAACACCACGACGCCATAATACATCAGGAACAGCGTGCCCGCGACCGCGGCAAGCGCCGCGCCCATGATGAAGGTGATGGAGATAGTGCGGTCGACGTCGATGCCAAGCAGCGCCGCCATCTTGCGGTCCTGCTCGCAGGCGCGCTGCGCCCGCCCCAGCGCCGTCCTGTTGACGAGGTACCAGAAGATGACCAGCAGCGCCGCGGTCACCAGCACGATAATGATCTGCTTCAGCGAGACGCTGATGCCGTCGACCGTGTAGACCTGGCTGACCAGCGGCGGGATCGGCTTATTGCGCGGGCCTTGCGTGACCTGCACGAAGTTGGACAGCACGATCGACATGCCGATGGCGGTGATCAGCGGCGCCAGACGGAAGGAGCCGCGCAGCGGCCGGTAGGCCACCTTCTCGATCGTCCAGTTGTAGAGGCTGGTAAGCAGCATGCCCACGATCATCATGATCAGGAGCGCCACCACCACCGGCACCGAATAGAACATCGCGCCGAGGATCAGGAAGACGATCAGGGCCGCGAAGGCGCCGACCATGAAGATGTCGCCATGGGCGAAATTGATCATGCCGATGATGCCGTAGACCATCGTGTAGCCGATCGCGATCAGCCCGTAGATAGATCCCAGCGTCAGCCCGTTGATAAGCTGCTGGACGAAGTACTGCATATTTATGCGGCTCCCCTGGAATGTCGCCCTTCGGGACGCATTCCTTTTCGTATTGCCCCTAGTCGTAAAGTTTCGAGCCCGGATTGCAACGTGATTTTTCAATCGCCACGCGTGGTTTGGAAGCACGACGCCCGATTGCCCGTTTTTTCGCACCCGGCCCCTGGACTATCGCGGACCCTATCATTGGCACAACGCAATGTCTTTGACGATTCAGCCGTATCATGCGCGTCGTTTCGAAGAAATCGCCGTCAAAATAAATTGATGAGGAGATTCCTTGCGTCGACGGGGGCGCTCGATTTTGCCGGCCCGCACATTCCGCGGGATCAGGATTCTGCTCAATGTGACGGTCATGCGACAGCGAGGCGACGCCGCGAATATTCGCCTCGCCAATGAAGCGTTTCTCCGGAGCCGAAGCGTCAGTAGGCAGAGCCTCCGTCCCCGTTGAGAGCATGCCGTTCCGTGCCCTGGAGCGGCGGATTGAAGACGCTGACCAGCACCATGTCGCCGGCCGCATCGGCGCGCAGGTAGTGATCGTCATGGGCATCGAGAACGTAGATCGTGCCGGGTTCGATGCGATGAACCGCGCCGGACATATCCTCGACTTCGCCGCTGCCGGAAATGCAGTAGCAGGCCTCCAGATGCCGCCGGTACTGAAGCCGCGACTCGCTGCCGGCACGCACGACCGTATGACAGACGGTGAATCCCATGCCGTCTCGCTGGGTGAGCAGCCGGTGGCTCGTGCCATTCCCCCAATCGACGAAGAAGTCAGTTTTTTCTACATCGGTCAATAGCCTGGTGAACATGGCATCTCTTTCTTGTGCGTTGTGGCGAGAGCGACAACGCTCCCGGATTGGTATGGTTTTTGCGGGTTCGATGCGCTATTTTTTCGAAACCGGGTCAAGAGATGTCGTAAGCGACAGCCAAGTTCAAATGACCGATTTTCGCCCAACGCATTAGAAAAATTTACAGATGGACTATTTGCCGCTGAACGCCATTCGCGCTTTCGAAGCCGCCGCGCGCCATCTCAGCTTCTCGGCCGCCGGCGAGGAGCTGCACGTTACCCATCCAGCGATCAGCCATCAGATCAGACGACTGGAAGAATGGCTCGGGGTGCCCTTGTTCCACAGGGATGCCCGCAAGGTTCGCCTGACCGACGCCGGACTGGCTCTCCAGGACTCGGCCAGCGCAGCGCTCTCCGACCTCGCGGCTGCCTGCCGGCGTATTCGCAGGAACGCGGTCGTCGCGTCGATCTCGGTGGGTTGCATTCCATCGATTGCCAGCCGGTGGCTGGTTCCACGCCTGCCGGACTTTGCTGCCCATCACCCCGAGATTGCGATCCGCGTCGCCTATGCGAAAGCCGAAGACCGGCTCGAGGACGACGACAACGACATCCTGATCACGCTCGGCGCGGATCCGTCTCCGAGGGCCACCAGCCTGAAGCTCTTTTCCCGCGTCAGCCAGCCCGCCTGCAGCCCGCATTACCTGGCCCGCAAAGGCTGGCTTGGCACGCCGGCGGACATTGCCGCGGCAGACCTTTTGCATGATGAGACCCGGCAGGGCTGGCGCGAGTGGTTCTCGCAGGCCGGCATGGCCGGAGTCGATGTCGGCAACGGGCCCGTCTTTGCGGATTTCAACATACTGGCGACCGCCGTCATCGCCGGCCACGGCGTCGCCCTTTGCCCGATCCAGGTTTTCCGTGAGGAATTGCGACGCGGCGATCTCGTTGTCGTCTCCGACATAGCGACCGACAAGGACAAAGGTTACTATCTCACCATGTCGGCGCAGCCCTCGGCCGCCGAGACCACATTTGCCGGCTGGTTTTGCGATCAGGTTTCGGCGGACGTCGAAGCAGCCTGACGCCTCGACCGGGAGCGATCAGGTGACGATGAATCCATGCGCGAACGGATCGCGGTCGTCGATGAAGATGGTGTTCAGTCCGGTCATGCGCGCCCAGCCGCCGATCGAGGGGATGATCGCCGGCTTGCCGGCCACGCTGACCTCCTTCTCGACCCTGCCCTTGAACAGCGAGCCGATAATCGATTCATGCACGAAGCCGTCGCCCGCCTTGAGCTTGCCCTTGGCGTGGAGCTGCGCCATGCGCGCCGATGTGCCGGTGCCGCAGGGCGAGCGGTCGATCGCCTTGTCGCCGTAGAAGACGGCGTTGCGCGCATCGGCCTCGGCATCTCTCGGCTTGCCGGTCCACAGCATGTGCGACAGCCTGTTGATGCCCGGGTTCTCGGGGTGCACGAATGAATATTTCTCGTTGAGGCGCTGGCGCACTACCGGGCTCCAGGCGATGAGGTCGGCGGCCGAATAGTCGGCCATGTCACGGTAGTTCTTCTGCGGCTCGACGATGGCGTAGAAGTTGCCGCCATAGGCGACGTCGACGCTGATCTCGCCAAGCACGGGACACTCCACCGTCAGCCCTTCGGCGTAGAGGAAGGACGGCACGTTGGTGATGCGCACTTCCTCGACATATTCGCCGACCTGCTTGTACTCGGCGACGACTAGGCCGGCCGGGGTATCGAGCCTGAGCACGCCCGGCGTCTTCGGCTTCACCAGCCCGTGCTCGATCGCCATCGTGACCGTGCCGATCGTGCCGTGGCCGCACATCGGCAGGCAGCCGGAGGTCTCGATGAAGAGAATGGCGATGTCGCAATCCCCGCGAGTCGGCGGGTAGAGGATCGAGCCCGACATCACGTCATGGCCGCGCGGCTCGAACATCAGGCCGGTGCGGATCCAGTCATACTCGGCAAGGAAATGCGCGCGCCGTTCCATCATCGTCGCGCCATGAAGCAGCGGCCCGCCGCCGGCGACCAGCCTGACCGGATTGCCGCAGGTGTGGCCGTCGATGCAGAAGAAGGATTTCTTGGCCATGGCGCTCTCTTGCTGTCAGAACCGTTGCGGACGGAAAGGGGTGAGATCGAGCGGCGGAGTCTGCCCGATAACGAGATCGCGGATCAAGCGGCCGGTCGCCGCCGCCTGAGTCAGGCCGAGATGGCCGTGGCCGAAAGCGTAGAAGACGTTCGGTGCGCGCGCCGCACCGATGACCGGCAGCGAATCCGGCAGCGACGGGCGGAAACCCATCCATTCGCGCCCGCCCGAGGGGTCGAGGCCCGGCAGGAACCGTTTTGCTTTTTCCAGCATCGCCTTCGAGCGGGCATAGTTCGGCGGACGCTCGATGCCGCCGAGTTCGACCGCGCCGCCGACGCGCAGACCCGTTTCCAGCGGCGTGATGACGAAGCCGTGCCCGGAAAAGATCAGTTGGCGCTTCACGTCGAAGGCCGAGACCGGCAGCGTCGTGTTGTAGCCGCGCTCGGTCTCGAGCGGGATGCGCTCGCCAAGATTTCTGGCAAGCAGATGCGACCAGGCGCCGGCGGCGATGACGAGCTGCTTCGCTTTCCGGGCCGTGCCGTCTGGAAGCGCGATCGCAGCACCATCCGCGCCGGCTTCAACGCGCTCGATGCGCGCATGCTCGAAGCGGGCGCCGAGCCGTTCCGCATAGGCCCAGACCGCTTGGCCGAGCAGCTTCGGATCGGCGACCGTCTTCCAGCCCGGCACGAAGGTGCCCTTGACGAAGCGCGGCGCAAGACCCGGCTGCAGCGCCGCCATCTCCTCGCCCTCGACATGGCGGAAGCCGATGCCGAAGCGCTCTCGCGCACGCCAGCCGGACAGGGAGGCGCGGAACTCGGCCGCGCTCTCGTAGAGCTCCAGCGAGCCTTCCTCGCGCAGCATCGGCCGCGTGCCGGAGCGGTCGAGCAGGCCCATCCATTCGGCCTCGGCGAGCTTCATCATGCCGGCCTGCGCCGCAAGGCTCGCCTCGAAATGCTTCGCGGCGCCCGCACGCCAGAAGCGGATCAGCCAGGGAAGCAGCTTCGGCAGATAGGCGGGCGGGATGGCGAGCGGCCCGAGCGGGTCGGCGAGCCATTTCGGCAATTGCCTGATCATGCCCTTATGCGCCAATGGCAGCACATCGGAGAAGGCAAAGGCGGCCGCGTTGCCGGAGCTCGTCTCCTCGCAGATGCCGGTGCGGTCGAAGACGGTAACATTGCGGCCCGCCTCGGCAAGAAAGGCCGCGGCGCAGATGCCGATGATGCCGCCACCGATGATGGCGACATCTTCACCTTCTCCCCGTTCACGGGGAGAAGGTGTCTGAAGGGTGTATGCGGGGCGGCGCCCCTCTTCAGTCATGGTATGTCCTTGCACGCTGGCGCTGCCCCTCGTCTGGCTGCCGCCATCTTCTCCCCGTGAACGGGGAGAAGAAAGCTATCAAAACGCCGGCAGTTCCGGCCGCGCGGCCAGCGCA
Organism: Mesorhizobium album; assembly: GCF_033977205.1. Taxonomy (NCBI): domain Bacteria; kingdom Pseudomonadati; phylum Pseudomonadota; class Alphaproteobacteria; order Hyphomicrobiales; family Phyllobacteriaceae; genus Mesorhizobium; species Mesorhizobium album. Next base: position 210,760 of record NZ_JAVIIW010000006.1, on the reverse strand, counting down.
TCCTTGACGGTCTTTTCCACCGCCTTGCGGCGCTCGCCCGACAGCGGCTGGCGCGGCATGCGCACGCGGTCGTTGGTCTGAATGGCGAACACTTCTGCAAGCTTGATGTTCTGCACCAGATAGGTCGAGACATCGAGATCGAGCAAGGGCCGGAACCAGCGGTAGATCTTCAGCGCCTCCTCGCGGCGGCCTTGCTTCATCAGCTGATGGATGGCGACCGTCTCGCGCGGGAAGGCGGTCACCAGGCCGGCCACCCAGCCGATGGCGCCGACCGACAGCGCCTCGAAGGCGAGGTTGTCAACGCCGGTGAAGAGATCGTAGCGGTCGCCGAGACGGTTGATGATCTCGGTCGAGCGGCGGATGTCGTCTGAAGATTCCTTGATGGCGACGAAGCGCTTGTCCGACGCCAGCTCCTCCATCAGGTCGACGGTGACGTCGACGCGGTAGGCGAGCCGGTTGGAGTAGATCATGACCGGCAGGTCGCCGGCCTCCGCGACGGCGCGCAGCGCTGCGACCGTCTCTTCGGGATTGGTGTGGTAGATCGGGCTCGGCACCACCATCAGGCCGTTGGCGCCTTCCTTGGCGGCGCGGCGGGCGATGCTTGCCGCCTCGCGCGTGCCGGGCTCGTTGACGGTCAGAAGCACCGGCTTCTTGTCGGCCACCTTCTGCGCCGTCTTCAGCACATCGATCTTCTCGTCATGCGACAGCATCGGCCCCTCGCCGAGCGAGCCGCAGACGATGATGCCGTCGCAGCCGGCGTCCATCTGCAGGGAAAAGCAGCGCTCCATCTCGGCATGGTCGAGGCGGTCGTCCGTCGTGAACTTGGTCGTGACTGCGGGGAAAACTCCGGCCCACATGGCTATGTCTCCATCTGATATATCAGCCGTATATTTATTAAGAAGCGGGCTGTCAACGCTGAATCTGCTATGATATATGAAAAATATATCAGGAGCTGCCAATTGATATCCATCGAGACGAGCGCGGCCTTCGAGCCGGTTGCGACCAAGGCCTATCGTGTGCTGGAGCACATGATCGTGACCCTCGAGCTGGCGCCTTCGAGCTTCGTCACCGAGGGCGCGCTGATCGAGCGCCTAGGCTTCGGCCGCACCCCGGTGCGCGAGGCGATCCAGAGGCTGGCCTGGGAAGGCCTGCTGGACGTGAGGCCCCGCGCCGGCATCGCGGTCGCGCCGCTTCACCCCGGCGACTGGTTGCGTGTGCTTGACGCCAGGCGCGGTGTCGAGGTGGTGCTTGCCCGCTCAGCCGCCCGCTTCGTCACGCGCGAAGCTGCGGACCTTTTTCACGAAGCCGCCCTTGCTATGCAGAAGGCGGTGATCTCCGGCAACGTGCTTGCCTTCATCCAAGCCGACAAGGCGCTCGACGAAGCGCTGGCGATCGCCGCCGACAATCCGTTCGCGGCGCGCGTGGCCGCCCCCCTGCAGACGCACAGCCGCCGTTTCTGGTTCCGCTACAAGGCAGATACCGGCCTCGCAGAATCGGCCGAGCACCATGTTGCGCTGATCCGCTCGATCCTCGACGGCGACGAGGAAGCCGCCGCCAGGGACGCCAAGAAACTGATGGCACTGCTGCGCGGCCACGCCGAGGCGGCCGCGACGCGCTGACCGGAGCGGTTCAGCGCTTGCTCCAACTATTTGTTTTACGCAATTCCGGACGGAAAACCGTTGCACGCTTTTCCTGGAATTGCTTGGGCGGTCATCCGCCGGACTGACCAATCGTGGTGGCAAGCGTGTCTTCCCATCCGTCACCGGCGGCCAGGATGCAGGCTTGGCCTTTCACGTCGGTCATCAGGATGGTCCAGGTTCCGCCTGCCGAGACGAATACCTCGAAGATGGCGACCTGTCCGGCCACGCCGTAACCGAGCCGCTTCTCCTCGAATGTCGCCGCCAGCCTTGCGACCAAGATGTCATGGACGCCGCATATGATTTGCGCCCGCGCGGGGAATGCCGGCAACGCCATCGCAATGCCGACCACCGCAAGCCTGATCCATCGAAAAGAAGATAAGCGTGCCATGTGGCACCTCCTTCGCCTTCGCATTCCGGCAAGGGAGGCACATTCGGCCGCCTCAGTATGCCGGAACGCTCCAGGCCGGATTCGACGTTTTCATCACGTCACTCCTTCTGGTTTCCGGTCTGTCGCAGGGAGATTTATGACTCCCCGGATTCGATATGGTGAAGCAACGCCCGCTAAACAAGCGGGCGTTGCGGCGATCGCGTGGTTTCAGTTAACGCTCGACCGCAAGGGCTTCGACGCTTCGCCGGGCTCTGGGTGTCAGGCACCCGGCATGCGCGCCGTGATCGAAGGACTGTCCCAGCCTTCGCCTACGGACAGGATGCAGCTCTGCCCCTTGGTGTCGGAGGCAAGCACTGTCCAACTGCCTTGGTCGGACACAAAGATCTCGAGCACCACGTTCGGATTGATCAGCCCGCGCCCGGCTTCGCTTTCGTGGAACCTGTCGCCAAGCGCCTTGATGATGTCGGCGCGCGGTGCGCATTGCGCGGCCGCGTTGGCCTGGACGGCACCGCCGAACACCGCAGCCGCCGCAAGGAACATCGCCGCCATAAGAAATCGTGTCATCTGACACCTCCTCGCGCCAGACGAGAACCCCGGCTGCAACCGGCGCTGTTTGATTGGCCTGCATGCTCTGCAGGATACAGCCTAAGGCGGATGGTGGCCTGTTGGTTCCATTGCGTCGGCGTTTTGGTAGACGGACTTGGCGATCGAAACGCAAAAAGGCCCGGTACGCACCGGGCCCTTTATGTCGATCTGCGCTGGATCAGTTCATCGTCGGGATGGCGAATTCCGCGCCGTCCTTGATGCCTCGCCGCGCGCCCGCAGCCACGAAGTGGCGAGGACGCGCAAACAAGAAAACCGTCCGGCTAGTTCATCGTCGGGATGACGAATTCAGCGCCGTTCTTGATACCGGACGGCCAGCGCGAGGTGACCGTCTTGGTCTTGGTGTAGAAGCGGAACGCGTCCGGCCCATGCTGGTTGAGATCGCCGAAGGACGAGGCCTTCCAGCCGCCGAAGGTGTAGTAGGCGATCGGCACCGGGATCGGCACATTGATGCCGACCATGCCGACCTGGACCCTGGAAGCAAAGTCACGCGCGGCGTCGCCGTCGCGGGTGAAGATGGCGACGCCGTTGCCCATCTCGTGGTCGTTGGCGAGCTTGAGGGCGTTCTCATAGGTCGGGGCGCGCACCACCGACAGCACCGGCCCGAAGATCTCTTCCTTGTAGATGCGCATGTCCGCCGTCACGTTGTCGAACAGGCAGCCGCCCATATAGTAGCCGTTCTCGTAGCCCTGCATCTTGAAGCCGCGGCCGTCGACGACCAGCTTGGCGCCCTCCTTGACCCCGAGGTCGACATAGCCCTTGACGCGCTCGAGCGCCTGCGCCGTCACCAGCGGGCCGAAATCGGCGGAAGAATCCGTCGACGGACCGACCTTCAGGCTCTCGACGCGCGGCACCAGCTTTTCCATCAGCCGGTTGGCGGTATCGTTGCCAACTGGCACGGCCACCGAGATCGCCATGCAGCGCTCGCCCGCAGAGCCGTAGCCGGCGCCGACCAGGGCGTCGACAGTCTGGTCCATGTCGGCGTCGGGCATGATGATCATGTGGTTCTTGGCGCCGCCGAAGCACTGCACGCGTTTTCCCGCCGCGCAGCCGCGCGCATAGATGTACTGAGCGATCGGCGTCGAGCCGACGAAGCCGACGGCCTTGATGTCCGGATCGTCGAGGATGGCATCGACCACTTCCTTGTCGCCGTTGACGACATTCAGCACGCCTTCCGGCAGGCCAGCCTCGATGAACAGCTCGGCGATGCGGATCGGCACACCCGGATCGCGCTCCGAAGGCTTCAGGATGAAGGCGTTGCCGCAGGCGATCGCCGGCGCGATCTTCCACAGCGGGATCATGGCCGGGAAGTTGAACGGCGTGATGCCGGCGACGACGCCGAGCGGCTGGCGCATCGAATAGGTGTCGATGCCGGGGCCGGCGCCGTCGGTGAACTCGCCCTTCATCATATGCGGCGCGCCGATGCAGACCTCGACCACTTCGAGGCCGCGCTGGATGTCACCCCGCGCGTCGGCAATGGTCTTGCCATGCTCGCGCGCCAGGATGTCGGCCAGCTCGTCATAGTCGCGCTGGACCAGTTCGAGAAACTTCATCAGCACGCGCACGCGGCGCTGCGGGTTGGTGGCTCCCCACTTGAGCTGCGCGGCCTTAGCGTTCTCGACCGCGGCGCGCAGTTCCTGCGCCGAGGCGAGCGCCACCGTGGCGCGCACGGTGCCGTCCATCGGCTGCATCACATCCTGCTTGCGACCGCTGGTGCCGGCGACACGCTTGCCGCCGATGAAATGACCGTATTCGATCATGGCTTCTCTCCCTGTTCTGGTGATGAGGCATTGTCCGCCTTTGCGGCGACGATGGCAACGCGAGGAAGATCGCAACCGTTGTGCAAAAAATAGACAACCGCTGGAAGCAGTGCATTAATTGCCGCAAATGGCCGGTACGGCCTGGACGCTTAAAGGAGTAGAGGCTTGCATTCCTTCACACCCCCCTCTGTCCTGCCGGACATCTCCCCCGCAAGGGGGGAGATCGGACGTCACGTCCGCTTTCGCCTGTCACCAGCGCTCGAAGAGAGGCGCCGTCAAGGAAGCTGCCAACCTCCCCCGTTGCGGGGGAGATGGCCGGCAGGCCAGCGGGGGGTGGGCGGGAACGCGGCCTTTGCGAGTAATTCGGATCATCCCCATGAACTGGGATGACGTCCGCGTCTTCCTCGCCGTGGCGCGCGCCGGGCAGATTCTCGGCGCAGCGAAGCGCCTGGAGCTCAACCATGCCACCGTCTCGCGCCGCATCGCCGCGCTTGAGGAGGCGCTGCGCACAAAGCTGTTCCGCCGCCTGACCACCGGCAGCGAGCTGACGCCGGCCGGCCAGCGCTTCCTCGACATTGCCGAGCGCATGGAAAGCGACATGATCGCCGCGCGCTCGACCATCGCCGGCGAAGGCGACGATGTCTCCGGCACGGTGCGCATCGGCGCGCCCGACGGCTTCGGCGTCGCTTTCCTCGCCAAGCGGCTCGGCGAGATCACCGCGCTTCATCGCGAGCTCACCATTCAGCTGGTGCCGGTGCCGCGCTCCTTCTCGCTGTCGCGGCGCGAGGCCGACATCGCGATCACCGTCGAGCGGCCGACGGAGGGGCGATTGGTGGCGGGCAAGCTGGTCGACTACACGCTCGGCCTGTTCGCCTCCCGCGCCTATGCGGAAGCCAATGGCCTGCCGAAGATCGCGGCCGAGCTCGGTCGCCACACGCTGATCGGCTATGTGCCCGACCTCATCGTCAGCCCCTCGCTCGACTACGCCGCCGAGTTCAGCCCGGACTGGCGATCGAGCTTCGCCATCTCCTCCGCGCTCGGCCAGGCGGAAGCGGTTCGCTCCGGCGCCGGCATCGGCATCCTGCATACTTTCGTTGCCCGCTCGATGCCGGAGCTGCTGCCAGTCGACATCGTCAGGCCCATCCGCCGCGCCTACTGGCTGGTCTATCACGAGTCGGTGCGGCCGCTGCGCCGCGTCCAGCTCGTCGCCAATTTCATCACCAGGGCCGTGGAGCGGGAGAAGGGCTTGTTCGTTTAAAGCATGTCTCCCGAAAGTGGGAACCGGTTTCGGGATAAAGACATGCGTAAAATCAAAAACCTAAAGCGCATGGAGCGAATCTGAAAGATCGCGACGCGCTTTAGATCCGTTTTCAGGGCGGATCCAGCACGAACGAGTTCACGACCTTTTCGGCTTCATCGGCGAGCGGCGCCCACATCCGCGCGGTTTCGTCGGCGCTGTCGCCCATCAGCCCGCAGGTGACGAAGCCATAGCGGTCGCTGCGTATCGAAATCGCGATCTTGGCATGGCCGTAGAAGCTGGCGTTGCCATCGCTGAGCCGAAAATCCATGTCGGCTATCCGCACCGGATAGCCGTCCGGAAAATGCGCCAGCCTGTCCTTGCTGAAACTGGCCGAACCAAAGGCGGAGCCGATCAGTGTCTGCCAGTTGTCCAGCGACCAGTCCTTCTGGGCGAAGGCCCTGGGATCGGGCGGATTGTCCGGGGCGGTCGGATCGTAGAAGTTTTCCGACACCCTGCAGGTCAGGCCCTTTGCGCCGGATTTGACCTTGAGCCGCATGGTGTCGCTGAACGTGGTTTCGCTCGTCCATTCCTCGGGATAGGTGAGCGAGAAACCATGCTCCTTGTCGTGAACGGTCTTGTCCGCGGCAAGCGCGGCCGAGGCGCAGAGCAGATATCCGATCGCGATCAAAAGAAATGGGCGCATCAAAACGTCCCCGCCACAGCCGACGATAGCACAACCGGCGCTTCGACACCTTAAAGCGCGTCGCCTTAGTCGTTTTCGCCGCAACGCGCTTCAAGCTTTGACGTACCGGTCCGGGCTGAGGTCGAGCGCGTTGATCTCCGGCACCCGGTTGGAGATGATGTCGGCAAGCACCTTGGCCGAGCCGCAGGCCATGGTCCAGCCCAGCGTGCCGTGGCCGGTGTTGAGATAGAGGTTGGACAGCTCGCTGCGCCCGACCAGCGGCGGCCCGTCCGGTGTCATCGGCCGCAAGCCGCACCAGAAGCTTGCCGCCTTGAGATCGCCGCCGCCCGGGAAAAGATCGCCGACCGAGTGCTCGAGCGTGCGGCGGCGCGATTCATGCAGGCGAAGGTCGAAGCCGGAAATCTCCGCGGTGCCGCCGACGCGGATGCGGTCGCCGAGCCTAGTGATCGCCACCTTGTAGGTCTCGTCCATGACGGTCGACACCGGCGCCGCCTCGACGGTGGTGATCGGCACGGTGATCGAATAGCCCTTGACCGGATAGACCGGGATAGGCCGCTTGAGCTTGCGCATGAGCTGAGCCGAATAGCTGCCCATCGCCATCACATAGGCATCAGCCACCCGCCAGCCCTTGTCTGTGGCGACATTGGCGACCCGGTTGCGGTTCCTCACGACGCGCCGGATCGTCGTGCCGTATTCGAAGGTGACGCCGCGCTCCACGCAGAGCGCGGCAAGCTTGTCGGTGAACATCTTGCAGTCACCGGTCTCGTCGCCGGGCAGCCTCAGCCCGCCGACGAACTTCTCGCGCACACCGGCCAGCGCTGGCTCGGCCGCGATGCAACCGTCCCGGTCGAGGATCTCATAGGGAACGCCGTATTTCTTCAGCACCTCGACATCGTCGCCGGTGCCGTCGAGCTGCTTCTGCTTGCGGAAGAGCTGCAGCGTGCCCTTGGCCCGCTCGTCATAGGTGATCCCGGTCGCCGCGCGCAGCGCCTTCAGTGTGTCGCGGCTGTACTCGGCGACCGGCACCATGCGCGACTTGTTGAGCGCATAGCGCTCGGCCGTGCAGTTGCGTAGCATCTTGATGAGCCACGCCCACATATGCGGGTCGAAGGCCGGCCGCACCACCAGCGGACCGTATTTCATCAAGAGCCATTTGACCGCCTTGACCGGGATGCCGGGCCCGGCCCATGGCGAAGCATAGCCGGGCGACACTTCGCCGGCATTGGCGAAGCTGGTCTCCAGCGCCGGCCCCTGCTGCCGGTCGATCACCGTGACTTCATGGCCGGCCTCGGCAAGGAAGTAGGCGGTGGTGACCCCGATCACGCCGCCGCCCAACACCAGGACTTTCATTCGATGCTCCCTCAAAGCCGGCCGAACGCCTGACAGCGTTGGCCCTTTCATCTGTCTGCCGGATTTTGTTGCGCCCGCCAAGTAGGGCGGTTACGCGCCGATGTAGCGGCGGTGAAAGCGCGCACCCAGGCTGGTCAGGATTTCGTAGCCGATGGTGCCGGCGTGGCCGGCGGCGTCGTCGACGCTTTGCGACGGGCCGATGAGCTCGACGAGGTCGCCCTCGCCCAGCCTGCCCGCCGCAAGCGCTGAAATATCGAGGACGATCGAATCCATCGATACGCGCCCGACGAAGGGCAGCCGCATGCCCTCGAACCAGGCGGCCGAAGCCGCGCGCCGGTGCCAGCCGTCGGCATAGCCGAACGAGATCGTCGCCAGCCTGAGCGGTCCGCGCGCATGGTAAGTGTGGCCATAGCCGACGCCGGCGCCTTCTCCGACGCTGCGCGTTTGCGCCACCTTTGCCTGCAGCCGCACCACCGGCAGCATCGGGTTGGCCTCGCCCGGCGTCGGGTTGATGCCGTAGAGCGCGGCGCCCGGCCGGGCGAGATCGTAATGATAGGGCGCGCCAAGGAAAATGCCCGACGAATTGGCGAGCGAGGCGGGCGCCGCCGGCAGCATCCTGCGCAGCCGTTCGAACGCCAGCCGCTGTTCTTCGTTCGCCGGATTGCGCGTCTCGTCCGCGCAGGCGAGATGGCTCATCACGTAGCGGATGTCGATGCCGTCGAAAGCTTCCTTCGAGAGCGCCTCGACTTCGGCCGGCGGCATGCCGAGCCGCGACATGCCGCTGTCGACCTGGATGGCGGCCTGCAGCGTTCGACCGCTGGCCCGCGCCGTTTCGCGCCACGCCTTCAGTTGGGCGGCGCTGTTGACGACGGGATGAAGTGCGGCCGCGACCGCTTCCGATTCCGAGCCCGGAGGTAGGCCGTTGAGAACAAAGATATCAGACCCCGGCCCGACCGACTTGCGCAGCGCGATGCCCTCGCCGAGCAGCGCGACAAAGAAGATATCGCAGCCCTCCTTGATCAGCGCCGCTGCCACCGGCGCGGCGCCGAGACCATAGCCATCGGCCTTGAGCACGCCGGCGCAGCGCACGCCCGCCAGCCGCGCCTTGAGCCGCCGGTAGTTCTCACGGATGGCGCCGAGATCGATGGTCAGGATCGCGCCGGCCGCCGCTTCGCTGACCGTCGAACCGCCGGCGCAGTGTGCAGCCGGGAAACCGTGTCCGGTGTCGTCATTCATGGCGACCCCCTCATTGCATCAAAGGCAATCATTAGGACGCCGGTGCCGGCACGGCAACCGTGGCGGCTCAACCAATGCTGCACCGCTCTGGCCTGTTTATATTCAGGTCAGGCCGAGTCGAAGATGGTGGATTCCGAGAACCGGAGCGGAGCGTACTTGAAGTACGTGAGCACCGGAAGCGCAGGAAGCCGCCATCTGCAGGCCGGCCTCACCTGAATATCAACAGGCCAGATGCTGGAAGGCCGCCACCACCTGCTCGTACACCTGGCGCTTGAACGGCACTATGAGGTCGGGCAGCTCCTGCATCGACCGCCACGCCCATTGATCGAATTCGGCCTTGTGATCGCCCGGCGGCGGGTTGATCTGGATCTCGCTCTCGTCGCCCTCGAAGCGGTATGCGAACCATTTCTGCGTCTGGCCGCGATAGCGGCCCTTGAAGGCGACGCCGACCAGATGCGGCGGCAAATCGTAGTTGATCCAGCGCGGCGCTTCGGCAAGCAGCGAGACGCTGCGCATGCCGGTTTCCTCGTAAAGCTCCCGCTCCGCGGCCGCGAGCGGCTCCTCGCCCTTGTCGATGCCGCCCTGCGGCATCTGCCAGAGTTTGGTCGTGCCGGAAAACTCGCTGTCCGGTTCGGGAATGCGGTGCCCGACCCAGACCAGCCCGGCGCGGTTGAGGATCATCAGGCCGACACAGGGGCGGTAAGGCAGCGTCTCGGGATCGATCATTTTCTTGGATATTCCTGTAATCCGGCATCGGCGAAAAGCCGATGGCTAGCCTTTTTGGGGATCTATGGCCACAGCCGAGATCGGCACGATCTCGATGCCGCGCTTCTTCGCCTCGGCAACCCAGGACGCCACCGTGTCGACGGTGATATCGAAGGCCGAGCCGATGCCGACGGCGCTGCCCTTGGCCCGTGCCGTGGCTTCCAGACTGTCCAGCTTCTTCAAGATCTCGCCGCGATCCTGCACCGCGTCGATCGCCATGTCGCCGGCGACGAACGGCACGCCGTCCTTCAGCGCAAGGTCGGGCGCCAGGCTCCGCGCCGACGAGCCGTCGTCGACATAGGCAAGGCCGCGCTTGCCGAGCTCGGCCATGAACGGTCCCATCGCGTTTGCGTCGGCCGAAAACCGCGCGCCCATATAGTTCATGACCCCGGTATAGTTGGTCGTCCTGGACAGCGCCCAGTACAGGCTCTTCAGGTTCTCATCCGCGCTCGCCGAGACCGTCAGCGTGTTGCGCCCCGGACTGACGTTCGGATAGTCGAACGGCTCGAGCGGTATCTGCATGACGATCTCATGTCCGCCCTGCCGGGCCGCCTTCATCCAGCGGTCGATGCTGTTGCCCTGCGGCGCGAAGGCCAGCGTCACTTCGGCCGGCAATTTGGCGATCGCCGCCTGCGTGCCGGTCTGCGAGACGGCGAGCCCGCCGATGACGATCGCCACACGCGCACCGCGCGCGCCGGACCATGGCCGCGCATAGACATCGAACGGCCGCCTGCCGTCGGCGGAGCGGATCGGCAGCGGACCACTGTCGCTCGCCTCGATCAGCGCCCGGTCCGGGATATGCGCGACCTTGAAATTCTGGCTGAGCGAGGAAGGATCGCGGATGACAATCCCTGCCTTTGGCGGGCCGTCTCCCTCTTCTGTCTGGACATGGATGATCTGCGGGCCGCCGCTCTTCATTGGCGTGCTCACATTCGGGCTCGCCGTTGCCGCAGCAGCCGGCGTCGGCGCCGCGGCCGGCGCGGGCGTTGGCGCCACGGTCACCTTCGGCGTCGAAACGGCTATCTCTTCCGGCTTGCGAAAAGGTTTTTCACGCAAGGCGATCGCACCGGAAACGCCGATCACGGCGAGGACGGCGAGAGCGGCGACAAGCGTGCCGGCGCTGATGCCGCGCGCGCCGGGGCGCTGGTGCCGGATCGTCTGTCCGAGCGGGCGGTCGATGTCCTTGCCGATGTCAGCCAAGTTGTTTCCCCGGAAGCACGCCCTCAGGTGAGGTCACGTTTTTCGTGACATGTCGCGAACACTTCGCGATCGCCGGCACGATACCCCAGACATATGCCGCCCCTGCCGCGATCCCCGAATCAAACTGCCGGAACCTCGCGGTCCCGGCAGCATCGCATCGCTTCGGTCGGTCGGCCAGAGCGATATGCTCCGGCCATCCCGCCCTTACTGGTTCAGCACGGCCTTGTCCGGGTTCGGCGGGAAGGACGGGTCGGTCTTTTGGCCGCGCAGCAGCTGTTCGGCATAGATCAGCTGCAGATCGTCCTTCGGCTCCGGCGGCACATAGGCGGCCGAGCCCGAGCCGGTGGCGCTCTCGTCGGCGCCCTTGATGTGGCCCTTGAGGTCGGATTCGCCGCGGGTCAGGTCCCTGCCCTGCAGGTCCGGCGGCAGCGGCTGCTCGACCTTGATGTCGGGCGTGATGCCCTTGCCCTGGATCGACTTGCCGGACGGCGTGTAATAGAGCGCCGTGGTGAGCCTGAGCGCGCCATTCTCGCCGAGCGGGATGATGGTCTGCACCGAGCCCTTGCCGAAGGACTGCGAGCCGACCACGGTGGCACGGCGCAGATCCTGCAGCGCGCCGGCGACGATCTCGGACGCGCTCGCCGAGCCGCCGTTGACCAGCACGATCAAGGGCTTGCCGCCGATGTCGTCGTTCTGCTTCGGCTTGGCGTCGAAGCGGGTGACGTCCTTTGGATCACGACCGCGGGTCGAAACGATCTCGCCGCGCTTCAGGAAGGCATCCGACACGCTCACCGCCTGATCGAGCAGGCCGCCCGGGTTGAGGCGCAGATCGAGGACATAGCCCTTCAGCTTGTCGTTCGGCACCTGCTTCTTGATGTTCTCGATGGCATTCTCGAGATCGTCATAGGTCTTCTCGGTGAAGGAGGTGATCTTCATGTAGCCGACGTCGTTCTCGACCCGGTACTTCACCGCCTTGACCTTGATGATGTCGCGCACCACCGTCAGTTCGATCGGCTTGTCGGCACCCTGGCGCAGGATCGTGAGCTTGATCGGCGTGTTGACCGGGCCGCGCATCTTCTCGACGGCGTCGTTGAGGGTCAGGCCGCGCACTTCTTCGCCGTCGATCTTGGCGATGTAGTCGCCCGCAAGCACGCCCGCTTTGGCGGCCGGCGTGTCGTCGATCGGTGTGATCACCTTGACGAGGTCGTTCTCCATGGTGACCTCGATGCCGAGGCCGCCGAACTCGCCCTTGGTCTGCACGCGCATATCCTGCGCCTGCTCGGCATTCATATAGGAGGAGTGCGGGTCGAGCGAGGCGAGCATGCCGTTGATGGCGTTCTCGACGAGCGACTTGTCATCCGGCGGCGTCACATACTGCGCGCGCACGCGCTCGAAGATGTCGCCGAAGATTGCCAGCTGCTTGTAGGTTTCGGAACCCGCAGCGTTCGCCGCCGAGCCGGGTGCGCCGTAGACCAGGCTCATTGCCGATGCGCCCATCAGCGCGCCGGCAAACAGAAGCGACAATTTCCGCATCATTTCACGTCCTTCCAGAAAATCGGTCCGCCCACCAGGGTGCCGGATCGACGGGTTTTCCATCCTTGCGGAACTCCACATAGAGTTCCAGCGCCGCATTTCCATTCTGCGAGGCCGAGGTGCTTGCCACCCGGGCCTCTCCCATCGCGCCGATCGGTTCTCCTGCGAGCACCGACTGTCCGGTCGCGACGCTGATTCTGCTCATCCCCGCCAGAACGACATGATACCCGTCGCCCGCATTGAGGATCAAGAGTTGACCATAGGAGCGAAACGGCCCCGCATAAAGTACGTTTCCATCCGCCGGTGCGGTGACGATGGCTCCCGATTGTGTCGCAACCATGTCGCCTTGCATCATCTGGCCGTTGCCGTCGTCGGTGCCGAAGCGCCGTTTGATCTTACCGATGACCGGCAGCGCGATCTGGCCCTGCAGTGCCGCGAACGGCGCGGAAGCGGTCAGACGGTTGCCCTCTGGAACCGCCGGCGGAGCGGGCTCCGCCGTGGACGCCGTCGTATCGCTGTCCGTCGATTTCCGCTCCGCCGCCTTGGCCTGCTCGACCGCCTTGCGCGCCTTTTCGGCTTCGAGCGAGGCGATCAGGTCCTTGAGGCTGCTGGCCTTGGCCGCCAGTTGCTGCGAGTGCTGCTGCTCGGCGGCCAAAGCCGTCTCCGTGTCGGCCTGCAGCTTCTGTTTGGCCTCGAGCAGCATGGTGAGCCGCTTCTTTTCCGCCGTCTGCTCGGTGACGGCGGCGGCGAGTCGCGCCCGTTCGGCCTCGATCGACGCCGTCACCCGGGTCTGCTCCTTGAGGTCGGCCATCAGCCTCTCGGTTTGCTGGCGCAACTCCGGCACCACGGCGCCGAGCAGGATGGCGCTGCGCACCGACGACAACGCATCCTCCGGCTTGACCAGGATCGCGGGCGGCGGATTGAGCCCCATGCGCTGCAGCGCGCCGAGCACTTCGGCAAGCACGTCGCGGCGCGCGAGCAATGACGAGCGCAGCTTCTCTTCCTCCGCCTTCAGCCCTTCCAGCTTGGCGCCGATGTCCTCGATGTCCTGGCCGAGCTTCTGCTCGGTCATGGCCGACTGGATGAGCGCCGCGCTGATCGAGGCATGGTCCTTCTTGACCGTCGCGACATCGGCGGCGAGCTTCGCCAGCCGCTCGGACGACAAGGTGATTTCCTTGGAAACCTGCTCGTATTCGGCCCGGCTCCGGTCGGGATCGGGCGCGACATCGAGTGTGTTTTCCGTCGCCCGCGCCGGCCCGAGCGCAATGAGCGCGGCGACAAGGGTCAAGCCGCAGCGGCCGCGCCAGGCGCGCATTCTCGAATTCCAGCCTTCAGACATCAGGCCTCGACTCTAATCGCCGCTTCGTTAACGAACCATCAACCATGTTGGAAGGACCCACGCTCGTTCACGATGGCGTGTCATTGGGGCGGAAATCCGGGCAAGAAGCCGCGATCCCCGGCTTTCGGCGCGGATCCGGCGAACAACGGCTCATGCGCGGTGGTAGGGATGGCCGGACAGGATCGTCGCCACCCGGTAAAGCTGCTCGCCGAGCATGACGCGCACCAGCTGATGCGGCCAGGTCAGCGCTCCGAACGACAGCACCAGATCGGCCTTTTCGCGCAGCGATTTGTCGTGACCGTCGGCGCCGCCGATCGCGATGACCATCGCCTTGCGGCCACCGTCTCGCAACTGGCCGATGCGGGCGGCCAGATCCTCCGATGACAGCGCCTTGCCGCGCTCGTCGAGCAGGATCAGCACCGTGCCAGGCTGCAATTGGGCTTCAAGCTTCTGGCCCTCCTCGCGTCGGCGCTCGTCGGCGCTCTGTCCACGGCTCTCGGGAGTCTCGACGATGCCGGCAAATTCCAGCCCGATCGCGGGCCCGCTCCTGGCGAAGCGCTCGAAATAGCGGTCGGCGAGTTCTCTCTCGGGGCCGGTCTTCATCCGGCCCACGGCATGAATGGCAATCTTCATCCTCGCCCCGGCGAGCCCTCGATCGGTGCCGGACCGGACCGGTCGCGGCAGGCGATATGGCTTAGTGCAAGGTCTCTTCCTCGAGGTCCGGCGCCTGCCACATCTTCTCGAGATTGTAGAACTCGCGGACTTCGGGACGGAAGACGTGGACGATGATGTCGCCCGAATCGATCAGGACCCAGTCGGCGCTGGCCAGCCCCTCGACGCGCGCCATGCCGAGGCCGGCATCCTTGAGCGCCTTGAGAAGATGATCGGCGACAGCCGAGACATGACGGTGCGATCGGCCCGACGCGATGACCATATAGTCGCCGAGGCTCGATTTACCCTGGATGTCGATTGAGACGATGTTTTCGGCCTTGGAGTCTTCCAGACTGGCAAGGACTGTGTTGATGGCGAGGGAGGCAGCATCGCTTCCGCTGATCCCGGCCGGCGAAGGCACGATATCGGCCTTCTTCCGCAGTGCTGTTCTCAGTGTGTTTCCTTTCCCAATAAGAACAACCAAATCACCCAGCAAATCAGGTGACACCACTTAGATAGGCAGAGTTCCGTTGCAGTTTCAAGACGGGCACCCTGCCTGCGCCAACGCGGTCCGCTTCGGCAGGTTCCGTAGTCCCGGAAAAATCGGAACCCTTTGCGCTTGGCACGGGTTATCGGCTCATCGACCATCGGGGACTTCATTCATGCCGACCGACCCGCAAAACGCATTTCTCACCGTTCAGGCCGGACTTGCGCAGCTCAGCACGCTGATCGTCTCTTACTCCTTCTCGGCGATCGGCGCCGTCATCCTTCTGATTGTCGGCTATTTCGTCGCCGGCCTTGCCGAGCGCTCGATCTTCGCCGGCCTCGGCCACATCCACGGCTTCGACGCCACCTTGCGCCATTTCTTCTCGAAGATCGTCCGCTACGGCATCCTGGTCCTTGTCGTTATCATGGTGCTCGGCCAGTTCGGCGTGCAGACGGCCTCCATCATTGCCGCCATCGGCGCCGTCGGCCTGGCTATCGGGCTGGCTCTCCAGGGCACGCTGCAGAATATCGCCGCCGGCATCATGCTTTTGGCGCTGCGGCCGTTCCGCATCGGCGAAAACGTCGAGGTCGGCACGATCGCCGGCACGGTCGAGGAGATCGGGCTGTTCGCAACCAAGCTGCGCACCGTGGAAGGCGTCTACATCCTGGCGCCCAACCAGACGCTGTGGAACCAGCCGGTGCGCAACTTCACCCGCAACGGTGTCCGCCGCACCGACATCACGCTCAACATCGGTTCATGGAACGACATCGACCGTGGGCAGAAGACGCTGCTTGGCATCGCCGGCGCCGAGAAGCGCATCAGGCGCGAGCCGGCGCCGATCGCCTTCGTTGCGAGCCTCGGCGAGAGCACGGTTTCGCTCACCCTGCGCTACTGGACGTCGGCGGCCGATTACTTCGCCACCCAGATCGACATGACCAAGCGCGCCAAGCAGGCCTTTGACAACGAGGGCATTTCGATCCCGCTGCCGCCGCCCGAGGCGCCGACGGCGGAAGCCCGCAAGCAGTAGAGCAGTCGGAATTTTCAGTCGTTGGTTCGCCGCGGCTCATCGTCCGGCGCGAAGGCGAGTTCCACGGGTAGAGGCGCCTGCGCGCTCATCGGCGCGAAGCTGGCCGTCGCGATTGCCGGAGCCGGCCGCGCCGCAAACACCCGCCACAGCACGAACAGGCAGAACGCCGAGGCGATGAAGATGCCGACATAGATGAAGGTCTCGGTGCCGAAGACGGCGGAAAGCGCCGTCACGACGCCGGGCACGACGAAGCCGGACAGCGACCAGGCAAAGAGCAGCGAGCTCGACAGGGCGAGCAGCTCGTCCTTGCCGGCGCGGTCGGCGGCATGCGCGCTGGAAAGCGAATAGATCGATTCGGACGCCCCGTCCCAGATCAGATAGATCACCGCAAGGATGGCCAGCGCGCCGCCGTCGAAGCCGATGGCAAGCAGGCTGGCGGCGACCGCGAGCGCCGCCGCGCCCGCGAGCACATAGCGCCTGTCGGTTCGGTCCGAAATCCAGCCGAGCGGCACCTGCAGGATCAACGTGCCGATCGGCATCGCCGACAAGAGCAGCGCCACATCCGCCTGGCTGTAGCCCTTGGCGGTGGCATGGATCGGCGCGAAGCCGGAAATGCTCATCGAGAGGCCGCCGACGGCCAGCATACCGACGACGCCGACTGGCGAGATCTTCCAGGCTCGGGCGAGCGCTACCGAAGCGGCCTGCGGCGGTGGCGGCTGCGCAAGCCGCGTCATGCCGACCGGTAGGATCGAGAGCGCCGTGAAGGTGATGCCGATGAGCGGCACGGCTGCACTCAGTATATCGACCGTGGCGAGCGTCGCGTAGCCGACGCCGAGACCCGCGACATAGGCAACGTAGAACACCGCCATGATCCGGCCGCGTATCGCATTGGGCACGGCATCGTTGAGCCAGCTCTGCGCGACGATGAAAATGCCGCATATGGCAAAGCCGTAGAGCGCCCGCGCCGCGATCCAGAGCAGCGGGATAGGACCGGCGCCGATTGCGGCATTGGAAAGCGCGATCAGCGCCGAAAGCACCATGAACGCTCGGGCATGGCCAACCCTTCTGACGAGAGGCCCGGTCAGGATGCAGCCGGCGAGCCCGCCGGCAGAGAGCCCGGTGACGATCAGCCCGGCCCAGGTCGGATCGAAGCCGTCGGCGCCGAGACGAACGGGGATATAGGCGAACATCAGCCCGTTGCCGATCGCAATCAGCGCCATCGAAACGATGACGCTGGCAATGGCGATCAGCGGCGCCGACGGCGCGGCCTGTCCGGTGTCGGTCGTGGTGCGGCTGGTCTTCAGCATGCCTGCCAGCATCGCTCACGGTAGAGCGAAAAGCCGCCGTAAAAGCGACATGGCCAAGCTCCCCTTCTCCCCTTGTGGGGGAAGGTGGATTGCCGCGAAGCGGCAAGACGGATGAGGGGTGTTGGAAGAAATGAGGCATCGGTGATTGAGGCCTGTGTCAAGCTGGAGCACCCCTCATCCGTCTCGGCGCTGCGCGCCGATCCACCTTCTCCCCCAGGGGGAGAAGGAAAATGCCTACCCATTCGCCCCGTTGCGTATCGCGGTGGAGGAGAGCGACGAACGCGGACCGTGGATGAAGGTCCAGGCCGGCGCCCGCATGCGGGCCAGCCGTGGCGCGTCGCCCTCGTCGACGCGGGCATAGTCGAAGGTCTTGGCGACGACCGACGACAGGAAGGAGAGCGTGGCGCCCGGACGGTCGATGACCGCGATCGGGAAGGTGAGCACGATCTCGCGCCAGCGCTGCCAGTGATGGAAGTCGCGCAGCGAATCGGCACCCATGATCCAGACGAAGTCGACGCCGGGATTGCGCGCCTTGACCAGAGCCAGCGTGTCGGCGGTGTAGCGGACGTGATGCGTCGCCTCGAAGGCGGTGACCTTGATCTTCGGGTTGCGGGCGATCTTTTCCGACAGCGCGATGCGCTCGGCGAGCGGCGCCAGCTCGCGCGCGCTCTTCAGCGGATTGCCGGGCGTCACGATCCACCACAGCTGGTCAAGAGCCAGCCTTCTCAGCGCGATCTCGGCAACCAGCGCATGGCCGGCATGCGGCGGATTGAACGAGCCCCCGAACAGGCCAACGGCCAGCCCCCTGCCGGCATGCGGCATGTGAAGATAAGGCGCAGGGACGGGCTGCTCGGGCTGGGAAAGCATTCGCCAGGCCTCCCCTCAGGCCTTGGTGGCGAAAAAGGTCAAGGCCTCACCTGTCCCGACCCGCGCACGCGGTATTTGAACGAGGTCAGCTGCTCGACACCGACCGGTCCTCGCGCATGCATCTTGCCGGTGGCGATGCCGATCTCGGCGCCCATGCCGAACTCGCCGCCGTCGGCGAATTGCGTCGAGGCGTTGTGCAGCAGGATCGCCGAGTCGATCTCGTTGAAGAATCTTTCGACCGCTTGCGGATCCTCGGCGATGATCGCCTCGGTGTGATGCGAGGAGAAGGTCTCGATATGCTCGATCGCGCCGGCGACGCCGTCGACCAGCTTCACCGCGATGATGGCGTCGAGATATTCCGTCACCCAGTCGGCATCGGTCGCCGGGCTGGCATCGGAAAAAGCCTGCATCACTTCCGTATCGGCGTGAATCTCGCAACCCGCCGCACGCAGCGCTTGGAGGATCGGCACCAGATGCGTGGACGCCACCGCGCGGTCGACGAGCAGCGTCTCGGCCGCGCCGCAGACGCCGGTGCGCCGCATCTTGGCGTTGACCGCGATCTTCACCGCCATGTCGAGCTTTGCCGAGCGGTCGACATAGAGATGGCAGATGCCTTCGAGATGGGCAAAGACCGGTACGCGGGCCTCGTTCTGCACGCGTCCGACCAGGCTTTTGCCGCCGCGCGGGATGATGACATCGAGATTGCCGCTCAAACCTTTGAGCATCTCGCCGACGGCGGCGCGGTCGGTGGTCGGCACCAACTGGATGGCGTCCTCCGGCAGGCCGGCAGCCTTCACCCCCTCGACCATGCAGGCATGGATCGCCGAAGAGGAATTGATCGAATCCGAGCCGCCGCGCAGGATGACCGGATTTCCCGCCTTCAGGCAGAGCGCGCCGGCATCCGCGGTGACGTTCGGGCGGCTTTCATAGATGACGCCGACGACGCCGAGCGGCGTGCGCACGCGCTCGATATGGAGGCCGTTCGGCCGGTCCCATGCGGCGATCACGTCGCCGACCGGATCCTTGAGCGCCGCGATCTCGCGGATGCCGTCCGCCATGGCCTTGATGCGCGAGGGGTTAAGCTTCAGCCGATCCATGAAGGACGCGGACAATCCGGCTTCCGCGCCGTTCGACATATCGATGGCGTTGGCCTGGAGGATCGCCTGCTCGTTGCGCAGGATGGCGTCGGCCATGGCGAGCAACGCATCGTTCTTGGCCTTGGTCGTGGCGACGGCCAACGGTCGGGCGGCGGCGCGGGCGCGGCGGCCGATATCGGCCATCATCGCCACCGTGTCTTCGCCGGATTTTTCATGCAGCTTCAGCATGGTTCATCCTCCGCCGGGTCATTCGTCGCCGGTCAATACTTGGTCGCCCGCCAATACTTGATCACTGGATTGGCTTATCACAAGGTCGTCGCGATGGATCATCGCCGAGCGCGCCTCATAGCCGAGCACGTTTTCGATCTCGGTCGTCTTCAAACCCGCGATCCTTACGGCATCGGCGGCATCATAGGCAACCAGCCCGCGCGCGATCTCACGACCCTCGGGCGACAGGATTGCTACCGTATCGCCGCGCGAGAAATTGCCGCTGACCAGCTTGACGCCGGCCGGCAGCAGCGACTTGCCCGACTTCAGCGCGCCGACGGCGCCGGAATCGACGGTGAGCCGGCCGGCCGGCTCGAGCTGTCCGGCGATCCAGGTTTTGTAGCCCTTCACCGGATTGGGGCTCGGCCGGAAGAAGGTGGCGCGCTCGCCGCGCTCGATCGCCATCAGCGGCGACAGCCGCGTGCCGGCGGTGATGATCATCGCCGTGCCGGCGGCGTTGGCGATCTTGCCGGCATCGAGCTTTGTCCGCATGCCGCCGCGCGAGAGCTCCGACGCGGCCGCTCCCGCCATCGCCTCGATGTCAGGGGTGATGCGGTCGACCACCGGGATGAATTTCGCCTGGGGGTCCTTGGCCGGCGGTGCCGTGTAGAGCCCGTCGATGTCGGAGAGCAGCACCAGGAGATCGGCGCCCATCATGGTCGCCACGCGCGCCGCCAGCCGGTCGTTGTCGCCATAGCGGATTTCCGATGTCGCCACCGTGTCGTTCTCGTTGATGACCGGCACCGCCTTCATCTTGAGCAAGGTCGAGATCGTGGCGCGTGCGTTCAGGTAGCGCCGGCGCTCCTCTGTATCGCCGAGGGTCAGAAGGATCTGGCCTGATTTCAGCCCGTTCTTGCCGAGCGCGTCCGACCATGCGCCGGCAAGCGCGATCTGGCCGACGGCGGCAGCGGCCTGGCTTTCCTCGAGCTTCAGCGCGCGCTTGCCGAGCTCGAGGATGGTGCGGCCGAGCGCAATGGCGCCCGAGGAGACGACCAGCACCTCCGCGCCGGCATCGGCGAGCACCGCGATGTCGTCGGCTAAAGAGGTCAGCCAGTCGCGCTTCAAGCCGCTCGCGCGGTCGACCAGCAGCGCCGAGCCGATCTTCACGGTGATGCGCCGGTATGATTTCAGCGATTTCATAGATTTTGCTGCCAGCGCGTGTCGACAGGAGCGGGGACGGCGTCGCGCGCCTCGGCGACCACTGCCATCAGCGCGCGCAGCACGGCCTCGACGCCTTCGCCGGTGGCAGCCGACAGAAGCATCGGCGCGCGACCGGCGGCGCGCTTCAGCGAGGCCGCCTTCTTCTTGCGGGCGTCCGCATCGAGGATGTCGATCTGGGAGAGCGCGACGATCTCGACCTTGTCGGTCAGCCCATGGCCGTACGCCTCGAGCTCGGCGCGCACGGTCTTGTAGGCCTTGCCAGGGTTCTCCTCCAGCGCCGAGACGAGGTGGAGCAGCACGCGGGTGCGCTCGACATGGCCGAGGAAACGGTCGCCGATGCCGACGCCCTCATGCGCGCCCTCGATCAGGCCGGGGATGTCGGCCAGCACGAATTCGCGGCCGTCGATACGGGCGACGCCGAGGCCGGGATAGAGCGTGGTGAAGGGATACTCGGCGATCTTGGGCTTGGCGGCGGTGACGGCGGCAAGAAACGTCGACTTGCCGGCATTGGGCAGGCCGACGAGGCCGGCATCCGCGATCAGCTTCAGCCGCAGCCAGATGCTCATCTCCTCGCCGGGCTGGCCCGGATTGGCGCGGCGCGGCGCCTGGTTGGTCGAGGTCTTGAAATGCTGGTTGCCGAAGCCGCCATTGCCGCCCTTGGCGAGCAGGAAACGCTGGCCGACCTCGGTGAGGTCGCAGATCAGCGTCTCATTGTCCTCCGCAAACACCTGGGTGCCGGCCGGCACCTTCAGCGTCACGTCGGCGCCCTTGGCGCCGGTCATGTTACGGCCCATGCCGTGCATGCCCGTCTTGGCCTTGAAATGCTGCTGGTAGCGGTAGTCGATCAGCGTGTTCAACCCGTCGACCGCTTCAACCCAGACATCGCCGCCGCGGCCGCCGTCGCCGCCGTCCGGCCCGCCGAACTCGATGAATTTCTCGCGGCGGAACGACATCGACCCGGCGCCGCCGTCGCCGGAACGTATGTAAACCCTGGCCTGGTCGAGGAATTTCATCGGATTTTCAAGTTTCTGCTATTGAGCTTGCGGATTGCTCTAAACCAAGGCGGGGCCAAGGGCGAGGCCCGTTTTGCGACTAAAACGCCGGGTGCCCTTAAAGCGCGTCGCGATCTTTCAGATTCGCTCCGTGCGCTTTAGTTTTTTGATTTTACGCATGTCATTGTCCCGAAACCGGTTCCCACTTTCGGGAGACATGCTTTAGGCCAAGGACGCGGTAGCACTGTTTGCGGGCGAGACTGAGAGGCGCGGGAATGAAGATCGTCACCTACAACATCCAGTACGGCATCGGCCTCGACGGTCGCTACGGTGTCGACCGCATCGCCGACGCGGTGCGCGGCGCCGACGTGATCGCGTTGCAGGAAGTCACGCGCAACAATCCGCGCAATGGCGACCGCGACATGGTAGCCGAGATCGGCGAGGCGCTGCCGGACTACTTCGCCGCCTATGGCAGCAATTTCGAGGTCAATGTCGGCTCGCGCCTCGACGCTGGCCGCGCCGTGACCCGAACCTTCCAGCTCGGCAACATGGTGCTGTCGAAGACGCCCATTCATCTGTCGCGCAATCTCCTTTTGCCGCGCAGCCGCAGCCTCGAGGCGATGAACTTCCAGCGCGGCGCGCTCGAGGCGCTGATCGAGACGCCGCTCGGCTTCGTCCGCTTCTACTCCACCCACCTCGACCACCGCAGCCCGGTCGAACGCCAGAGCCAGATCTGCTTCCTGCGCCAGCGCCTTTTGAACTACGCGCTGGAAGGCGGCGGGCTTTCCGGCATTCCCGAGATCGGCCTGCCGGACCTGCCCTATCCGGAAGCGTTCATCGTCATGGGCGACTTCAACATGCTGCCTGGTTCGCCCGAATATGTCGAACTCGCCGGCCGCACGGACCACGAATTCGGCATGCCGCTGACCGCCGATCTCGCCGTCGACGCTGCCCAGCGCCTTGGCGCTTCCGGCCTCGTCACCTGGGTCGATCCGAAGCGGCCCGACGATGCCGGCCGCCACAAATGCATCGACTACGTCTTCACCAGCGCCTCGCTCGCCAGATCGCTGAAGCGCCTGTGGGTCGACAGCGAAGCGGCCGGCTCCGATCACCTGCCGGTCTGGGTCGAGCTCGGCTGAGCCGGTTTTCGACCTTCAACACTCGGCACCTGGGCGTGTTGCAATTCAGGTCAGGCCGAGTCGAAAATGACGGTTTCCGAGAACCGGAGCGGAGCGTACTTGAAGTACGTGAGCACCGGAAGCGCAGGAAACCGGCATTTGCAGACCGGCTTCACCTGAAATTTCAACACGCCTAAAAATGCACCCAGTTGCGCAGACTCGTCCAGGTCTTGCGGTCCAGGCGGTAGCGCTCGACCGGCACCTGGCCGGCGACGATCGAGTTCAGCATGCCCTGGCCGGCATACTGGAAGCCGCACTTGTGGATGACCCGGCGCGAAGCCGGATTGATCACCCTGGTCGAGGCATGCAGCACCTGGATCGAGGTCTTCTGGAAGGCGAGGTCGACCAGCGCATGCGCGGCCTCCGTCGCATAGCCGCGCTTCCAGTAGGGCTCGCCGATCCAGTAGCCGAGCTCCAGGCCGCGATCGGTGGTGTTGAGCCCTGCGCAGCCGACGAAGGTGCCGGTTCCGGCAAGCGTCAGCGCATAGACGATGCCGGCGCGGCGGGAGGCTGCCATGGCGAGGAAGGCTCTGGCTTCGGCCTCGCCGTAGGGATGCGGCATGCGGGCCAGCATCTCGGCGACGTGACGGTTGTCGGCGAGCGCCACCAGTTGCTCGAGATCGCCCTCGCGCGGGGCGCGCATGACCAGGCGCTCGGTGGCGAGCGCCGGGCAATCGATCGCGTAACTTTCGTCTTCGGTGTCTTCCGCTTCGGCAACCATTTAGTCCTCCAGGGCAAAGAAAAATGAAAAAGGAGAGATGGAAGCCCATCTCTCCTGATCCTTTTCCTGGCCTGGCCAGACACCGGTTCCCGAGATGGGCGCCGGTGTTATGGTGCGGAACCGGCTACTCCGCTGCTTTGGTAATCGGGTTTACCGACACGTAGGTTCGGCCGTTGGCTTTCTTGTTGAAGGCGACTGCGCCTGCTTCGAGCGCAAAAAGGGTGTGATCCGTGCCCATGCCAACGTTGGTGCCCGGATGCCATTGCGTGCCGCGTTGACGGATGATGATGTTGCCGGCAACCACGGCTTCGCCGCCGAACTTCTTCACGCCGAGCCGCTTGGAGTGCGAGTCGCGACCGTTGCGCGACGAACCGCCAGCTTTCTTGTGTGCCATCTAACTAACTCCGATGCGCCGTGAGGCGCTTGAATGGTCTTATGAACGCGTTCGCGTTCCGTTTCAAGTGCGTACCGGCGACGATTATCGCCGGCCTGTCTTATCGTCTCACTTCTTCGCCAGTTCCTTGGCCTGCTCGCGCCAGTCCTTGATCTGGTCGGCGCCGAACGGCATGTGCTCGTCGATCTTGGCGACATCCTTGTCGGTGAGCTTGGCGAGCTGCGCGAAGGTGACGATGCCCTGCTCGGCGAGATCCTTCGCCGCGACCGGGCCGATGCCCTTGATGACGGTGAGGTCATCCGGCTCGCCCTTCGGCGCCTTGAACAGCGGCGCAACCTTGGCCTCTTCGCTCGAAGCCTCTGCCTTGGCTTCCTTCTTGGCCTTGGCCTCCTTCGGAGCGGCCTCTGCCTTCGCCTCGGCGGCGGCTTCAGCCTTGGCTTCGGCCTTCGCGGCGGCCTTCTTCGACGGCTTGGCGCCACCCAAGAGGATCTCGGAGATCCTGACGGTGGTCAGAAGCTGGCGGTGGCCGATCCGGCGGCGCGAATTCTGGCGGCGGCGCTTCTTGAAAGCGATGACGGTGCGGTTCTTGCCCTGCTCGACGACTTCCGCCGTGACCATGGCGCCATCGACGAACGGCGCGCCGAAGGTGACATTCCCGCCCTCGCCATGCGCGAGCACCTGGCCAATCTCGACGATATCGCCGATCTTGGCTTCGACTTTCTCGATCTTGAGCAGATCGTTGGCGGCGACGCGGTACTGCTTGCCGCCCGTTTTAATGACTGCGAACATTTTTTGCCTTTCGCTGTTCGGTCGGCCTTGATGAGCCGCCTCAAGCGGTTCGGCCGTCTTTTTGTCAGTCTGCGGGTTCAAAAAACAAGCGGCGCGGAGAAGCCCCCACGCCGGATGCGGGCTGTCCCTAACCGAAGGTTGCGCGGAAGTCAAGGCAATGGGCCCGGCTTTAAGGAGGCTGCAATGCCCCTGGGGCAGCGCCCGATACTGCGGCGGGACTGCAGCTTGTGCCGACCGCCCTGATTTGACCGGCGACACGAAGCGCGGTGCAAACGGCAAAGTCATGCCGAGCCCGCTGCCGGCAAGCTCAAACCATCGCGCTCCACAGAAGCCGGAAAATCGGTGGAATAAGGCCTTGTAACTGCGGCAGTCAGCCGTTATCTAGTGCGCCGCGCCGGCAACGGCCGACCATGACCTCGCGGAGAGGTGGCAGAGTGGTCGAATGCACCGCACTCGAAATGCGGCATACTCGCAAGGGTATCGGGGGTTCGAATCCCTCCCTCTCCGCCAATTTCCAGGGAACTCTCACCCAATTTTGGCAAACGCCTGATCCGCCTCAGGAAATGATTTCCCGCGGCTCCGCGCAAGGGAGTTTCGAGGTGGACGTGTCGCGCAGTGTATCGCCAGACGTATCGCGGGATGAGCTCTCCAGCGCGATCATGGAGAGGCAGCATTTGCCTGTTTCAGGAAATGGCAAGGGCCGCTCGCCAGGCCGCTACCTGGTCCGGTCAGGATCCGTTTATCTTTTCCAGATCAGGATGCCCGAAGACGTCGGCGGTTCGCCTGCCCGCATCCTTCGGATCGGGCTCGGTGCGCTGACGGCGAGACAGGCGCGGGTGCGGGCCGAACTTTTGGCTGCGCTTGCCCGTGAGAGCTTCGAGCAGGTGAGTTCGGTCATGATTCCCGGCTGGCTCCGATCTCGATCGATGCGCCCGAGACGCTGATGGACGAAGCCTTGATCTGCCTGCGCGAGCGCAGCGGCGGCAAGCTGGTGCGCGCGTTTCTCGACATGGCCCGCTCATTGTCGAACGACTAGGTCCCGCTGCATAGTGGGCAATCGGCAATCCATTTGGATCGTAAGCTAGGCGTGAGGGAACGCAAACCGTTCATCCGAATTGGGTCAACCCGAACACCTGCGACCTATGTGAAAGTCCGATCTCGGGCGCGAAGCAGTTCTGCAGCATTGGGGCCGGAGGTAATGGCAGCTTTCCACCCTCGAAGCGAAGATATCAGACGTTCAACCTGCCTCGGGGTTCCTGAGCTGTCCTTGCTTTTCGCAAACACCGTTGACGAAGTGCTCAAGCGGGAACGCGATCCGACAGAAAGCGGCGCCAGCCACCGAATGACGAGATATCAGAGGCGCCTAGCAAGCCCACGGATTCCACCAGGAAGCCCTTGGCGGTGCTTCCGTCATCAAGCTCTATACTACCGATGCCCAGCGGCGGCGGGATGGCGGCGACGAAGTGGCCAAAAGCGTCGGCAGGTAGCCGCCAAACCTCTACCTCGATCGCAGTGCCGCCGTTCCCCACGCGGACAAGTCCCGGCTTGGGCGTGGCCTGGCCCGCGAGCTCAAAGAGCTTATATGATGAGGCCGTCCTCGTCGCCCGGCAGAACCGGGCACCGGCCTCCTTGAGCTGGCCATTGAGCGGCATTCCCGAGAGGTGAGCGCCGACCACGACAAGTTCGATCGAACCGTCCGCCGCCGCTGCGGAGACAGGCTGCGCGATGGGTTGACGCCATCCCGTCGCGCCGAGGGTGAGACCGCTCGCGGCATGGAGATCGCGCGCGACTGACGCCACAAGTCCGTCCAGTCCGGCGGCCGCAAGCAGCGTCACGCCCATCGGCAGGCCGTCATCGCGCGTACCGGTAGGCACGGCAATGCCGCACATGTCGAGAAGATTGACGAAATTGGTGTAGGTGCCGAGGCGGCTGTTGGTGGCGATCGGATCTGCGAGCACGGCATCGACCGTGTAGTGGGTCGGCGCGGTCGGCACGCAGAACAGATCGACGGAAGCGATGACCGGGGCGAGCCGCGCTTTGTAGGCCTGCAAGGCATAGAGCCCGCGGAAGGCGTCGGCCGCAGACAGGTTTCTGGCGCTGCCGATGATCTTGCGCGTCACCGGATGGAGTGCCGCTTCGTTGGCCTCGAAGAAATCGAGGATGGCTGCGTAGCGTTCCGCCACCCAGGCGCCTTCGTAGAGGAGGTCGGCTGTGGCGTAGAAGTCGCTGAACGGTATCTCGACAAGCCTGGCGCCCAGGGTCTCCAGTGCGGCCAGGGCTGTCTCGAAGCCAACCTGCATCGAGGCATCGCCGAAGAATTTCCGGTCCGCGCTTGCTGGAACGCCGACGGTCAGAGTTGGCGGGCGGGGCCCTAGCGGAGAAGTGGACACCGACCTCGAATACGGATCGGATGGATCGAAGCCGGTGGCGGCGCCAAACACCGCATAGGCGTCATCGACGCTCAGCGCGAATACCGAGACGCAGTCGAGCGTCCGGCAGGCCGGCACCACGCCTGTAGTTGACAGCGCGCCGACGGTCGGCTTCAGCCCGACGATGTTGTTGAGACCGGCCGGAATGCGCCCGGAGCCGGCGGTGTCGGTGCCTAGCGCAAAGGAGACGATGCCGCGCGCCGTCGCCACCGCCGAGCCGGAGGAGGAGCCGCCCGGCACCAGCTTCGGATCGATCGCATTCCTCGGGATCGGCCAGGGTGTGCGCACCCCGACAAGGCCGGTGGCGAACTGGTCGAGATTGGTCTTGCCGAGGACGAGTGCGCCCGCGGCCCTGAGCTTTGCCACGACGGTCGCATCTTTGGTGGGCACGTAAGCATATTCGGCGCAGGCGGCCGTGGTCGGCATGCCGGCGACGTCGATGTTGTCCTTGACCGCGAAGGGTATGCCCCAGAGCGGCTTGGCGACCGGATCGAAAAGGCCCAGCGCTTCGGCCTGCGCCAGCAATTCAGCTCTCGTCGCAAGGTGGATGAAGATGCCCGGGTCGTCAGCCGCCTCGATGCGAGCCAGTGCCGTATCGATCACCTTGGCTATGCCGGTGCCGGCCTCGTAGGCCGCGTGCAGGCTGCCGATGTCGAAGCGGATGTCGCTCATTTCGTCTCCCCCAGAATGACCACTGGCAGATCCCACTGGATCAGCACGACGCAGCCGCCTTTCGTCCATACCGAGTGCTCTGTGCCGACCGGATTGAGGATCACGCTGCCCGCCGGATAGTTCCCGTTCTCATCGCTCTGGGTGCCGTCCAGCACCACGATGGTCTCCAGCCCGGCATGGCGGTGGCGCGGCACCCCGGCGCCCGGCTGGTATTGCAGCACCGCGACGGACGGTTCGACCGGCCCGCCCTTGAGCAGCCAATGCGCCGTGACGCCGTCGCGGAAAGGTTCGAACGCCAGATCGCGCCAGCCACCGTCGACAAGGCCGGCAAAGGCAAGATTAGGCATTCGCTATTCCTTCAAGCACCTGATCCGTCGTCGCCGTCCAACCGACGATCGCGCCTTGCGCCCTGATCATAGCGAGCGCGGCCGCCTTGAATTCGGGAAAGTAGCTTTCCGTCGCATCCTCGGCGACTAGGCATTCATAACCGCGGTCGTTGGCTTCGCGCATCGTCGTCTGCACGCAAACCTCTGTCGTCACGCCGGCGAAGACCAGCTGACGGGCGCCGATCCGTTTCAGGTCATCGCCGAGGCCGGTTGCGTAGAAGGCGCCTTTGCCGGGCTTCTCGATGACGGTCTCGCCAGGCAAAGGCGCGAGCTCGTCAAGGATCGCGGTGCCGGGCTCGCCGGCGATCAGCACGCGGCCCATCGGGCCGACATCGCCGATGCGGATCGAGGGATTGCCGCGGTCGCGCTTGGCGGGTGGCAGGTCCGACAGGTCGGGCCGGTGGCACTCCATGGTATGGATCACCGGCAGGCCGGCGGTGCGAAAGCCCTCGATCAGCCTCTTCACCGTCGGCACGATTGCCGTGATCCGGCTGACGTCGTTGCCGAGGCTGGCACCGAAACCGCCCGGCTCAGTGAAGTCGCGCTGCATGTCGATGACGATAAGAGCCGTCGTCTCGGGCTTGAAGGCAAAGGCGAAGGGCTGCGCTTCGATTTCCGCCATCAATGGTGCCCCGCCATATGCTCGCCAATTGTCTGCACGCTGGCCTGGGCGATCGGCGTCTCGTAGACGAGCGCGCCGTCGGACATGACGAGGATGCGGTCGGAGAGCTCCAGCAGCTCGTCGAGGTCTTCGGACATCAGGAGCACCGCGGCCCCCGCGTTGCGCGCCTTCATGATGCGGGCGCGGATTTCGGCGACGGCGGAGAAGTCGAGGCCGAAGCACGGGTTGGAGACGACCAGCAGGTCGACCTCGCCAGTCAGCTCGCGGGCAAGCACCGCGCGCTGCACATTGCCGCCCGACAGCGAAGCAATTGGCGACGAGAGCGATGCAGTCTTGACCTTGAACTGCTCGACGAGCCGGGCGCTGAAGGATTTGATAGCGCCGGCGCTGATCCAGCTCACCGGCCTGCCATTGCCGTCCACGTCGAAGGTGCGGAAGGCGATGTTCTCGGCCACCGTCATCCTCGCTGCGCACGCATTCTTCAGCGGCTCCTCGGGAATGAGGCGCACATTGAGCGCGCGCGCCTCGGCGCGCGTCGCCGCATAGGCGGCACCGCGAACCACGACTTCGCCCTGATCACGGGGGCGCTGGCCGGCCAACACTTCCATGAACTCCTTCTGGCCGTTGCCCGAGATGCCGGCGATGCCGACGATCTCGCCGGAGCGCACGCAGAGGTCGGCGATGTTGATCGATTTGAGACCCGTGCGGTCGGGCGCCTTCAGCGCGCTCACCTTGAGCACGATCTCGGCGTCCGGCTTCGGCTCGGCGCGGCTGTCGAGCGCCGCGATCGGCTGGTCGCCGATCATCATTGCCGCCATCTCTCTATGTGAAAGATCGGACACTCTCCCGGTTCCGGTGAGCTTACCCTTGCGCAGTACCGTGATGTCGTCGGCGAATGCCGTGACCTCGTGGAACTTATGCGAGATCATCAGCACGGTGAGCTCGCCGGCCTTCGTCATGCTGCGCACCAGGCCGAGCACTTCCTGCGCCTCGCCCGGGGTGAGCACGGATGTCGGCTCGTCCAGCACCAGGAAATTGCGGCCGAGATAAAGCTGCTTGATGATCTCCAGCTTTTGCTTCTCGCCGGCGGCGAGCTCGGCCACCTTGACGTCGAGCGGCAGCTTGAAGGGCATGCGCTGCATGAATTGGGCAAGCGCGCCGCGCTCCTTGCGCCACTCGATGACGCCCGGCACCTTCTCGCGCGAGATGACCAGGTTCTCGGCGCCCGTCAGCGAAGGGACGAGCGTGAAATGCTGATAGACCATGCCGAGGCCGAGCGCCGAGGCATCCCTGGGGCTGGCGATCGCGACCTCTTGCCCATCGACCAGCATGTCGCCCGACGTCGGCTGGTAGAAACCCATCATGCATTTGACCAGCGTCGACTTGCCGGCGCCGTTCTCGCCGAGCAGCGCATGAAAGGAGCCTGCAGGCACCTTGATGGAGACGTCGTGGAGCGCCGTGAAGGCGCCGAAGCGCATGGTCATGCCGATGGTCTCGAGGCCGATCGCCTTGCCGTGGGGAGTTCCGCTCATCGCCGGCTCCTCACGGCAGCTGGGCGACGAGCGCCGTGGAATTCGAGACGGCACCGA
Source organism: Mesorhizobium album (assembly GCF_033977205.1). Taxonomy (NCBI): domain Bacteria; kingdom Pseudomonadati; phylum Pseudomonadota; class Alphaproteobacteria; order Hyphomicrobiales; family Phyllobacteriaceae; genus Mesorhizobium; species Mesorhizobium album. The sequence continues at coordinate 180,367 of NZ_JAVIIW010000006.1, read as the reverse complement.
AGACACCGCCCTGCATCTTGATCATCTTGATCGCCGCCAGATGGTTGCCGTAGTCGGTCGCTCCGCAGCAATCCTCCAGCATCAAGCATTCGAAGCCTCGGTCGTTGGCCTCGCGCATGGTGGTGTGCACGCAGACATCGGTGGTGATGCCGGTGAGCACGATGTTCTCGATGCCGCGCCGGTTGAGGATCAGCTCGAGATCAGTGGCGCAGAACGAGCCCTTGCCGGGCTTGTCGATGATCGGCTCGCCCTCGGCCGGATAAAGGTCGGGGATGATGTCCCAGCCCGGCTCGCCGCGCACCAGGATGCGCCCGCATGGCCCTGGGTCGCCGATCCCGGCATTGATGCGGCGCGAGCGCCAGCGCTTGTTGGCGGGCAGGTCGGCGAGGTCGGGCCGGTGGCCCTCGCGGGTGTGGATAATGGTGTAGCCCTTCGCCCGCATGGCAGCGAGCACTGCCTTGATCGGCTCGATCGGCGCTCTGACCAGCGACAGGTCGTAGCCCATATGGTCGACATAGCCGCCCGGCCCGCAGAAGTCGGTCTGCATGTCGATGATGATCAGTGCCGTGTTATCCGGCCTCAGATCGCCGTTATAGGGCCAGGGATAGGGATCGGCGTCGATGTAGCGCTGGGTGATCTCAGCTCTGGCGTTCATGGCAACAACTCCGGTCTCGCGAGCGGTTCCTGGGCGACGGTCACTTGGTGATCGAGAGTTCGCCGGGCGCGCCGGCGAGCGTGCGGCTCGGCGACGAGGTGGCGATCATGATGATGAGGGTGAGGATGTAGGGCGCGGCGTAGAAGAGATAGTAGCCTTGCGTGATGCCCACCGACTGCAGCGCCGGTCCAAGGGCGCCTGCGCCGCCGAACAGCAGCGCGGCGGCAAAACAGCCGAGCGGATTCCAGCGGGCGAAGATGACCAGCGCCACCGCCATCAATCCTTGGCCGGAGGAGATGCGCTCGGTCCAGCTGCCGGGATAGTAGAGCGACAGATAGGCGCCGCCGATGCCGGCCAGCGCGCCGCCGACGCCGGTCGCGAGCAGACGCACCGCGTTCGGGTTGAGGCCCATCGCGCGCGCGGCATCGGCGCTGTCGCCGACCACGCGTACGATCAGGCCGATACGGGTGTTGCGAAAAGCCCACCAGAGAAAGACGGCGAGCGCAGCGCCGATCAGGAACAGCACGTTGACGTTGAGCGCAGCCTGCACCTGCGGGATGTCGGACCAGGCGCCGAAGGGGATCGCCGGCAGGTCAGGCGCCGAGGGCTGGATGAACGGCTTGCCGAAGAAGAAAGCGAGGCCCGTGCCGAACAGCATCAGGGCGATGCCGATGGCGATGTCGTTGACCTTCGGGAATTTGCAGATCCAGCCATGGAAGAGACCGAAGCACAGCCCGGCGACTGCCGCGGCCAGCAGGCCGAGCCAGGGCGAGCCGGTCATCACCGCTACCGCATAGGCGGTCATGGCGCCGAACACCAGCGTGCCTTCGAGGCCAAGATTGATGCGGCCCGAGCGCTCGGTGATGGCTTCCCCGAGCGAGACGAAGATAAAGGGGGTGGAGACGCGGATGGCGCCGCCCAGCATGGCGAGCGGGACGCCCCACAGCCCGATGTCGGTCGTCTCCATCAGGTGCTCCTCTGCCAGAGATCGGGGTTGAAGAGCTTGAAGCGGCCGTAGAAGGTCTCGCTGAACAGGATGACGATGAAGAGCATGCCCTGCAGCACCAGCACGGTCGCATCGGGCAGGTCCATGCGGCGCTGGATCAGGCCGCCGGACGCGTCGATGCCGCCAAGCAGGAAGGCGACGGGGATAATGGCGATCGGATTGTGGCGCGCGAGGAAGGCGACCAGAATGCCGGTATAGCCGTAGCCGGCGGCAAGCGAGCCGTTGGCGTTGCCTTGCACGGCTGCGACCTCAAGCATGCCGGCAAGGCCGGCGAAGCCGCCTGCCAGCGCGGTGAAGCCGACAATCAAAGGACCGACGGCAAGGCCCTGCACCTGTGCCGCCCTGACATTGCCGCCGGCGATGCGGGCAGCGAAGCCCCAGCGAGTCTTCTCGATGAGCAGCCAGGAGAGCACGCAAGCGAGAACGCCGACGAGGAGGCCCCAATGAACTTCCATGCCCGGGATGTTGCCGACACGGTAGATGTCGGCCAGCGGCTGGGTCGACGGCTTGTTGAGCGAGGCCGGGTCGCGCAGCGGCCCTTCCACCAGATGGTTCATCAGGGCAATCGCGATGTAGGCCATCAGCAGGCTGGAGATGGTTTCGTTGACGGCCCGGTAATGGCGCAGCGCGCCGACGGCACCTATCCAGATGCCGCCGGCGGCCGCGCCCCCCACGCCCATGAGGAGGATTACGAGAAAGGACGGAGCGCCGTTCAGGGCGACGCCGATGGCGGCAGCGGCGACGCCGCCGAGCACGATCGCGCCCTCGCCGCCGATGACGACCAGGCCAAGGCGCGCGGGCAGCGCCACGCAGAGCGCCGCGAGCAGGAGCGGCGCGCCCCGCGACAGCGAGTTCTGGATCGAGAACCAGGACCCGAAGCCGCCCCGCCACATCGTCTGGTAGAGCTGGACCGGCGACTTGCCGACCAACGCAATGAACAGGCTGAACAGCACCATGCCGGCGACCAGCGCGGCGAGCGGAATGACGAAGGCTTCTGCCCGCCTGGCGATCCATTCGAGCGCCGCCCGATATCCCCTTGCATCGAGGATGGTCCGCACGGTCGGGCTGCTCATCGTATCCGTCATGTCCCGTCTCCCGCGGCCCGCTCAGGCCGTCGAGCCGACGACGCCCTCGACGAGATAGTCCATGCTTTCGAGCTCTATGGCGGTCTCGACAAAGGCTTGGCCTTCGGTGGCAACGACGGCGCCCTTGTTGCTCTTCAATGGGCCCTTGATGACGGAGAAGCCGCCTTTCATCATTTCCGCCAGCGTGGCGTCGAACTGCTTGCGCGCCGCTTCGCCGACGGCGGGGCCGAGCGGGCTCATCTTGACGAAGCCGTCGGCCAGTCCACCGCGCGTGAAGTTCGGCAGAGGCTTGCCGGCGACGAGGTCGTCGACGAACATCTTGTAGACCTTGGCCCAGTTCCATTCCGCGCCGGTCAGGTATTTCTCCGGCGCCAGCGGGCTCTGATTGGCGTGATAGCCGCAGACGAAGGCGCCACGACCGGCTGCCGTCTCGACCACCACCTTCGGGCTGTCGACATGGCAAGTGATGACGTCGGCGCCCTGGTCGACCAGCGCGTTGGTGGCCTCGGCCTCCTTGACCGCCAGCGACCATTCGCCGGTGAAGATGACCTGGCAGGTGATTGCCGGATCGACCGAACGCGCGCCGAGCAGGAAGGAATTGATGTTGAGCAAGACCTGCGGGATCGGCTTGGCGGCGACGAAGCCGAGCTTCTTCGACTTGGTGGTGTGACCGGCGACGACGCCGTTGAGGTACTGGCCCATGCCGATATAGCCGAAATAGGAACCGGCGTTCATCGGATGCTTGTCCTTGTTCCACATGCCGCCGCAATGGCGGAACTGCACGTCGGGGAACTTCGCGCACATGGCGAGCATGTGCGGATCGAAATAACCGAAGGAGGTCGGAAAGATCAGCGAGGCGCCGTCGAGATTGATCATCGATTCCATCGTTTTCTGCACGTCGACCGTCTCGGGGACGTTCTCTTCCTCGACGATGGAAATGCCCTCGATGCCCTTCAGCGACGCGGCCCCTTCGGCATGCGCCTGGTTGTAGCCATAGTCGTCCTTCGGGCCGACATAGATGAAGCCGACGGTCGCGGACGCAGCGCGCGCCGCGCGGATCGGAAAGACCGCCGAGGCCAGGCCGAGCGCCGCTCCGGCGGCAGAGGTCTTGAGCAGATTGCGGCGGCTAAGCATGAATCTGTTGGTCATTCGAATGCTCCCCTTCTTGGACCCGGTTCGGGGTCGGTTGATGTCGCGTCAAGAAAGTGCATGCAATCGCTATGCCAGTTCCACGGCGATAATTTCTGTAATAAAATCAACAAGTGCCTTTAGCAGATCTGCATAAACGCAAGGCAAGTGCATGCAGTTTATGCCTGAAGAATGACCAATTTGACATGGAGGTCAAAATCTAGGCATACAGAGGTGCAGCCTGAGTCGAAATCAGCCCGCGAGCCGTCCAGGTCGCGGGCCTGACCGCAATAAAACTGGACGGGAGGAGACGTGTCGGGAAAGCGCTTGGTCAGGTCGGGCACGACCGTGGATCAGATGGTGAGGGCGATCGCGGACCGCATCGTCACCGGCTATCTGCGCCCCGGCGAGAGGCTTGACGAGGTCTCGCTCGCCGCCCGTTTCGACGTCTCGCGCACACCCGTCCGGGAGGCACTCGGCCATTTGAGCGCCATGGGGCTGGTCGAAAGACGGCCCAACCGGGGCGCCATCGTCGCGGTGATCACACAGGATCACCTCGCCTCGATGTTCGAGAGCATGGCCGAGCTGGAAGCGATCTGCGCGCGCTTCTCGGCGGAACGCATGACTGGCGGCGAGCGCCGCTCGCTGGAGATCGAGCATCAGGCCTCGGCGCGGCTCGTGCAGCTCGGCGCCGAGGAGGACTATGAGTATTTCAACACCGAGTTCCACAGCAGGCTCTATCGCGGCGCCCACAACACGCATATCCATGATTTGACCGTGGCGACCCGCAGCCGGCTGGCGCCGTTCCGGCGCGCACAGTTCATGCTGCCAGGCCGGCTGGCTAAGTCCTGGCAGGAGCATGATGTGATCGTCACCGCGATCATGCGCGGTGACGCGGCAGCTGCCGGCAAGGCCGCCCGAGATCATGTTTCAATCGTCAGCGAGGCGAGCGCCGTGTTTGCGGCGGATGATCGCAAGCCAGTTCGGCGGGACGTGGCCTGAAATTACGGGCAGTCCGGATACTCGCAGACGATGTCTGCTTCCAGGCCGTGCAAAGCTTGGACCCAACGGCCGAAATGCTGAACAAAGCGGCCATTGACACTGCTCCGAGCGTAAGCTGGCTTTGAGTAGCGGCGAAGGAAATGTCTTCCCGCAAACGCCGTTCTGGTTGGAGGATCCTATGGACTCTAGGCAGGATTTGAGGTGGCCCACCTCGGCGGAGACGCTCGTACGAAGTGCCCGGCGCATATCGGCAACAGCAGCATGGCTGCGTTGGATCGGAGGTATCGGAACAGGTCCAACCTCGTCCTATCGCTCGCCTTCAAATTCCGGGCTCTCAAACCGGATGTAGCGTGCTATGTATCGCCGATACGTATCGCTGACGGGGCAGCTGCGGGAAAGCCCGCGGAACGGTTGCCAGCAATTGGGTTAGAGTCCCTCCCTCTCCGCCATCCTTCTTCGCGCTGCGCGCTTCGCAGGACGAGTCCGGCAAAATAATTCCTCTCAGCGCGAAGCAGGATGCCGGGTCAGCCTGAGATGATTTCGTAGTGAAGGATCTGGGCGTCGCCGAGGGACGATCTTCGCCCAGGCGAGATGACTCCGGAGCCGAAGAGGAGAATATCTTCGCGGCGCACGAATACTTCATGGTCGGGTCCCGTCGACACAAATGTGCCCGACGAGCTTCGCTCGATAAGCCAGGCCTTGCCATTCGAAATGGTGAAGGTCGCGTGGTGCCTTGAGACCCAGGGCCTCTGGACGACGATATTGCATTCCGGAGATCGGCCGATCGTCACGAATTCGTTGCTTCGGCAGGATCGCAACTGATCTCCGTAGCGGATCACCAGGTTGATCTGCGGCGGCGGCGCGGAGCGCCTTTCGATAATGGTGCCCCGGTTGGCGATGTGCGTACTGAGGGGCCTATCGTCGCTCCCCAGGGTATAGACATCGAAGAGTTCCTGCTTCCCCTTGAAGGCCATTTTGTCGAGGAGCCGCAAGGCATTGCGGCTGCCCGCGGAAAGCGCTTCGAAGAAGCTCTGGCTGATCAGCACCTCCCCGGGGTTGGCCGTGGTGGACAGCCTTGCGGTGACATTGACAACGTCACCGAATACCGCGCCCCGCGCGCGAATGATCGCCCCGAAATGCAATCCGATCCGGGCGCTCAACGGCCCTCTCGTCAGTTGGCTGCTGATTTGGCAGACGGCCCTCAGCGCCGCCTCTGGCCTCTCGAACAGGCTGAGCACGTCATCGCCCTTCGAGTGAATGAAATCACCGCCGTGCCGGGCGACGATATCGCGTATCGCGTCGAGGCAATCCGAGACCTGCTGCAGAGCGGCATCGTCGCCGATGCGCTCATAGAGCGGCGTGCTGCCCACGACATCAGCCAAGAGGACTGCGGCTAGAAGTCTTTCCTGCTCCATCGTATCCGCCCAAGAACGCAGCGTATATTAGCACACAAAGTTGCATTCTACGTGCGCGGCCAGCATCCAATCCATCAAGCCACCTTGAGCAAGGCCGCCCGGAACGAAATCACCTTGGTGCAGCGATTTTTGGACCCTTTTAACTCGATTGGACTGGAGGGATACTGACGCGCCGAGGTTCCCTGCCACGTGCAAAGACTGGGTCCAACCTCACTGGCGGTGGCCAGAGAACTATCCTTCCGGACATGACGCGCAGCAGAGGGCACCCTTGCAACCGCGATGATCAATCCGGCACGCCGGAGATGCCCAGCGCCTCGAGGTAACGCTCGGCGAACGCCTTGTCCTGCCAAGGGTTAATCTGCCTCTGCAGGGTGAGCGTGTAGGTCGGGAACGCCTCCATCAACCGCCGCGCCGCCGCTCGCGCTTCGTCCAGCCGGTTGAGTTTGACCAGCGCCATGATCACCACCCGGTGCGAGGAGCCGTAGTTCGGCATCTCGTGCAGCGCGCGTTCTCCCCATGCCAGCGCTTCCTCGTAGCGCTCGAGCATCAGGTAGCTCATCCCGATGCCGGAGAGCGCGATGCCCTTCTCGGGGTCGATCGGGCTCAGCCGCATCGCCCTGTGAAAGTGCTCGATCGCGACCAGCGGGCGGCCGGAATGCGCGTTCACCCAGCCGCTGCCCGTATGGCCCTGCGCCGAATTGGGGTTGAGCAGCAGGGATCGTTCGATCGTGCCCAGCGCCATCTCGTACTCCTTCGCGCTATAGGCGATCACCTGCGCGGCGAAGCGTAGGCTCGTGGGGTCGTCGCGCGCTTCCGCCAATACCTCGCGCGCCATGCGCGCGGCGACTCTGGTATCGTCGGGCTCGTGCCAGCACTGGCTCACCGATAGGCTGCGGATATAGGCGCCGAGTGCCTTCGCCAAGCTGAAGCCGGGGTCGATGCTGAGCGCCTCGTTCGTGAGCCGGCGCACGTCGGCAAAGCCTTCGCGCGTCATGCTGTAGAAGCGCGGCAGCGCGCGAAGGTAGAGGTCGTAGGCGCTGATGTAGTCGGTCGGCTTCATGCGCGCCTGCTTGATCTCCTCCAGCTGGATGCTCGGCTCGACAGCGCCGACGACGCTCTCGGTCACCTTGTCCTGCAGGTCGAAGATGTCGCTCACGTCGCCCTCGAAGCGGCCGGCCCAGACATGGTGTCCGCTGATCGCGTCCACTAACTGCCCACTGATGCGCAGCCGCGATCCTGCTCTGCGAATGCTGCCTTCGAGCACGTAGTGGACGCCCAGTTCGCGCCCGACCTGGCGCAGGTCCACCGCCCGGCCCTTGTAGGTGAAGGACGAGTTGCGGGCGATCACGAAGAAGGAGTTCACCCGGCTCAATCCCGTGATGATGTCCTCCACCAGCCCGTCGGCGAAGTATTCCTGGTCGGGGTCGCCGCTCATGTTGGTGAAAGGCAGAACCGCGATCGAGGGTTTCTCGGGCAGGGGAGGCGGTGCAGCCACCGAAGCGTCGGCGTCGGTCTCGACGCGGTAGGCGCGCACAGGCCGCTCGATGTTCTTGAGGCGCAGGTCGCCGAGCGGCGTGAAGCCGCAGTCGAGCTTGCCCTGAAGGTGGTCGTAGGCGGTGCCTGAGATGACCACGGTGCCCGGATCGGCGATGCTTTCGAGGCGGGCGGCGATGTTGACCCCATCGCCGTAGAGGTCGCCGTCCTCTTCGCACACCACGTCGCCGAGATTGACGCCGATGCGGAAGCGAATTCGCTTTTCCTCGGGCGTCTCCGCCTCGTGTTCTGCCAAGACCTGCTGGATCGCCATCGCCGAGGTCACCGCGTTAACGACGCTCGCGAACTCGCACAGCATGCCGTCGCCGGTGAGCTTGACGATCCGACCCTGATGCTCGGAGACCAGCGGTTCGAGGAGGTCCTTGCGGTAGATCTTCAGCCGCTCGAGCGTGCCGCGCTCGTCGCGCTCCGTCAGCCGCGAATAGCCGACCACGTCGCAAGCCAGGATCGCTGCGAGGTGGCGCTGTGTTGCACCGCCCGGCCAAGCGCCTGCACGCGGGCCGCCCCGCGTCCATGTCCTGCCAACTTCCAGATGCGCCACGCGCATGGTGCCCATCTCTCCCAGTCTCCGCCCGTCGCCGATACAGAACGGAGAACGCAGCTTGACCTTGCCTTCACGAGATTTCGCTATCCCGCTCGCGAGGCGTGGAGCGTTCCGGTCGCCGCGCTAACAGCCAACCGACGACACGCCCACGCAGCCTCTGGGGACGCTGACTCGCCACTCCCAGAAGGCCGGGGATATTTCCTGCTCTGTGTAACCGGTTGACGCCACCGTGGCGGTGCTTTTGTATCGGGCATCACACCAGACCCTCGGCATCAAGACGCGCCAAGCCACCGGCCGGTGGCAAAAACCGGCTGCCGCATCCTCGGTGTGAAGCAGGATGCGCATTCAACCCCGCTAATGTGTTATATATTTCATGGAAGGGGCATCCCCTACGTGAAATTGCGACTGGAACAAGCAAGCAAAGCCGCAACTTGATTGAAAGTGCGCGCGATGAAGTTCTGGGCCGCCATTGTTGGTTTGTTCTTCCTGGCAGCGGCCGATCTGCTGCAGGCAGGCGCCCTTGCCGCCGGCAACAATCGGGTCGCCCTGGTCATCGGCAACAGCAAGTATGTTTACGCGCCCGCCCTTCCCAATCCGGCCGGCGATGCGCGGCTGATGGCCGAAGTGCTGCGCAAGGCGGGGTTCAACGTCATCGAGGGCGTCGATCTCGACTATGCCGGAATGCGCGACCGGCTGAACAAATTCACCGAGGCCTCCTACGACGCCGATACGGCGCTGATCTACTACGCCGGCCACGGCATGCAGGTGAACGGCAAGAATTATCTCATCCCGATCGATGCCGAGCTTACGGCTCCGGCGCATCTCAAGACTCGGACCGTCCAGATGGACGAGCTGCTCGCCGCTCTCCCGCCCGACCCGGCCGTCGGCATCGTCATCCTCGATGCCTGCCGCGACAATCCGCTGGCAAGGACCCTGGCGGCTTCCTTGCCGAAGAGCCGCTCGACCACCGCGCCGGGCCTGGCGCCCATCGATGTTAGCGGGTCGGAAGTCGGCACCGGTGGCGTGCTGATCGCCTTTGCGACCGATCCCGGCGCCGTGTCCTACGACGGCAATGGCGCCAACAGCCCCTACACGATGTCGCTGGCCAGGCATCTCGCCGAGCCGGGCGTGGAAATCCAGAGCGCGCTGACCCGCGTTCGCGGTGAGGTGACGGCCGAAACGGATGGGCGGCAGCGGCCCTGGCATAATGCCTCGCTCGGCCGAGAGGTCTTTATCGGCCCGCAGGCGCCGCCGCCCGCAGCGCCGGCTCCGCAGCCGTCCGCAACCGAGACTCCGGCCGAGCCGCCAGGCGCGGATGCGCGCGGATGGGAAATCGAGCAGCGCGTGTGGGACGAAGCCTCGAAGCGCAACACGCTTGCCCATTACGAAGCCTATCTGCAGCAATTCCCCAGGGGGGCGTTCGCGGATCTCGCCCGCCTCAACATCGATCAGTTGAAGAAGCCGCCGATCTCCGTCGGCAATACACCGATCGTCGCCAATACCAAGAACGACGCGTCGCGATCAGCCACCGTGGCGCAATCTCCGGCCGAGACCGCCAATCCGGATTCCGACGCCGGGACCGAACTGACGGAAAGCGCGATCGGGCTCGATCGTCAGGCAAAGATCGAGCTGCAGGAAAGGCTGCTGGCGATCGGCTACGACCTGGACGAGGCCGACGGCGACTTCGGCATCAAGACGCGCCAAGCCATCGGCCGGTGGCAGCAAGAAAACCGGCTGCCCCCGACCACCTTCCTGACCCCAAAACAATATGCTCGCCTGAAGCTCGACACGGACGACGCGCTGAAGAACTACCGCGCCCAGCGGGCGTCAGAGGCGGAAGCGAAGAAGCAGGAAAGCGCCACGTCGCAAAAGACTGAGAAGCCGCAGCCGGTCGTCCGTGCGAAGCCGAGACGTGAACAGCAACGCGAAGCCGCCAATCCGCGGCCGACGCAAAAGGCGGGCAAGCCGGCGCAGCGAAAGTCCGGATACCGCACCTGCAGCGGCATTGACGGCACCTTCGAGGTTCCCGCGTCCCAGAGATGTCCCTTGAGCGGTTATGCGCACTATTGAATATCGAACGCAATCGAAGCGGTGAAACCCATTATCGCTTGCCGCGCGGCGCCTTTGTTCGGTTGACCGCCACCGCGAAAAGCTCACCCTTAGACCGTCGGCCGACCCCGCTCTTCAAACCTCATCGACAAAGCTCTGCATGGCTGCGATCTTGTCGTTCCGTTCTTGATCTTTACGGATAAGATCGCGCACGTAGTCGCTCGCATTAGCGTAACGCCCGGTTTCGGCCTGCGCCTCCACTCACTCTTTCATGGGACCGGGCAAGGATACGTTCATTGTCGCCATATCGGCCTCCATACACCTGCCAGTATGGCATAATTTGACAAAGTTTTGCCCCGCCGCACGCCGCATCAAACACCGCCGGGTGAGATGCCTCTAGCCGCGACGCGTGGGTAAGTAGAATTGTGGTACCAAACGCATCCGCCTGATGAGCGTTTGCAAGCCGAATGATCCGGCGTAGCTTTGGTGACCAAGAACGCATGAGGACGACATGAAGAAGGAAGAGGTCGAAAAGCTCTTCGGCGGCGGCAGGGACGACTTCGAGCTTGGCCCGATAGAAGACTATCTGCATGACGTGGCGACCGAGCGCGAGGTGCCGGACGTCTCAATCGGGCTCTGCACGATCAGGATCGAGGAATCCGCACCTCCGCTGCGTGCGGTCCTTGAACGGGCAGCCGATGGAGAGGCTTTGTCGGACGATGAGGAGATGCTGGTCTTCAGGGGCCTGCATATTCTTGGCGGCGCCCGTGACAGCCAGGCGTGCCAACCCTTGCTGCGCCTGTTGCGCCGCCCCATGGAGGAAACCTACCGTCTGCTTGGCGATACCATAACCGAAACCTTGTCGCGCATCCTCGCCGGCGTATTCGACGGCGATGGCGACGCGCTGTTCGGCATCATCGCCGACCGCTCCGTCGACGAATTTATCCGCGACGCGGTGTTTGGCGGGGTGACTTTTTTGACCTGGGACGGTCGCATCGAGCGCGACCGGACACGGCATTTCTTGGAGCGATTCTACCGGGAGAGGCTGGCCGACGACTGGGATTACGCCTGGGTCGGCTGGCTGCAGGCGATCGCGATGCTCGCCCTGAGAGACCTCGTTCCGCTTGTCTACAGCGCCTGGGAAGAGGGTCGTATACCGGAAGATGTGCTTGAACGCAGCGATTTCGAAAGCGACCTGGAGGAGGCCGAGCAGGAACCCGGCGACATCGGCCGGTTCGATCGCGCCAGTCTGAGCTACATCGAGGATGTCCTCGTGGCGCTGGACTGGACTCGCGGCCCAGACGACGATTTCGATTTTGCCGAGGGCGACGACTTCGAGCTTGACGAGGACGATTTCGAGCCTGACGGCGACGAAGGCTGGCAACCCGCTTTGCCGGACCTGGCTTGGTCGAGCGCCAAACCGGTCACAAACCCCCGGCGCGACGTCGGACGCAACGATCCGTGCCCTTGTGGAAGCGGCAAGAAATTCAAGAAATGCTGCCTCGCGAGCTGAGGCACCGGGCTCGCCCGGTCATTCGGCAGCATGCGCCGCGATCGCGCTCAAGAACACCTCGCCGAATTCCCTGAGCTTGGCCTCGCCGACGCCGTTCACTTGCGCGAAGGCATCGAGGTCGCGCGGGCGGCGCTCGGCCATGTCGATCAGCGTTCGGTCGGAGAAGACGACATAGGCCGGCACCTGGCGTTCCTTGGCGAGGCGCAGCCGCAGCGCCTTCAGCATCCCGAGCAGCGCGGCATCCACATCTTCGGGGCCCGCCGCGGCTGCGCCCTGGGCCGAGCGCGCCTTGTTGCGCAGGGAACGGTGTCGCGTCTCGACGCGGTACTCGAACGCAGTCTCGCCGCGGCCGAGCGCGCGGCCGCTTTCGGAAATGGCAAGGCCGCCATAGCCGTCCGGGTCCGGCATCAGGAACCCGCCGGCCACGAGCTGGCGGATCAGCGACAGCCATGCAGGTCTCTTGTGCGCCGCGCCTGTGCCGAAGCTGGCAAGCCTTTGATGGCCCCTTGTCAGCACTTTCTCGGTCTCCTGGCCGAGCAGGATGTCGATGACATGGGAGGCGCCGAAGCGCTCGCCGGTTTGTGCGATGGCCGAAAGGATGATCCGCGCCTCGGCGCTGCCGTCCGCGCGCGGCGCTTGGCTGAGGCAGCTGTCGCAATTGCCGCAAGGCGAGGCGCTTTCGCCGAAATAGCCAAGCAGCACCTGGCGCCGGCATTGCGCCGTCTCGCAATAGCCGATCAAGGCGTCCAGCCGGCCATGCGAACGCCGCTTATGCTCCGGCGAGGCGTCTTCGTCGTCGATGAACAGGCGACGTGTGCGGATGTCGCCGAGGCCATAGAGCATATGCGCCTCGGCCGGCCGGCCGTCGCGGCCGGCGCGGCCGATCTCCTGGTAGTAGGCCTCGAGGCTCGCCGGCAGATCGGTGTGGAAGACATAGGCGACGTCCGGCTTGTCGATGCCCATGCCGAAGGCGATCGTCGCCACCATGACGACGCCGGAGAGCGTCATGAAGGCGTTCTGGTTGGCCTCGCGCGTCTCCTTGCTCATGCCGGCATGATAGGCGAGCGCGGTGACGCCGTTCTTTTCGAGGAAGGCGGCCATCTCCTCGGTCTTCCGGCGCGACAGGCAATAGACGATGCCGCTGCACCCCGAATGGCGCTCTACAAAGCGCAGCAGCTGGCGCTTGCTGTCTTGCTTCGGCTCGATGGCGAGCCTGATGTTCGGCCGGTCGAAGCCCAGCACCAGCGTGTCGACGCGGTCGGCAAACAGCCGAGCCGAAATGTCGGTGCGCGTCGTCTCGTCCGCCGTCGCCGTCAGCGCGATGATCGGCACCTTCGGAAAGATGTCGCGCAGCCGTGCAAGGTCCTCATATTCGCGCCGGAACGCCGGTCCCCATTGCGAGATGCAATGCGCCTCGTCGATGGCGATCAGGCGGATGTCGAGCCTGGCGAGCGCGTCGAGCATCCGCTCGGTCATCAGCCGCTCCGGCGCGAGATAGAGCAGACGCGTCTGGCCCGACGCAACCCGGCGCCATGCCGCGACATTGGCGTCGCGGTCGAGCGAGGAGTTGATCGTGTCGGCGGCGACGCCGGCGAGCCGCAGCGCGGCGACCTGGTCCTGCATCAGCGCTACCAGCGGCGAGACGACGATGGTGAGCCCGCCGAGCACAAGCGCCGGAACCTGATAGCAGAGCGACTTGCCGGCGCCCGTCGGCATGACGGCCAGCACATGGCGTCCGGAGAGCAGCGCCTCCATCACGCCGGCCTGGCCGGGGCGAAAGTCGTCGAAGCCGAACACGTCCTTCAGCACGCGCCGCTTGGGATCGTGCCCCTCCGCCGCAATGCTCGCCATCGAATTTTGCATTGAGAGTGATTCCCGGATTCGGCTGAGGCCACGTTCTTAAGGCGCAGATCGCTCGAATGCCATCTCATCCCACGCTTGTTCGCTGTTTTGCCAGCCAGCTCCGCGGGCGCGCCGCCATCGCATTGCCTTTCCGCGCAAAGAATGGCTTGCTGTTCCGGCCTGCAGCGGAGGAACCCGGCAATGATCGATTTGGCCACATTGGCGACCTATGTCGCGATCGTGCTTGGCTTCGTGTTTATTCCGGGGCCGGCCACGCTGCTTACCGTGGCGCGGGCGACCAGCTCGGGAACCAGGGTCGGCATCGCCACCGGCGCCGGCGTCGCGGCGGGCGATGTCGTCCACACCGTCATGGCGATCTTCGGCATCTCGGCCATCATCGCCACCTCGGCGATGCTGTTTTCCATCATCAAATATATCGGCGCGGCCTATCTCGTTTACCTCGGCGTCCGCGCCATCCTCGAGAAGGCGCCGGCCAGTCTCGCCCGCGGCGCTCCGCCGATCCCGGCGGGAAAGGCGTTCCGGCAGGCCATATTGACCGAGGTGCTGAACCCGAAGACCGCCCTGTTCTTCCTCGCCTTCCTGCCCCAGTTCGTGCGCCCGGAAAACGGATCGGTCGTGCTTCAGCTGACGATCCTCGGCGCCGTCTTTGTGCTTCTCGGTCTCTTCAGCACCGTGGTCTTCGCCGTCTCAGCAGGCGGCCTCGGCTCCTTCATGCGTCGCAACCCGGCCGTGCTGAAATGGCAGGGCAAGGTGGTCGGCGGCATCTACTGTGCGCTCGGCGTGCGATTGGCGCTGCAGCAACGCTGAGGTCCGTGATCGATCGTCGCAAGCACGCAACCTTCGGGCAGCATGCCGGGCGCAATTAAAGGGCCATGCCGTTCGGCGACAAGACCGAACGTCGAAGTCATGCGTTCGCCCGGTCCGGCATATCGTAGCCGAACTCGTCACAGAACTCTTTGAGGCGAGCGAGGAAGGCCGGCGGCAGGGTGCGCAGATAGGATCGGAACTCTTCGTTTCGCTCCCACTTCCTCAGGGAGGTTGCGCGTATCGGATTGCTTGGATCCTGGCTGAACCGGATGCGCGGCTTGAGGTCGAACGCCCGCGCGATCCGCTCCTGCAAGGCGTCCGGCTGAGCGATCATGTCTTCGTAGCGGACGTAAGTGATCGCGCGGCCGGACTGTGCTTTCCTCAACCGCAGCAAAGCGCCATATTCTGCCAGCCAGCGCTCGGGTGTGACGTGGAACCGGCGCTGCGCCCTGCTTTGCGGATGCGAGCTTGTCAGCACGTCGAACGGGTGGCGAACGCAATAGATCAAGCCAACGGCACTTGGCAGTTTCGCCAAGTGCACATGACCCCGCTCGGTGCGCTTGACCACAAGGTTGGCTTCCGGGCGGTCCAGCATATCCAACTGGGTATATTTCGCTTCGGCCTGATGGACGAAAGTGTCTTCAAAACATCCCATCAGGCGCTGTGTAAGCGTCGTTCCGCTGCGCGCGCAGCCGGCGATGAATATCTTGTTGTAACGCGCCGTGTCCGCCGTCACCCAAAGCCGCCATAGTCGCTTCAAGTCCAGCGCTATACGCCGGATCTCTCTGATCGGTCGCCTGGCGGCCGCGCGCAAAAAGCCTTCTGATTTTCGTAGAACGTCCATTCCCGACTTTCTCTCCCGCCGCCTATTCATCCGCTGCCGGCGCAGCCGAACGATGATGTGCGACTCGCCATCTCTTTGGCCGATACGGCGCGAGAGTTCCAGTCTCCTTCGTTAAACCTATCTTCACCATGTTGCGGCACCGTTGTCGTCCTGCGGCAATGTTTGAGTACCGCGGCGGCGCCACGAGCGCCCAGGCAACAAACCCGCGCCTCACGGCGCGGGTTTTCCTTGCATCAGCGCCAGCCGCCGTTCACCGGCATCACCGCGCCATGCATGCAATCCGCCGCCGGCGCCAGCAGGAACACCGCCGCATCGCCGATGTCGTCCGGCCCGGGTCCCGCGAAGCTTGGCAGCCTCCCCTCAAAGGCGATACGCCTTCTTGGCAAGCGTGTAGGCCAGTTCCGCGGCCAGCTCATGCGCTTCCTCCTCGCGCAGCCGGTGTTCGGCGACGAGCCGCGCCAGGAAGGCGCAGTCGACGCGGCGGGCCACATCGTGGCGCGCCGGGATCGACGGGAAGGCGCGTGTGTCGTCGTTGAAGCCGACGGTGTTGTAAAAGCCGGCCGTCTCGGTGGTCATCTCGCGGAAACGGCGCATGCCTTCCGGACTGTCGTGGAACCACCATGCCGGTCCGAGTTTCAGCGCCGGATAGACGCCGGCAAGCGGCGCCAGCTCGCGCGCGTAGCTCGTCTCGTCCAGCGTGAACAGGATGATTGTGAGGTCGCGTTCCAGCCCGACTGCGTCGAGCAGCGGCTTCAGCGCCGTCACGTAATCGGTCTTGGTCGGGATATCGAAGCCCTTGTAGCGGCCGAATCTCTGGAAGATGGAGGGAGAGTGATTGCGCCATGACCCCGGATGGATCTGCAGCACCAGCCCATCATCCAGGCTCATCTTGGCCATTTCGGTCAGCATCTGGGCACGGAACAGCCGCCGCTCGCGCTCGTCCTCGGAACCGCGGCGGATGCGGTTGAACAGCTCCTCCGCCGCGGCGCCGGAAAGATTGGCGGTCTCGGCGGTCGGATGGCCGTGGTCCGTCGAGGTCGCGCCGAATTCCCTGAAATAGGCGCGCCGCTGCCGGTGCGCCTCGAGATAGCCGGCCCAGTTGCCGGTGTGGCAACCGGTGATTTCACCCAAGCGATCGAGATTGGCCGCAAACCCTTCGAAGTCGGGATCGACCACGGCGTCCGGCCGGTAGGCGGTGACGACACGGCCCTTCCAGCCGCTGTCGCGGATCATCCGATGCCATTTGAGGTCGTCGAGCGCGCCTTCGGTCGTCGCGATCACTTCGATGTTGAAGCGCTCGAACAGCGCACGCGGACGATAGTCGTCTTGGCTAAGCTGCGCCGCGATCGCATCGTAATGGCGGTCGGCGGTGCTCGCATCGAGCGGCGCCTCGATGCCGAACAGATGTTCGAGCACATGGTCGAGCCACAGCCGGGTCGGCGTGCCGCGGAAGAGGTAGTAGTGCTCGGCGAAACGCCGCCAGATCGCCCTGCCGTCGGTCTCGACCGGCGCCCCGTCGAGCGCCGGCACGCCGAGCTCTTCCAGCCGCACGCCCTGGCTGAACAGCATGCGGAAAATGTAGTGGTCCGGCACGATCAAGAGCTGCGCGGGATCCGGAAACGGCTCGTTGAGCGCATACCAGCGGGGGTCGGTGTGACCATGCGGGCTGACGATGGGCAGGTCTTTCACGCCGGCGTAAAGCGCGCGCGCCAGAGAGCGCGAATTCGCTTCCGGCGGAAACAGCAGATCCTGATCGGTCAGCGCGATCATCGAAAAAGCGGCTCCTCCAATGCAAGTCGCTCAGAAGTGTGCAACGGTTCTGGGGCAACGACTTGCATCAGTAAAAGGACCTAAAGCGGGTCGCCGGAATCCGCTTCAGCGCGACGCGCTTTAGGGTTGGGTATGGGTACGGTCGGCCAGGGATGATGTCAACGCGGTCGGCCAAGTCCTGGCCTCCTTGCGGTTGCGGGGAACAGGTGGTACGCCGCGTGTGCTCCATCGCACGGGACATCGACATGCCGCTCCCCCGAAACCTCTCAGCCGTTTTGGTGCCATGACCCGCCTTTCCGACAAGACGTTGCGGTCCTTGCCAGGCGAGGTTTCGGTTCCCCTCTATGATCGGGCCAGCGTCAAGCCAGGCATCGTCCATCTCGGCGTTGGTGCTTTTCACCGCGCCCATCAGGCGGCCTATGTCGATGCCTGCCTGGCGGATGGCGAGGTGGACTGGGGCATTATCGGCGTCTCGCTGCGCAGCCCCGACACGCGCGATGCGCTGGCGCCGCAGGACGGGCTCTACACGCTGGCGGTGAGAGACAGCGCCGGGGAGCAGCTGCAGGTGATCGGCTCGATCCTGTCGCTGCTGGTGGCGCCGGAAGACCCCGGCGCGGTGCTTGCCGCGCTGACCGATCCGCGCACCCGCATCGTCACGCTGACCATCACCGAAAAAGCCTATCTCAGGGCAGCCGACGGCGGCCTCGACGGGAACCATCCCGACATTACGCACGACCTCGCGAATCCCGGATCGCCGAAGACGGCGCATGGTTTCCTGGCCGAGGCGCTTGCGCGCCGCCGCGCCGCCGGTACGCCGCCCTTCACGGTGCTTTGCTGCGACAATCTTCCGGCCAATGGCGCCACGTTGCACCGGCTGTTGATAGAGTTTGCGAAGCTGCGCGACGCTCGTGCCGACGCAGGCGATCAGCCGTTAGCCGGCTATGTCGCCGACGAAGTGGCCTTCCCGTCGAGCATGGTCGACCGCATCGTGCCGGCGACGACGGACGCTGACCGGGCGCGCATCGCGGAAGAACTCGGGCTTGGGGACGCTTGGCCTGTTATGACCGAGCCCTTCCGTCAGTGGGTGATCGAGGATCGTTTTCCCGCCGGTCGCCCGGCCTGGGAAAGATTCGGCGTCACCATGGTCGAGGATGTCGGTCCCTTCGAGGATATGAAGCTGAGGCTTCTCAATGGCGCCCATTCAGGCATCGCCTATCTCGGCCTGCTCAGCGGTCATGCCACCGTCGATCGCGCCTTCGCCGATCCGTCGATCCGGCAGTTCGTCGACGCATTGTGGGCCGAAGCCATCCCGACGCTGCCTCAGGATGCTGGGCTCGACACGACTGCCTACACGGCCGAGCTCGCCGAACGCTTTTCCAACACCGCACTTGCCCACCGCACGGCACAAATAGCCAATGACGGCAGCCAGAAGCTGCCGCAGCGCATTGTGGCTTCCGCGCTCGCAAGCCTGGAGGCCGGGTTGCCTCCAGAACACCTATCGCTGGTTGTTGCCGCGTGGATCGCCGCTTGCCAGGCGCGCGGCAAGACCCTGCCGGAAGCCCATTTCACCGATCCGCTCGACGCTGCCCTCGGCGACCTTTTCGCCCGCAATCTGCCGACAGCGGAAATGACGACGGCCGTGTTCGATCTGGCGGGCTTTGCCAAGGACCATCGCAAGCGTCAGACATTGATTGAGTTCGTGGCCACCCACCTTGTGCATGTCAGGCAGGGTGGTCCAGCACTTGCGCTCGCCGCGCTTGGCATTGGCGGCGAGCGCGGAAAAGCCGAATAGCCTCTGCGGCGCCACCTACCTGGCTGCGTTCACGACCTGACGCGAGGAATAATCGACCCCGTTTGAATTCCAGACAGGCGTACCGCCTTGCCGACCAGATTCCCGTAGGGAACCGTGCCCATGATGAAACGGCTGTCCGCCGGGTTGTCGGCCTGCCGAACACCGCCACAGCGTTGTCGACCATCTGGACCATGAGCCTGGTTCGTTGGACATCCGGCGCCCTTCCGAAAAGCAGGCGGACTGTCCATCAAACAAAAAAGCGGGGCAAGCCCCGCCTTTTCAATCCATCATCATCCAGGAAGCTTATCAGGCCGGCAGCAGCGCGCCTTCCAGCGTGGTGAGCTGGCTGAGGAACTGCTCCGCCTTTGCGCGGCTCTCGTCGTCCTTGGCGTCGGCGGCGTCTTCCCTGGCTTCCTGGATACGGCGGGCAAGATCGGCGCGGTCGATGTCGCCGACAGCCACCGCCGATTCGGCAAGCAGCGTGCAGCCCGAAGGCAGGATGTCGGCGAAGCCGCCGAACACGACATAGCGCTCTTCCTTGCCGGCCACGGTCTTCACCGTGACGACGCCGGGCTTGATCATGGTCATGACCGGAGCGTGCTGCGCCAACACGGTCATCTCGCCTTCGGCGCCCGGGATGACGACGGAATCGACCTGCTCGGAAACGAGCAGCCGCTCCGGAGAGACCAGTTCGAACTTGAAAGCTTCAGCCATGCCTGTTTAGCGAGTAGGGAATAGTGAGTAGCGAGCAGTGAAGAACTCTGCCGGCCCACTGATCCCTATTCGCTACTCCCTATTCGCTATTCGCTTCTTTACGCCGCTTCAGCCGCCAGGCGCTGCGCCTTCTCGACCGCTTCCTCGATGCCACCGACCATGTAGAAGGCGGCTTCCGGCAGGTGATCGTAATCGCCGGCGCAAAGGCCCTTGAAGCCCTTGATGGTGTCGGCGAGGTCGACCAGCTTGCCCGGCGAGCCGGTGAACACTTCGGCGACGAAGAACGGCTGCGACAGGAAGCGCTCGATCTTGCGGGCGCGGGCAACCGTCTGCTTGTCCTCTTCCGACAGCTCGTCCATGCCCAGGATGGCGATGATGTCCTGCAGCGACTTGTAGCGCTGCAGGATCGACTGCACCTGGCGGGCGACCTGGTAGTGCTCCTCGCCGACGACCATCGGGTCGAGCATGCGCGAGGTGGAATCCAGCGGGTCGACGGCCGGATAGATGCCCTTTTCCGAGATCGCGCGGTTGAGCACGGTGGTGGCGTCCAGGTGAGCGAACGACGTCGCCGGCGCCGGGTCGGTCAGGTCGTCGGCCGGCACGTAGATGGCCTGCACCGAGGTGATCGAGCCCTTGGTCGTCGTCGTGATGCGCTCCTGCAGCGCGCCCATGTCGGTGGCCAGCGTCGGCTGGTAACCCACGGCCGAGGGGATGCGGCCGAGCAGCGCCGACACTTCCGAGCCCGCCTGCGTGAAGCGGAAGATGTTGTCGACGAAGAACAGCACGTCCTGGCCCTGGTCGCGGAAATACTCGGCGACGGTGAGGCCGGTCAGGCCGACGCGGGCGCGCGCGCCCGGCGGCTCGTTCATCTGGCCGTAGACCAGCGCGGCCTTGGAACCCTGGCCGCCGCCCTTCTTGTTGACGCCGGATTCGATGAACTCATGGTAGAGGTCGTTGCCTTCGCGGGTGCGCTCGCCGACGCCGGCGAACACCGAGAAGCCGCCGTGCGCCTTGGCGACGTTGTTGATCAGCTCCTGGATCAGCACGGTTTTGCCGACGCCGGCGCCGCCGAACAGGCCGATCTTGCCGCCGCGGGCGTAAGGCGCGAGCAGGTCGAGAACCTTGATGCCGGTGACCAGGATCTGCGCTTCGGTCGACTGGTCGACATAGGCCGGAGCCGGCTGGTGGATGGCGCGCTTTTCGACGGCGTCGACCGGGCCAGCTTCGTCGACCGGCTCGCCGATGACGTTGATGATGCGGCCGAGCATGCCCGGGCCGACCGGCACCGAGATCGGCGCGCCGGTGTCATAGACCTCCTGGCCGCGCACCAGGCCTTCGGAAGAGTCCATGGCGATGCAGCGCACGGTGTTCTCGCCGAGGTGCTGGGCGACCTCGAGCACCAGGCGGTTGCCGACATTGTCGGTTTCGAGAGCGTTCAGAATTGCCGGCAGATGGTCTTCGAACTGCACGTCGACGACGGCGCCGATGACCTGGCGGACCTTGCCGGCGACGCCGGTCTTCTTCACCGCGGTGCCCGCCGCCTTGGCCGGAGCTGCTGCCTTGGCCGGAGCGGCCGCCTTCTTGGCCGGAGCGGCCTTCGCGGCTGCTGCCGGGGCCTTTGCCGCTTCCTTGGGGGCCGGTGCCGCCTTGGCGGCGGTCTTTTGGGTAGCTGCTTTCGCCATCGTCTTTGCCCTTTTCGTCTATCTGTTGCTCACGCCGCTGCGGGGTCTCAGACCCCGCCCGCGCGCGCCTAGAGCGCCTCGGCGCCCGAAATGATTTCGATGAGTTCCTTGGTGATCTGCGCCTGCCGCTGGCGGTTGTAAGTGATCGACAGCCTGTTGATCATGTCGCCGGCATTGCGCGTCGCATTGTCCATCGCGCTCATCTTGGCGCCCATCTCGCCGGCCGCGTTCTCAAGCAGCGCGCGGAAGATCTGCACAGCGATGTTGCGCGGGATGAGGTCGGAGAGGATCTCGCCCGGCTCCGGCTCGTATTCGTAGACGGCGCCGCCGGCGCCGTTGCTCGTCTCGGCATTGGCGGAAGCCTGCGCGGCCGGGATGATCTGCTGCGCCGTCGGGATCTGGCTGATCACCGACTTGAACTGAGAGTAGAACAGCGTGCAGACATCGAAGCCGTCCTGGTTGAACAGGTTGATGACCTTGCGCGCGATCGCGTCGGCATTGCCGAAGCCGAGCGTCTTGACCTCGCGCAGGTCGACACGCTCCAGCACCAGCGAGCCGTAGTCGCGGCGCAGGATGTCGTAGCCCTTCTTGCCGACGCAGATGATCTTCACCTGCTTGCCGTCGGAGAGAAGCCGGCGGATATGCTCGCGGGCAAGGCGCGCTATCTGCGAGTTGAAGCCGCCGCACAAGCCGCGCTCGGCAGTGCAGACGATGAGCAGATGCACGTCGTCCTTACCGGTGCCTCTCATCAGCGCCGGGGCGTCACCGCCGCCGCCGATCGCCTGGGTGATGTTGGCCAGAACCGCGCCCATGCGCTCGGAATAAGGACGCGCCGCTTCCGCCGCTTCCTGCGCGCGACGCAGCTTCGCCGCGGCGACCATCTGCATCGCCTTGGTGATCTTCTGCGTCGCCTTGACCGAGGCGATACGGTTACGAAGGTCTTTTAACGAAGCCATGCTTCAAACCCGATCCCGTCCGACTTCTTTAAGCGAAGGTCTTGGCGAAGGCGTCGATCTCGGCCTTGAGCTTGGCGCGCAAATCGTCCGACAGCGCCTTCTCCTTGCGGATGCCGTCGAGCACGTCCTTGCCGGCCGAGCGCATGTGGCTGAGCAGGCCATGCTCGAACTTGCCGACCTGGTTGAGCGCGAGCTTGTCGAGATAGCCGTTGACGCCGGCGAAGATCACCGCGACCTGCTCTTCGGTCTTGAGCGGCGAGAACTGCGGCTGCTTCAGGAGCTCCGTCAGGCGCGAACCGCGATTGAGCAAGCGCTGGGTCGCAGCGTCGAGGTCGGAGCCGAACTGCGCGAAGGCCGCCATCTCCCGGTACTGCGCGAGCTCGCCCTTGATCGAGCCGGCAACCTGCTTCATCGCCTTGACCTGCGCCGACGAGCCGACGCGCGACACCGAGAGACCAACGTTCACCGCCGGGCGGATACCTTGGAAGAACAGGTTGGTTTCGAGGAAGATCTGGCCGTCGGTGATCGAGATCACGTTGGTCGGGATGTAGGCCGACACGTCGTTGGCCTGCGTCTCGATGACTGGCAGCGCAGTCAGCGAGCCGGCGCCGTTGTCCTCATTGAGCTTGGCGGCGCGCTCGAGCAGGCGCGAGTGCAGGTAGAAGACGTCGCCCGGATAGGCTTCGCGGCCCGGCGGGCGGCGCAGCAAGAGCGACATCTGGCGATAGGCGACGGCCTGCTTCGACAGGTCGTCATAGCTGATCAGCGCATGCATGCCGTTGTCGCGGAAATACTCGCCCATGGTGCAGCCGGCGAACGGCGCCAGGAACTGCATCGGCGCCGGATCGGACGCGGTGGCGGCGATGATGATGGAGTAGTCGAGCGCGCCGCGCTCCTCCAGCACCTTGACGAACTGCGCGACGGTCGAGCGCTTCTGGCCGACGGCGACGTAGACGCAGTAGAGCTTCTCCTTCTCCGGGCCGCTGTCGTGCACCGACTTCTGGTTCAGCATCGTGTCGAGGATGATGGCGGTCTTGCCGGTCTGGCGGTCGCCGATGACCAGCTCGCGCTGGCCGCGGCCGACCGGGATCAGCGCGTCGATGGCTTTGAGGCCGGTCGACATCGGCTCGTGCACCGACTTGCGCGGAATGATGCCGGGAGCCTTGACGTCGACGCGGCGGCGCTCGGTGGCCTTGATCGGGCCCTTGCCGTCGATCGGGTTGCCGAGCGCGTCGACCACGCGGCCGAGCAGGCCCGGGCCGACCGGAACGTCGACGATGGCGCCGGTGCGCTTGACGGTGTCGCCTTCCTTGATGTCGCGGTCGTTGCCGAAGATGACGACGCCGACATTGTCGGCTTCGAGGTTCAGCGCCATGCCGCGGATGCCGCCGGGGAATTCGACCATCTCACCGGCCTGGACATTGTCGAGGCCGTAGACGCGGGCAATGCCGTCACCGACGGACAGAACCTGACCGACTTCGGAGACCTCGGCCTCCTTGCCGAAATTCTTGATCTGGTCTTTCAGAATTGCGGAAATTTCCGCGGCGCGGATGTCCATCAGCCGACCTCTTTCAGTGCAAGCTTGAGCGAATTGAGTTTAGTTTTGAGCGACGTATCGATCTGGCGCGAGCCCATCTTGACGATCAGGCCGCCGAGCAGCGACGGATCGACCGTCATGGCGATGGCCACATCCTTGCCGGCGATGCTCTTCAGCGTCGCCTTGAGCTCGGTCTGCTGCGCATCGGTCAGCGCGTGCGCCGAAGTGACTTCGGCGGAAGCCTCGCCGCGATGGTCGGCGGCGATCTGGCGGAACGCCTTGATCATGCCGGGCACGGCGAATAGGCGGCGGTTGCGGGCGACGACGCGCAGGAAATTGCCGACGAGGCCTGTGATCTCGGCCTTGTCGGCGATAGCGGCGATCGCCTTTGCCTGATCCTCACTGGAGAACACCGGGCTGTTGATCAGCCGGGCAAGGTCGGCGCTGTCGTTGAGCAGCGCCTCGAAGTCGTTGAGGTCGGTTTCGACCTTGGCGACCGAATTTTCCTGCAGCGCGAGCTCGAACAGCGAGCTTGCATAGCGTTCTGCGACAGCTGAGATTGGCGATGACGATTGGGCCACGGACCGTCTTTTCTCTTGTCTGACAGGCCCAAGATTGTTGGCGCGAGCGAAAACTCTGGCTAAATCTTTGACCTTACTGCGATTTTTCCAAGCACAGAGGCGCGGCTTCCGCTATCCCCGGCCGAAAGTCGATTGCCGTCTAGCACAGGCCTTTTAAGACCGCAATGCATCGTCCGGCATGGTTTTCAGGCACTTTTGTCGCATCGGGCCAGCCCAGGCGCCGGATTCATGGCACGAAGCCGAAGGCGAAGGCCAGCGGCAGCGCCGCCAGCGCCAACTCGACGACAATCGAAACCCAGTTGAAGGGCGTGTTGGCGCCGTCCGACATCATCGACAAAAGCCGGCCGAAAGCGGTGAACAGCCAGGAGAAGCCGAGCGCCATGTAAAGCAGCGGCTGCGCGAGCAGAATGCAGCACAGGCTGACGCCGAGATAGAAGCCCGACATGCGACCGCGCCCTTCGGCGATCGCCGCCGCCTTCTCCGGCTTGGCCTGCAGCCGCAGGATGCGGAAGGCGAGGTTCGGCGCCAGGAACAGGACGAGTCCGATGAGCAGGGTCACGACGGCGCTCGACCATGCCAGCCATTCGCCCTGGCTCGCCGGCCACGGAAACGCGAAGTCCATCTGATCCCCCTCGTAAAGTCTTGTTTTTGAGATTGCCGGCATTCTAGCGAAGGAAAACCCGCGCGCCAGATGGCGGCCGGCACATTAGAAAAGACGCATCAGAAGAGCGCCTTATCAGGACAGCGCGTAATCGACCGCGGCCCCGGCATGGATGAGCGTGGTGTCGAACACCGGGATGTCGAAATCGGCCTGGCCGATCAGCATGGTGATCTCGGTGCAACCCATGATGAGGCCGTCGATCTTCTCGTCGCGCCGCAGTCGGGCGATCTCGTCGACATAAGCCGCTTTCGAGTCGGCTTTGACAATGCCCTGGCAAAGCTCGTCATAGATGACCCGGTGCACCATGTCGCGACCGGCCTGGTCTGGCACCACGGGCTGCAGCCCGTATTTGTCGGCGAGCCGGCCCTTGTAGAAATCCTGCTCCATGGTGAAGCGCGTCGCGAGCAGAGCCGGGCGCCGCACGCCGGCTTCGACGACAGCGCGCGCCGTGGCATCGGCGATGTGAATGAGCGGGACCGAGATGGCCGCCTGCACCGTATCGGCGAGCTTGTGCATGGTGTTGGTGCAGATCACCAACCCTTCGGCGCCGGCCGCCTCCAGCCCGTGCGCCGCCGCGACGAGGAGAGCCCCGGCGCCGTCCCAATCACCTGCATGCTGGCGTTCGGCGATCTCGGCGAAATCGAACGACCACAGGAGCAGCTTTGCCGAATGCAGGCCGCCAAGCCGCTCGCGCACGATCTCGTTGAGCAGGCGGTAGTAGATCGCCGTCGATTCCCAGCTCATGCCGCCGAGCAGGCCAAGGGTTTTCATGAGGACTTGTTCCTTTCCTATGCAATCTCTATATTGTGACCACATGAGACTACAACGGAGGTCATCATGAAAACCGTCCAGCTTCGGGAGGCCAAGGCAGGGCTCTCGGCACTCGTCGAGGCCGCGGGAAATGGTGAGCCTACTACCATCACCAGGCATGGCAAAGCGATTGCCATGGTTGTTCCGATTGATGAGGGGCGAAAGCTTTATCCGCAAGGCAGCCAAAAAGCCTTTGTCGACTTCCTGCTTCAGTACCCTGGCGGCATCGAATTTGAGCGAAACGAATCGCCGTCACGGGACGTCGAATTTTGAGCGGCTACTTACTCGATACGTCGTTCCTGTCGGCCTTTGCGCCTGACCGTCCTCCGCTTCCCTCGCACGTACTGACATGGGTTGACGAACAACGGGAGCGCGGCTCCTGGCATTTATCGTCCATTGTCGTTTTGGAGCTGGAAAGAGGCATCGCGAAACTGAAGCGATCGGGTGCAAGTTCGAAGGCCGCGCGCGTCAGTGGCTGGTTCGAACGGCTGCTGACGGAATTCGACCAACGCATTCTGCCGGTAGACGTCGCAATCGCACGAGAGGCCGGCAAACTGGAAGATGCCGCGATCGCCAAAGGCTTCAATCCTGGCTTGGCGGATATGCTGATCGCCTCGACTGCCCGTTTGAACGGCATGTCCGTCTTAACGACCAATCTCCGACATTTTGCGGTTCTCGATGTACCTCACCTGAACCCCTTCACCGAGAGTGGTCCGAGGAGGTAATTCCGCAAGCTCACAGAAAGCTTTGCGGGTCGATGTCGACCTGCACGCGCACCGAGCCTCGGAGCTTCGGCCCGTCCGCCAGCATGGCGCGAATAAAACCCTGCATGTCGGCGCGCCGTTCGCCCTGCACCAGGAGGCGGAAGCGGTGGCGGCCACCGATCAGCGACAGTGGCGCTTCGGCCGGCCCAAGCACGAAGATATCGGAGGCGGTCGGCGCGGCGCGCCTCAGGCCGCGCGCGTGGGTTTCGGCCTCGCCGCGCGTGGCGGCACTGACGATGATACCGGCGAGCCGGCCAAAGGGAGGGAGTGCCGCCCGCTCGCGCTCGGCGATCTCGCGCTCGTAAAAGGCTTCCGAATCGCCCGAGACGATCGCGCGCATCACCGGATGGTCGGGCTGATAGGTCTGTAAGAGGCCGAGGCTCTTCTTGCCGGTGCGGCCGGCGCGCCCGGTCACCTGGCTGAGCAGCTGGAATGTGCGCTCGGCGGCCCGCGGGTCGCCATTGGCGAGACCGAGATCGGCATCGACCACGCCGACCAGCGTCATGCCCGGAAAATTGTGGCCCTTGGCGACGAGCTGCGTGCCGATGACGATGTCGGCCTCGCCATTGGCGACGGCTTCCAGTTCGAGCCTCAGCCGGCGCACGCCGCCCAAAAGGTCGGACGAGAGCACGATGGTGCGCGCCTCGGGGAAATGCGCGACAACTTCCTCGGCGATGCGCTCGACGCCCGGCCCGCAGGCCACCAGGTGATCGAGCGTGCCGCATTCCGGGCAGGCCTCAGGCCGCCGCTCGTTGTGGCCGCAGTGATGGCACACGAGCTGGCCGCGAAAACGGTGCTCGACCAGCCAGGCCGAGCAAACCGGGCAGCCGAAGCGATGGCCGCAGACGCGGCAGAGCGTCAGCGGCGCATAACCGCGCCGGTTGAGGAAGAGCAGCGACTGCTCTTGTCTCTCCAGCGTGCGCTGCATGTGTTCCAGCAGGACCGGCGACAGGAAGCCGCCGCGCGCCGGCGGCGAGCGGCGCATGTCGATCGACTTCAGGTCGGGGAGCGCCGCTTCGGCGAAGCGCGACGACAGCACGGCTCTGTTGTACCGGCCCTGGCTGGCATTGACCCGGCTTTCGACCGACGGCGTCGCCGATGCGAGCACGACCGGGAAAGCCCCTATATGGCCGCGCACCACCGCCATGTCGCGCGCATTGTAGAAGACGCGGTCTTCCTGCTTGTAGGCGGGATCGTGCTCCTCGTCGACGACGATCAGGCCGAGTTCCTTGAACGGCAGGAACAGTGCCGAACGCGCGCCGGCGACGACGCGCACGCCGCCTTCCGCCACCTGCCGCCAGACGCGCTCGCGCATCCTTGGCGGCAGGTCCGAATGCCATTCCGCCGGCTTGGCGCCGAACCGGTCCTGGAAGCGTTCGAGGAAGGCATGGGTGAGCGCGATTTCCGGCAGCAGGATCAGCACCTGCCTTCCCTTGTCGAGTGCGGCCGCCACCGCTTCGAAATAGACTTCCGTTTTGCCGGATCCCGTGACGCCGTCGAGCAGCGTGACGTTGAAGACGTCGGCGGAGATGGCGGCGCGCAGCTTGTCGGCGGCCGCTTTCTGGTCCGCCATCAGTTGCGGCACGGCGTGCTCCGGATCGGGCGCCGCGACCACAGGCCTTGGCGGGATCATCACCGTCTCGAACACGCCTTGCGCCCTCAAGCCGTCGATGACCGTCGAGGAGACGCCCGCCGCATGTGCAAGCCCCGATCGCGTCCAGGCAAGGCCGCCTTCCGCCGTCGCCAGCACCCGCCGCCGTGCGTCGGTCAGGCGGTCGGGCTCGGCAAGCGTGCGCTGCAGCCCTTCGATCCAGGGCTCCGGATCGAAAGCCTCCGGCACACGAAGCAGCATGCGCGCCACCATGCCGGGCGCGGAAAGCGTGTAATGCGCGATCCAGTCGACGAAGCGGCGCATGGCCTTGTCGATCGGCGGACAGTCGAAGACCTCCTCGATCGGCCGGAGCTTCTTCGGATCGACCGATTCGACGACGGCGTCCCACACGATGCCGGCCACCTGCCGCGGCCCCAAAGGCACGCGCACGATCGAGCCCGGCACCACGCGCATGCCCTGCGGCACGGCATAGGTATAGGGCCGTTCGGCCGGCATCGGCACCAGCACCGGTGCGGCCGCGACAAAGGGCGAATCTTCCATCATGAGGCGTGACCTTGCCCCGACTTTGCTCTAGATCAAAGGGTGACTCTCGAACGTGCCTGACCGGCACCATGAAATCCCCAAGGAGACCGCCATGAAGTTTTTTGTCGACACCGCCGACATCAAGGAGATTAAGGAGCTGAACGATCTGGGGCTTCTCGACGGGGTCACCACCAACCCCTCGCTGATCCTGAAATCTGGCGGCAAGATCTCCGAGGTGACGAAGCAGATCTGCGACATCGTCGAAGGCCCGGTCTCGGCCGAGGTGGTGGCCACCGAGTTCAAGGACATGATGGCCGAGGCCGAGGCGCTGGCCAAGATCGCGCCCAATGTCTGCATCAAGGTGCCGCTGACGCTGGACGGGCTGAAGGCCTGCAAGACGATCCGCACCGAGTTGAACCGCATGGTCAACGTCACGCTCTGCTTCTCGGCCAACCAGGCGCTGCTCGCGGCCAAGGCCGGCGCCTCCTTCATCTCGCCCTTCGTCGGCCGCATCGACGACACCGGCGCTGATGGCATGGAACTGATCTCGGAAATCCGCACCATTTACGACAATTACGATTTCAAGACCGAGATCCTGACCGCGTCGGTGCGCACAGTGAACCACGTCAAGCAGGCCGCGCTCATCGGCTCCGATGTCGTGACCGCGCCGCCGGCGACGCTGCGGGCGCTGGTCAACCATCCGCTCACCGACAAGGGCCTTGCCGCCTTCCTCGCCGACTGGGCCAAGACCGGCCAGAAGATTTTCTGAGGCTGGGGCAATTCCAGGAAAGGTGTATAACGATTTTCCGTCCGGAATTGCGCAAGGCAAAAGCTACTGAGTAGCGAAGAAGGCCGGGCAACCGGCCTTTTTTCGTGGCAAAGTGCCTATGCCTTGGCAGGTCGCATGCCTTGGCGATTGGTCGGAACGTCCATCGCGATCGTCATCCTCGGGCGAAGCAAGGAGCGACGCGACGCGGCGCAGACCCGAGGATCCATTCCGTGAAATACGAGCGTTGCAACGGTGCAGAATTCTGCTCCGCTGCACCCTTCGATCAAGGTAACGGCATGGATCCCAGGGTCTCCGCGACGGAGCTTACGCTCCTGCTTCGCCCTGGGATGACGAGGTTGGGGAGGCTTCAGCCAATCCCCAGCGCTTGCGCTGATTCCACCGAGACGAACGGTGAAAATCTTGCCCGCCGACAAGCCTGCAACCTTTCAAAATCCCTGTGTCCTTGAGGAACTAGGCCTTCTTGCCGTGCTTGGCCAAGTCCTGGGCGATCGCCAGCCTGAGCAGATCGGCGAGTTCGCGGGCGGCGCGGTTCTCGGCGTCGATCTGCGCCCGGTAGGCGGCAAACTCCTGGCGCGGCCGGTCGAAGGACGACGGGATCGAGCGCTTGCCGACCGCGACCACCGTGCCCGTCGCAGCATCCCTCAGCACATAATTGGCGGTGAGCGTCACGGTGCCGGCCGTCGGCTCGTCCTCTTCGGTCTGCACCTGGACGATGGCCGCCGACTCGACCAGCTCGCTGACGCCGAGGTCGAGCGTATAGGCAGGCGATGCAGGCTCGCCCGAGCCCTGGCCGAAAGCGAAGATCAGATTGTTGCGCACCTGCTGGGCGTAGCGCGTGCCGACAGGCTTGATCGAGATCGATGCCAGCTCGGAGGCGGCGCCGACCTGCGAGCCGGCGACAAGCGGCGCGCTGGAATAGAGCGGCCGCACCGTGCAGGCCGAGACCAGTGCCAGCGAGGCGATCAGGCCGCAGACCGCCACGCGGCCGAGCAGGCGTGCCGCCTCTGACTTTTCCGGATCAGGCAACGACATTGACGATCCTCTGCGGGACGATGATCACCTTGCGCGGGGCCTTACCATCGAGCGCTTTTTGCACGAAGTCGAGAGCCAGCACTGCTTTTTCGACGGCACCTTGGTCCGCGTCGCGGGCAATTGTCAAATCCCCGCGCTTCTTGCCGTTGACCTGCACCGGCAGCACGATCTCGTTGTCGACCACCAGAGCCGGATCGTAGACCGGCCACGGCCGTTCGGCGACCATCTCGGTGCCGCCCAGCGTCTCCCAGCATTCCTCGGCCAGGTGCGGCATCACCGGCGCGATCACATGCACCAGGATCTCCACGGCCTCGCGGCTGGCGCCTTTCAGCGCAGCGTCGGCCTTGCCTTCGGCGACATCGTTGAGCGGCGCGGTCAAAACGTTGGCAAGCTCGTAGATACGGGCGATCGCGCGGTTGAAGCCGAGCTTCTCGATGTCCTCGCCGATCGCCTTCAGGATCTTGTGCGCGGCCTTGGAGACAGTGCCCGCCTCGCCCTCCTTCGCCGCGGCGGGCATCACGCCGTTGAGCTGCTCGGCGGCGATCTGCACCAGGCGCCAGACGCGCTGCACGAAGCGATGAGCGCCGGCGGCACCCTCGTCCGTCCATTCGACATCGCGCTCTGGCGGCGAGTCCGACAGCATGAACCAGCGGGCGGTATCCGCGCCGTAGCCGTCGGTGATCTCTTCCGGGCTCACCGTGTTCTTCTTCGACTTCGACATCTTCTCGAGCGCGCCGATTGTCGCTTCCTCGCCGGTCGCGATCTCGATGGCGCGGCGCTTGCCGCCCACATCCTCGATCCTGACCTCGCTCGGCGACAGCCAGCGTCCATTGGTCGACGGGCCGCCGACACGGTAGGTCTCGTGCACCACCATGCCCTGCGTGAACAGTCCCTTGAACGGCTCTGCGAGGTTGAGGTGGCCGGTCTCGCGCATGGCGCGGGTGAAGAAGCGCGAATAGAGCAGGTGCAGGATCGCGTGCTCGATGCCGCCGATATACTGGTCGACCGCCAGCCAGTCGTCGGCGGCCTTCGGCTCGGTCGGCTCGTTGGCCCAGGGCGCGGTGAAACGGGCGAAATACCAGGACGAGTCGACGAAGGTGTCCATCGTGTCGGTCTCGCGCCGCGCGTCGCCGCCGCATTGCGGGCACTTCACATGCCGCCATGTCGGATGCCGGTCGAGCGGATTACCCGGACGGTCGAACTCGATGTCGTCGGGCAGCCTGACCGGCAGGTCGGCCTTCGGCACCGGCACCACGCCGCAGGCTTCGCAGTGGATCATCGGGATCGGGCAGCCCCAGTAGCGCTGCCGCGAGATACCCCAGTCGCGCAGGCGGAAATTCACCTTGCGCTCCGCCATCGGCCGGCCGCCGATGGTCTTCTGTTCCAGGAGCTTCGCCACTTCGTCGAACGCCTTCTCCGGCTTCATGCCGTCGAGGAAGCGCGAGTTGATCATCACGCCGTCGCCGTCATAGGCCTCCTCGATGATCTGGAAGCTTCCTTGATTTTCGCCTTCCGGCATCACCACCGGAATCACCGGCAGGCCGTATTTGTTGGCGAAGTCGAGGTCGCGCTGGTCGCCGGACGGGCAGCCGAAGATGGCGCCGGTGCCGTATTCCATCAGCACGAAATTGGCGACATAGACGGGCAGCGTCCAGCTGTCGTCGAAGGGGTGCACGACGCGGATGCCGGTATCAAAACCCTTCTTCTCGGCCGTCTCAAGCGCGGCCACCGAGGTGCCCATGTGGCGGACCTCGTCGATGAACTTGGTCAGCGCCGGATTGCTTTCGGCGGCTTTCCTGGCCAGCGGGTGGTCGGCGGCCACCGCCATGAAGGAGGCGCCGAAGATGGTGTCCGGCCTGGTCGTGTAGACTTCCAGCTCATCCATATCGCCGACTGGCGCGGCCAGCGGCCAGCGGATCAGCAGGCCTTCCGAGCGGCCGATCCAGTTGTGCTGCATCAGCTTGACCTTTTCCGGCCATTCGTTGAGCTCGCCCAGCGAATCCAGCAGGTCCTGCGCATAGTCGGTGATCTTGAAGAACCACTGCGTCAGCTCGCGCTGCTCGACCAGCGCGCCCGAGCGCCAGCCGCGGCCGTCGATGACCTGCTCGTTGGCGAGCACCGTCATGTCCTCGGGGTCCCAGTTGACCTTGGAGGACTTGCGCGTCACCAGCCCCTTCTCGACGAAGTCGAGGAACAGCATCTGCTGGCGATGGTAATAGTCGACATCGCAGGTGGCGAACTCGCGCGCCCAGTCGAGCGACAGGCCCATCATCTTGAGCTGCTCGCGCATGACGGCGATGTTCTCATAGGTCCAGTCCTTGGGGTGGACCTTGTTCTGCATGGCCGCGTTCTCGGCCGGCATGCCGAAGGCGTCCCAGCCCATCGGGTGCAGCACGTTGAAGCCCTTGGCCCGCTTGTAGCGTGCCACGACGTCGCCCATCGTGTAGTTGCGCGTGTGGCCGATATGGATCTTCCCCGACGGATAGGGGAACATCTCGAGCACATAGTATTTCGGCTTCGGGTCGTCGTTCCTGGCCTCGAACAGCTTCTTTTCGGCCCAGGCCTTCTGCCATTTGGGCTCTGAGGTGCGCGGATTGTATCGTTCGGTTGCCATAGGATGTTTTTCACTTAAAAGCGGGTGCGCGGCGTCGGACAAGGCCGGCAGCCGAGAAATGTCGTCGCGGTGTTCACCATGGATTGCCGGACCCGTCAACTGCGGCGATCCGGCGTCGGCGCTAAAACTATAGGCAGGATATGGGCATGACGAGTGCCGTCGAACAGCTTTACGCGGTCAAGGCAAGCATCGCGAACGCCGAACGCGAAGCCGGGCGTGAGCCTGGCGCGGTGATGCTGGTTGCGGTGTCGAAGACCTTTGCGGCCGAAGACATTCGTCCCGTGATCGAGGCTGGCCAGCGCTTTTTCGGCGAGAACCGCGTGCAGGAAGCTCAAGGCAAATGGCCGGCGCTGAAAGAGGCATTTCCCGATCTCGAGCTCCACCTGATCGGCCCGCTGCAGTCCAACAAGGCCAAGGAAGCGGTGGCGCTGTTCGACGTCATCGAGACGGTCGACCGCGAGAAGATCGCCGCCGAGCTGGCGAAGGAGATGGCCAGGCAGGGCCGTTCGCCAAAGCTCTATGTCCAGGTCAACACCGGCTCCGAGCCGCAAAAGGCCGGCATCGAGCCGCGCGAGGCGGTCGCCTTCGTCAAGCGCTGCCGAGAGGTTCATGGCCTCGCCATAGAAGGGCTGATGTGCATTCCGCCGGCCGACGAGAATCCCGGCCCGCATTTCGCCCTTTTGGAAAAGATCGCCCGCGAGGCCGGTGTCGAAAAACTCTCGATGGGCATGTCCGGCGATTACGAAACCGCGATCGCCTTTGGCGCGACCAGCGTCCGGGTCGGCACCGCGATCTTTGGCGGCCGAGCCTAGGCCCGACAATACGGGATTTGTCGACGCAGGCACCATCCAACTTCCAGAAAAGTGTATGGCGGCTTTGGCTCGCAATTCCTTTGAAACACAAATGCTTATAGCAGGCGCGTCACACCACCGCATTGCGCCGCTGGATTGGCTCTCTAGCTGCGGGTGAGGAACGAGCGAGCGGCTCCTTTCAACGAAAGTAGGTCTCCATGACCCGCGCACGCCACGACCAGGAAATCAGACACGACCAGCAGGTCTCCCGCGGACTGCACCGATGGGTCTACTACGCCATGGTCGGGCTTGCGGCCTGCTATGCGCTATCGGCCTGGGTCGGCTTCGCCGGCGGCTATGACGAATATCTGCTTTTCGTCGTGACGGGTTTCATCGTGATGTCGGTGGCGCTGCCGGCCATCGCCGGCCGCGTCTGGCGCCACCACCGGCTCAGCCGTCCCGGCAGGGTCAAGACTTTTCCCGACTGGATCGCAGGCGAATTCGACACCGGCGAGCATCCGGTGAAGGCCAGCACCGCGACGATCGAAATTCTCCTGCCTCTTGCCGCCGTCGCATTGGGCATGACGGCCTTCGCTATCCTTGCTCTCGTGGAGAGCTGATCCCGCCCTTCGTCACGATCTCGTTACCAGTCCCGTCAGCGGGGTGATTTCGTAGCACCGGCACTTGAAACGAAACGGGCCGTTCCTATTTCCCTCGTGTCAATCAGACAGACTTGTCATTCAGACACAACCCAATCCTTCTCGGGAAATCTCACCATGCGTTACAATCAGCTTGGCAACACCGGCCTGTTCGTCTCCGAACTCTGCCTCGGCACCATGACCTTCGGCACCGCCGGCGAGAACGCCCAATGGGGCCTGATCGCCAGCCTCGACCAGAAGGGCGTGAACGAGATCGTCGGCCGCTCGATCGCCGCCGGCGTCAACTTCTTCGACACCGCCGACGTCTATTCCTTCGGCGCATCGGAGCGACTGCTCGGCCAGTCGCTCAAGGATCTCGGCGTCAAGCGCTCTGACGTGATCATCGCCACCAAGGTGCACGGCGTCATGGGCGAAGGCCCCAACCAGCGCGGCTCATCGCGCGGCCATATCATGGATTCGGTCGACGGCAGCCTGGAGCGGCTGCAGACCGATCACATCGATCTCTACCAGTTGCACGGCACCGACACGGTGACGCCGATCGACGAGACGCTGAGGGCGCTCGACGACCTCGTTTCCAGCGGCAAGGTCCGCTATGTCGGCGTTTCCAACTGGCAGGCCTGGCGCATCGCCAAGGCGCTCGGTATCGCCGAACGCAAGGACTATGCCCGCTTCGAAACGGTGCAGTCTTATTATTCGATCGCCGGCCGCGATCTCGAACGTGAGATCGTGCCGCTCCTCAACGAGGAAAAGCTCGGCCTGATGGTCTGGTCGCCGATGGCGGGCGGGCTGCTCTCGGGCAAATACGGCCCGGGCGCGCCTGGCAATGGCGAAGGCCGCCGCGCCTCCTTCAACTTCCCGCCGGTCAACGAGGACCGCGCCTGGGCGGCGGTCGCCGTCATGCGCGAGATCGCCAGAAAGCACCATGTCGGCGTCGCCACGGTGGCGCTGGGCTATGTGCTGGCCAAGCCCTTCGTGATGAGCGTCCTCATCGGCGCCAGCCGCATGGACCAGCTAGAGCAGAACCTCGCCGCGACCGGATTGAAGCTCGACGCCGAAGATCTGGCGAGGCTCGACGAGGTGAGCGCGCTGCCCTCCGAATATCCCGGCTGGATGCTGGAGCGGCAGGGCGCCGGCCGCCGCCCGGCGCCCTTCCTGCCGAAGGCGTAGTTGTCCCGACACGGGTCAAACTTTCGCAAGCCGCGCCTCCCCTGGGTGCGCGGCTTGTTCTTTAGAGGCGCACCATCTCGGCGAGAAAGTCGAGAAAGGCCCGCACCCTCGCCGGCAGATGCTTGCCCTGGCCGATATAGACGGCGTGCGTCGGCTCCTCGTCGCCGGGATTGAACTCTTCCAGCAACTGCACGAGCCGCCCGGCGGCAATATCGGGTTCGACATGCCAGCGCGCCAGGCGCGCGATGCCTGCTCCCGCCAACGCGGCCAGCCGCATCGCCTCGCCGTCGCTGACCGTCGCGTTGCCGGAAACCGGGACGACGATCGGCGCGCCATTCGCGTCGATGAAAGGCAAGCCATCGATATGCCGCGCGAAGCCGAAGGCGAGCAGATTGTGACGGTTGAGATCGGCCGGTGTGCGCGGCATGCCGAGCGCTTCGAGATAGGAGGGCGCCGCGACCACCACCATCCGGCTCTGGCCGAGCTTGCGCGCCACCAGCCGCGACTCGCGAAGCGGCCCAGCGCGAATGGCGACGTCGGCGCGCTCTTCCAATAGGTCGATGACACTGTCGGTCAGCACCGCCTCGACCGAAATCTCCGGATAGCGTTCGAGGAAGCGTGGCAGAAGCGGCATCAGCCGGTGCTGGCCGAAAGGCACGTAAGAGTTGACCCTTAGCGTGCCGCGCGGCGCGGCGCCCGCCGCCGCGCCGCGCTCGGCGGCATCGAGGTCGGCCAGGATGCGCACGCCATTGTCGTGGAAGGCGGCCCCTTCCGGCGTCAGTTGCAGCCGCCGCGTCGAGCGGCTGATGAGGCGCGCGCCAAGCCGCGCTTCGAGCCTCGCGATCAGCTTGCTCACCGCCGAAGGCGTCATGCGCAACGCCCGCGCCGCTGCCGAGAAGCTGCCCGCCTCGACGACGCGGACGAACACTTCGATCTCGCCGGAACGATTGATTTCAGGTCTCGCCATTCGTGAATCTATTTCACAGAAAATGTGCCTGATACAAGGCTGGTTCACAGCTTGGCGGATCACGATGTTCGCGGTCGGGTCGCGCGACTGGCGTCCTTCCAGATCAACCGGACACATCACCGTCATGCCACTTGCCCTCTATGCCCTCACCGCCGGCGCCTTCGGCATCGGTGTCACCGAATTCGTCATCATGGGCCTGCTGCTCGACGTCAGCGCCGATCTCGGCGTCTCGATCTCGGCCGCCGGCCTGCTCATTTCCGGCTATGCGCTGGGCGTCGTTATCGGCGCGCCGCTGCTCGGCGCGCTCACCGGCCGCCTGCAGCGCAAGACGCTGCTGCTTGCCCTGATGGTGGTCTTCACAGCCGGCAACCTCGCCTGTGCGCTGGCGCCCGACTACTGGACGCTGATGGCGGCGCGCGTGCTCACCGCTTTCGCCCATGCCTCTTTCTTCGGCGTCGGCTCGGTCGTCGCCACCAGCCTTGTCGCGCCCAACCGGAAGGCTTCGGCGATTGCCCTGATGTTCACCGGCCTCACCGTCGCCAACATCCTCGGCGTGCCGTTCGGCACCTGGCTCGGCCAGGCCTATGGCTGGCGCTCGACCTTCCTGGCCGTCACGCTCGTCGGCGTCATTGCCTTTGCCGTGATAGCGCTGTTGGTGCCGCGCGACGCTGCAGCGAGCGAGGATGAGAGCACCGAAGGCGCGCTTGCCGCGCTTGGCCGCCGGCCGGTGCTGCTCGGCCTTTTGACCACGGTGCTGAGCTGGGTCGGCGTCTTTGCCGCCTTCACCTATCTGGCGCCGATTCTCACCCGGATCAGCGGCTTTTCCGAAGCCGCCGTATCGCCGATCCTGCTCGTCTTCGGCGCCGGGCTGGTGGCGGGCAACCTGCTTGGCGGACGCCTCGCCGACCGGCATCTGGTGCCGACGGTCATTGGCACGCTGGTCGCGCTCTCGGCCGTGCTGTTCGTTATGACCGCCGCCATCCACCAGCCGGTCGCGGCGATGATCGCCGTCGGCCTGCTGGGCGCGGCCGCCTTCGCCACCGTTGCCCCGCTGCAGATGTGGGTGCTGGAGAAGGCCAAGGGCGCCGGCCAGGGCCTCGCCTCGTCCTTCAACATCGCCGCCTTCAACCTCGGCAATGCGATCGGCGCCTGGCTCGGCGGCTTCGTCATCGACCATGGCCCCGGTCTCGGCGCCGTCACCCTGGTCGCCGGCCTGGTGCCACTAGCGGCGCTGCCCGTTGTGCTTCTGGCGCTGCGCTTCGAGCGCGGCCGCCCGATCGCCGCGCCGGCCGCGGCCCGGTGCTGATCACCCCACCTTCGTTTCGACATCCAAGGAGAACGATCATGGAATATCGACGTCTTGGCGCTTCCGGCCTGAAGGTGCCGGCGCTTTCCTTCGGCACCGGAACCTTCGGCGGTTCGGGACCGCTGTTCGGCCATTGGGGCAACAGCGATGCGAGCGAAGCGCGCCGGCTGGTCGACATCTGCCTGGAGGCGGGCGTCAATCTCTTCGACACGGCCGACGTCTATTCGAACGGCGCTTCCGAGGCAGTGCTGGGCGAGGCGATCAAGGGCCGCCGCGACGCCGTGCTGATCTCGACCAAGACCGCGCTGCCGATGGGCGAAGGGCCGGCCGACTACGGCTCGTCGCGCTCGCGTCTGATCCGGTCCGTGGATGCGGCGCTGAGGCGCCTCGGCACCGACTATATCGACCTCTTGCAGCTCCATGCCTTCGACGCGGCGACGCCGATCGAGGAGGTGCTGTCGACGCTGGACGACCTCGTGCGCGCGGGCAAGCTGCGCTATGTCGGCGTTTCCAACTTCTCCGGCTGGCAGGTGATGAAATCGCTGGGTCTTGCCGAAAAGCACGGCTATCCGCGCTATGTCGCGCATCAGGTCTATTACTCGCTGGTCGGGCGCGACTATGAGTGGGAGCTGATGCCGCTCGGCCTCGACCAGGGTGTGGGCGCGCTAGTG
This sequence comes from Mesorhizobium album, assembly GCF_033977205.1. Taxonomy (NCBI): domain Bacteria; kingdom Pseudomonadati; phylum Pseudomonadota; class Alphaproteobacteria; order Hyphomicrobiales; family Phyllobacteriaceae; genus Mesorhizobium; species Mesorhizobium album. The sequence continues at coordinate 141,504 of NZ_JAVIIW010000006.1, read as the reverse complement.
TGGAGCCCGCTCGGCTGGGGCCGGCTGACCGGCAAGATCCGCCGCGGCCAACCGCTGCCGGAAAAAAGCCGGCTGCACGATACCGCAAGCTTCGGCCCGCCGGTCGAGGACGAGCATCTCTTCAAAGTGGTCGATGCGTTGGAAACCGTCGCCGCCGAGACCGGAAAAACCGTGCCGCAGGTCGCCATCAATTGGCTCTTGCGGCGGCCGACCGTGTCGTCCGTGATCATCGGCGCGCGCAACGAGGAGCAGCTGCGACAGAACCTCGGCGCCGTCGGCTGGACGCTGACGCCGGAGCAAATGAAGGCGCTCGACGCGGCAAGCGCGGTGACCGCGCCTTATCCGTACTTCCCCTATCGACGTCAGGAAGGTTTCACCCGACTCAACCCGCCGGCGGTGTGACTATGTCGCGACCGTCCCTATCAGGGCGATCGTGAACATTTGGGATTAGCCTCAGCCTCCGAGCTTCGTCATCCACGGGCGAAGCAGCCGCGAAGCGGCGTCGCGAAGACCCGAGGATGACGAAGCGATGGACGTTTTCGCTAGTCGCAACGCAAGCGAACCGTACCAAACTGTCCGTCAAAATTTCTGCGCCACTGCTCCTAGTGAACCAGAAATTCCCCGTCCACCTTCCGCCACTCGTTCGGCGCGATCAGCTTCTGGTGTGTGTAGGTGACCGAGTGCAGCGGGCCGTCGAGCTTGGTCTTCCAGAACTCGATGAAGCGGATCAGCACCGGAAACTTTGGCGCGATGTCGTAGTCCTGCCAGATGTAGCTCTGCAGCAGGTGCGGGTGATCGGGCAAGTGATAGAGAATCTTGGCCGTGGTCAGCCCATAGCCCCTGAGCACCAGGTCCATTTCGAAATGGTCATGCATTTTGCGGCCCCTAGGATCGATCTCCTATGCTCCCAACGCGCGATTCTGCGCTCAGTTGCTTAACTGTCTATTGATTTTTGCTGATAGCAATCGGCTTTTCCTTCGCCAAAACAGTTGGTTAGCAGCGGCGGATGGCGAGTGCTGACAGCATTCAGCGATGCCCCTGCGTCATCCCGCCACCCGAATCCAACGTCTAATGTTGCCGTCGGCGCGGAACTGTTAATAATGCCGCGAATTTCGCGGTCGCATCGCCGTGAGACCGTTGGCGGTCAAGCCGACGGGACGGTTTTGGGAGGAAAGCAAAGAATGTCCGATGTCCAAGTCCACCGCGTCCAGCCGGCGTGGAAGAAGAACGCGCTGATCGACAACGACACCTATCTCAAATGGTATGCCGACAGCGTGAAGAACCCGGACAAGTTCTGGGGCAAGCACGGCAAGCGCATCGACTGGTTCAAGCCCTTCACCAAGGTCAAGAACACCTCTTTCGAGGGCAAGGTCTCGATCAAGTGGTTCGAGGACGGCCAAACCAACGTTTCCTACAACTGCATCGACCGCCATCTGAAGAAGCGCGGCAACCAGACCGCTATCATCTGGGAGGGCGACAATCCTTACGATGACAGGAAGATCACCTATAACGAGCTTTACGCGCATGTCTGCCGCTTCGCCAATGTGCTGAAGAAGCACGGCGTCAAGAAGGGCGACCGCGTCACCATCTACATGCCGATGATCCCGGAAACGGCCTATGCGATGCTTGCCTGCACGCGGATCGGCGCCATCCATTCGGTCGTCTTCGGCGGCTTCTCTCCCGACGCTCTCGCCGGCCGCATCGACGACTGCAAGTCGACCGTCGTCGTCACCACCGACGAGGGCCTGCGCGGCGGCAAGCCGATCCCGCTGAAGGACAACACCGACAAGGCGATCGACATCGCCGCCAAGGCCGGCACCAAGGTCGAGAAGGTCATTGTCGTGCACCGCACCGGCGGCAAGACCGGCTGGGTGCCGGGTCGCGACGTCTGGTACCACGACGAGGCCGCGACCGTTAAGGCCGAGTGCAAGCCGGAAAAGATGAAGGCGGAGGACCCGCTCTTCATCCTCTACACCTCGGGCTCGACCGGCAAGCCGAAGGGCGTGCTGCACACCACCGCCGGCTATCTCGTCTATGTCTCGATGACGCACCAGTATGTGTTCGATTACCATGACGGCGACATCTTCTGGTGCACCGCCGATGTCGGCTGGGTCACCGGCCACAGCTACATCGTCTACGGACCTTTAGCCAATGGCGCCACGACGCTGATGTTCGAGGGCGTGCCGAACTACCCGTCGCAGTCGCGCTTCTGGGAAGTCATCGACAAGCATCAGGTCAACATCTTCTACACCGCGCCGACGGCGCTGCGCGCGCTGATGGGCGCCGGCGACGCCCATGTGAAGAAGACCTCGCGCAAGTCGCTGCGCGTGCTGGGCACGGTCGGCGAGCCGATCAACCCGGAAGCCTGGGAGTGGTATTTCAACGTCGTCGGCAACGCCAAGGTGCCGATCGTAGACACCTGGTGGCAGACCGAGACTGGCGGCATCCTGGTCACCCCGCTGCCCGGCGCCACCGACCTCAAGCCGGGTTCCGCGACGCGCCCCTTCTTCGGCGTCAGGCCGCAGCTGGTCGATGGTGAGGGCAAGGTGCTCGAAGGGGCGGCTGACGGCAATCTCTGCATCATCGATGCATGGCCCGGGATGATGCGCACCGTCTATGGCGACCACGACCGTTTCGTGCAGACTTACTTTACCACTTACAAGGGCAAGTACTTCACCGGCGACGGCTGCCGCCGCGACGAAGACGGCTATTACTGGATCACCGGCCGCGTCGATGACGTGATCAACGTCTCGGGCCATCGCATGGGCACGGCGGAAGTGGAGTCGGCGCTGGTCAGCCACGACAAGGTTTCGGAGGCCGCTGTTGTCGGTTATCCGCACGACATCAAGGGGCAAGGCATCTACTGCTACGTCACGCTGATGGCCGGCACGATGTCGAGCGAAGATCTGCGCAAGGAGCTGGTCGCCCATGTCCGCAAGGAGATCGGCGCCATCGCCACGCCCGACAAGATCCAGTTCGCGCCCGGCCTGCCGAAGACCCGTTCGGGCAAGATCATGCGCCGCATCCTGCGCAAGATCGCCGAGGACGATTACGGCGCGCTCGGCGACACCTCGACGCTGGCCGATCCGGCCGTGGTCAACGACCTCGTCGCCAACCGGCAGAACAAAAGGGCCGTATGACCGGCCAGGCGGCGTTCGGCACCGTCGCCCAGCTCTGGCGCTATCCGGCGAGCTCGCTCGCCGGCGAGCGTCTCGACGCCATCTCTGTCGGCACATCAACTGTCGACGGCGACCGGCTGTTCGGACTGGTCGATGCTTCCGACAACGAAATCGCCCGGCCGGACCGGGACTCGAAATGGCACAAGGTGCCGCTGATCCGTTCGCGGCTCAGCGAAGACCGCCGGCTTGAGGTCGCCGTGCCCGGCGGCGGTTGGCTGCCGGCGCCCGGCCCTGAAAGCGACCGCGCCGTGTCCGAATTCCTTGGCTTCGAGGCCTCGATCCGGCCGTACTTCCGCGAGAACGCGGCGGGCTATGCCGGCCCGCTGACCGTCGAGCGCTACATCAGGACGCCGATCCACCTGCTCACCACCGCCTCGCTGGCCCGGCTGAAGGCGCTGCATCCGCAAGGCGTGCCGGATCCGAGCCGCTTCCGCCCCAACATCGTCGTCGACATGGAGCCGGTCGAAGGCTCTTTCCCGGAGACGGAATGGATCGGCCGCAAGCTCGCGGTCGGCGATCTGCTGCTCACAATCTGCGAGCCCTGCCGCCGCTGCGGCTTCACCATCATTGCCCAGGACGGCTTCGACAACGACCCCGGCATCCTGCGCAACCTGGTGCGCCACAACGCCCATAATCTCGGCGTCTACTGCACCGTCGACCGGCCGGCCCGCGTCGAGGTCGGCGCAGAGGTGCGCCTCGTCTAACCTACCTTCGCCCTACCGATACAAATCCGCACGCGTCGGCGGCAGGCCGCTCGGCCCCCGCGCACGCTTGGTGGCGACGGTCTGAAAAATCTGCGCCGAGGCGCGTTCGAAGGTGATCGAGCAGCCGGTGAGATAGAGCAGCCAAAGCCGCGCTTTCGCCTCGCCGACCTCGGCGACCGCCTCGTCGAAGCGCGCATGGAGCCGCTCGGCCCAGAGCCGGCAGGTGCGCTGATAATGCTCGCGAAGGTTCTCGACATCATGGACGAGGAAGCCATGCGCCTCGAGATTGCCGAGCGTCATGCCGATCGTGTCGAGCTCTCCGCCGGGGAAGATGTATTTGATCAGCGCCTTGTATTCCGGCCCCTTGCGCAACGTCTTGCGGATGTCGCCCTTGCTGCGCCTGGTGATGGCATGGTGCAGATAAATGCCGCCCGGCTTCAACAGGCGATGGACGGCCGAGAAATAGGCATCGTGGTTGGCGAGACCCAGATGCTCGAACATGCCGATCGACGAGATCTTGTCGAAAGTGCCGGAGAGTTCGGTATAGGATTTTATCTCGATGGTGATCCGGTCCTCGAGACCCTCGGCCCGGATGCGCTCGCGGGCAAGGTCCGTCTGGGCTTGCGACAGCGAGACGCCGTGGCCGACCACGCCGTAGTTCTTCGCGGCATGGATGAGCATAGCGCCCCAGCCGCAGCCGATATCGAGTAGCCTTTCGCCAGGCTTCAGCCTGAGCTTGCGGCAGATATGATCGAGCTTGTCGAATTGCGCCTGATCGATGCCGTTGGCGAAATCCCTGAAATAGCCGCAGCTGTAGACCATGCGCTCGTCGAGGAAGAGCCGGTAGAAGGCATTCGAGATGTCGTAGTGGTGCTGGATCGCTTCCTTGTTCGACCCGCTGACATAAGGATTGCGCCCGGAGAGGTCGGTGCGCGCCATCATCTGCTTGCGCGAAAACAACACCATCGGCAGGTCGCGCAGGATCGCCATCTTCGGTAATGATCTGAGCTTCGTTTTGAGCTTGCCCTGGGACGGCACGGCGTAGAAATCGAACAGCGTGCCTTCTTCGATGTCGACGGTCTTGGAGATCCACATCTCGACCAGCGTCGAGAAGGTCGGCCGGCGAACCAGTTGCCAGACGATGTCCTGGTCGTTGATGGCAAGCACCGGACCCTCGGCGGGACCGATCCGCTCGCCGGTCCACAGCCTGACCGCAAAGCCGGGCTTCAGCGTCTCGACGACCGTTCGCACGATCCGTGCGGCCCTGTCGGCGGCATTCATTCCCACCTCCCGATGCGTCGAATACGCTCGCTTGCTCGAGGCACTGTCGTCCAATTGACCCTGGGACCGCAATCCCGATCTGTTGCGCAAATGCACTACTGCGAGGATTTCCCGCTTGGCCATTCCGTCGCGGCACCTTGTCATTTGCCGCGACGCACCCCATTCTTTGGGCCGTGTTCAACCAATCGAAAGGAGGTGATCCGATGTCGAGTGATTTCGTTTTCCATAACGTGAGCTCAGCGGATTGCACTTCCGGGAAGCAGTCTTCCCGTTAAGGCGCGAGAAGCGCGGCGGGTGACCCGAAGGGTCGCCGCCATGAGCCGCGTCATGGACGGAAACACGGAAGGCCGCCTGCTTCGTCAAGAAGCGGCGGCCTTTTCCTTTCACGCATGGTCGACTGCCAGCGCGTGTCCCCAAGACTGCGCGGCTTACGGCGGCATCGGCGCGGACGTTCCCGCGGTGGGCGGAAATGCCGGCCCCTGCCCTTTCCACACGCCACCGGCGAAGCTACGGTGCAATCGCGCTTCGCGCCTCCCCGAAACGATCCCAAGGTAACAGATGTTCGCAGGCAGAAAGTTCGGCGCCTTCCTTTTCGACATGGACGGCACGGTGCTCAACTCGATCGCGGCGGCGGAACGTGTGTGGACTAAGTGGGCAAATCGCCATGGCCTCGACGTCGCGAGCTTCCTGCCGACGATCCACGGCAGGCGCGCGCGGGAGACAATCGCCGCGCTCAAGCTTCCCGGCGTCGATCCGATCGCGGAGGCCGATGCGTTGCTCAAGGCCGAAGCGGCCGACCTCGACGGCATCGTGCCGATCCCGGGCGCGGTGGCGTTTCTGCAATCGCTACCGCCCGAGCGCTGGGCGATCGTCACGTCCGCGCCGCGCGAACTGGCGTTGCTGCGCATTGAGGCAGCCGGGATTCCGGTTCCCGCCATGATGGTTTCGGCCGAGGACGTGACCCGCGGCAAGCCGGCGCCGGACTGCTTCCTTTTGGCGGCAAAGCGTCTCGGCGTCGAGGCGCGCGATTGCCTTGTCTTCGAGGATGCGCCTGCGGGTATCGCGGCGGGCGAAGCTTCCGGCGCCTCGGTGATGGTGATCAGCGCCACGCACGTCCATCCGATTGTGACGCCGCACGCCAGCATCGCCACTTACGACGCGCTTGGCATTGCTCTCGACGACCATGGCTGGATGGTCGTCGAGCCGCAACGCGACGCCGCCTAGTCCTCTTAGGAATTCCTCTTAGAAGTCGCTGGCAAGACCCTTCACTTCCCAGTCGCCGTAGCGGCCGGGTTCCTTGCCGCCGCGGCCGCCGACTTCTTTCGGCAATTGAGCTTCGGCCTGGCGATACGTGCGGCGCCTTGCCTCAGCCTCCGCCAGCGCGCGTTCGGCAGCCGGCGTCAGCCTCTTTTGCGGCTTGTCGCCTGCGGCGGCGGCTTCGGTTTTGCTGAGCTGTTCGGTCATGCGATATCTCTTGCCGATTAAAACAGGGGGCCGATTGAAACGGGGGCCGGCCTTTCCCATCATATAGCCATGGCAAGGGCAGGATCGACCCCTATTCGCCACCACGCCAGACGGATGAGATGATGAACACGCTTCGCACCGCCATGCTTCTTGCCGCGATGACGGCACTATTCATGGGCGTCGGCTTTCTGATCGGCGGCACGGGCGGCATGATGATCGCGCTTTTGATCGTCGCCGGCATGAACCTGTTCAGCTACTGGAATGCCGACAAGATGGTGCTGTCGATGAACGGCGCCTTCGAGGTCGACGAAAGGAGCGACCCCAGATATTACCGGATCGTGCAGGGCCTCGCCCGAAGCGCCGGCCTGCCCATGCCAAGAGTGTACAAGATCGATACGCCGCAGCCCAATGCCTTCGCCACCGGCCGCAATCCCGAGAATGCCGCCGTGGCGGCCTCGACGGGCCTCTTGCGTCAACTTTCGGACGAGGAGGTCGCGGCGGTGATGGCGCATGAGCTTGCGCATGTGCAGCATCGCGACACGCTCACCATGACGATCGTCGCGACGCTCGCCGGCGCGATCTCGATGCTCGGCAATTTCGCCTTCTTCTTCGGCGGCAGCCGCGACAACAACAACCCGTTCGGCTTCGTCGGCGTGCTGGTGGCCATGCTGGTGGCGCCCTTTGCCGCCATGATCGTGCAGATGGCGGTGAGCCGCACCCGCGAATACGAGGCCGACCGGCGCGGCGCCGAGATCTGCGGCCGACCGCTGTGGCTGGCCTCGGCGCTCGACAAGATCGCGCGCGGCGCCGAACGCATTCCCAACCCGGACGCCGAGCGCAATCCGGCGATGGCGCATCTCTTCATCATCAACCCGCTTCACGGCGAGCGCATGGACAATCTGTTTTCGACACATCCTAGCACCGAGAACCGCATCGCCGCCCTGCAGCAGATGGCGCGCGAGATGGGCGGTGCAGCGCAGCCTGCGCGGCGCGAGGCACCGGCGCCGGCTGCGGCCGATGAGCCGCCGGCTGGGCCGTGGGGCAAGGCCACGCCAACCGAACCGGCGCGGCCAAGACCCAATCCGTGGGGCCGCAACCCGACCGGACCGCGCAATGCCGGGCGCAAGGGTCCCTGGTCTTGAGCGGAGCACAGAGGGAAAGCGGGTCAATCCAGCTGGAGGAAATGCGCCTACTTTGCGCCAAGCACTGGAACCCCATCGGCATACCTATGTCGAACGTTCCAACGTCCGACGAGCTCGGATTTCAGCCCCTTCCAGAAGATGAGTATGATAGCTACCTCCAGCAGGTCATGCGTCTCGTTGTCGAAGGCGCATCTGCGGGCCAAATTTCCCATTACCTTAGCCTTGTAGAGAGTGATTATCTGATGCTGTCTTCCCCGGCAGGGAATAAAGATGCCTTTGTCGGTGCCGTCCTTGATTTGGCTAACCGAACATTCACCCGATGAAGCCGCTTCAAAGCCAGACACCGGATGTCGCCGGCCTTGCCGCGCGCAAGGCGGCCGCGCGCCTGCTCGCCGCCGTCCTCGACGCGCATACCCCGCTCGATGGCCTGACCGACAACGAGCACGGCCATCCGCAATACAAGGCGCTCGATGCCCGAGACCGCGCATTGGTGCGCGCCATCCTGGTCACGACCTTGCGTCACCGCATGACAATTGCCGGCCTGCTGGCCAAGCGGTTGGAAAGGCCGCTGCCACCCAATGCCACTGCGCTCTCGCACATCCTGCATGTCGCAGCGGCACAGATCCTGTTTCTCGACATCCCCGACAGCGCCGCCGTCGACCTTGCCGTCACCCATGCCAAGTCCGATCCGCGCACGCTGCGCTTCTCCGGCCTCGTCAACGGCGTGCTGCGCTCGCTCGCTCGCGCCAAAGACGCCGAGCTGGCGCCGGCGCTTGCCGCGACCAGCGAGGCGCCGCAATGGTTCTCCGAGCGGCTGACCGCCGCCTACGGCACCGACAAGGCGCGCGCCATCCTTGCCGCCCATCGCCATGAGGCGCCGGTCGATTTCACCGTCAAAGCCGACCCCGACCTCTGGGCCGAGAAGCTGGGCGGCATCGTGCTGCCGACCGGCACCGTGCGCGTCGAGAAGCTGCAGTCCTCGGTCACCGATCTGCCCGGTTTCGCCGACGGCGCCTGGTGGGTGCAGGACGCGGCGGCAAGCCTGCCCGCTCGCCTGTTCGGCGACATCGAGGGGCAGCGCGTCGCCGATATCTGCGCCGCGCCCGGCGGCAAGACGGCGCAGCTCATCCATGCCGGCGCGAACGTCACCGCCGTCGACACCTCGAAGAACCGGCTGGCGCGGCTGAAGCAGAATCTCGAGCGCCTCGGCCTGGCGGCGGAGCTGGTGCAGACCGACCTGCTCGACTACCGGCCGGCGGAGCTTTTCGACGCCGTGCTTCTCGACGCCCCCTGCTCCTCGACCGGCACCGTGCGCCGCCACCCCGACGTGCCTTGGACAAAGACCATGGCCGATGTCGAGAAGCTCGCCGCGCTCCAGATGAAGTTGCTCACACACGCCGCAACACTCGTCAGACCCGGCGGACGGATCGTCTTTTCCAACTGCTCGCTCGACCCGATCGAGGGCGAGAAACTTTTTAGCGCTTTCCTTGCCGAGACACCGGGTGTGATCGCCGATCCGATCCAACCAGGCGATTTCGCAGGACTCGACCCGTTCCTCACGACTGACGGCACGCTACGCACCACGCCCGCCGACTTGGCGCTGGGCGTTCCAGGGATTTCTGGCCTGGACGGTTTCTTTGCGGCGCGGATGAGAAGGGTCGGCTAAGACATTATCCCACAAGACTTGCTTTTTTGGGGACGCCCCCGCCGGCGGCGCGTGAAGTGCCTCACTTCGGCGAAATCCGCCTTCGCATAAGTTCTTGAATCATATAAGCTTGTGCTTGGGGCAAGAGGACAATCAGGAGGGGCTTTGGCACTTGCTGCCGGCAGCACGACGCGTCTTTGGACGCTTGTCGCGAAGGAGTTCTGGCGCAAGGCGCGCCGGCGCCTGCGCGCCGGTCCCATCTATCGCTGGCGTTATTCCGGCCGCACGCCCGAGCGCGTCCTGATCGCGCCGCCGGATCTCAGGCTCGCCGATCCGCAGATCGCGCTCGAGATCTATTATGGCCGCTATCCGCTGTCCGGCCATATGGTCGAGACCGGCGGCAAGTCGCCCTTCCAGATCAACGTGCCCAGCCGCGGCTGGCAAAAGTCGCTGCACGGCTTCCGCTGGCTGCGCCACATGCGCTCCGCCGGCACCGAGCTCGCCGCCGCCAACGCACGGGCGCTGGTCTCCGACTGGATCGCCATGCACGGCAACCAGATATCCGGCGTCGCCTGGGAGCCGGGCACGACGGCCAAGCGGGTGATCGCCTGGCTGCAGCATTCCTCGATCGTGCTGCAGGGCGCCGAGTTTCCCTTCTACCGTGCCTTCCTGAAATCGCTCGCCATGCAGGTCCGCTATCTGCGGTCGCTGGCGCGCGAGATGCCGGACGGCAAGGACAGGCTGCGAGCCCGCACCGCGCTGGCCTTCGCCGCGCTGTCGCTGCCGGCGCCGGCATCGGCGCTGCGTGCCGCCACGCGCAACCTTGCCGAGGAGCTCGACCACCAGATCCTGCCGGACGGCGGCCACATCTCGCGCAACCCGATGACGGTGCTGGAATTGCTGGCCGACCTTCTGCCGCTGCGCCAGACCTATGCCAACCAGGCCGAGGCGCCGCCGCCGGCACTGATCAACGCCATCGACCGCATGCTGCCGGCGCTGCGCTTCTTCCGCCACCAGGACGGCAGCCTTGCCCGCTTCAACGGCATGGGCGCCACCATTCAAGACCGCATCGCCACCATCCTGCGTCACGACGACACGGTCGGCGCGCCGCTGCTGCATGCGCCGCATTCCGGGTATGAGCGCCTGTCGATGGGCGGCGTGACGGTGATCGCCGATACCGGCCTGCCGCCGCCGCTCGACGTCTCCAACGCCGCACATGCCGGCTGCCTCGCCTTCGAGCTCTCCTCCGGGCGCCAGCACTTCATCGTCAATGCCGGCATCGATACCTATGGCGCCGCCGAATTCCGGCCGCTCGCCCGCGCCACCGCCGCGCATTCGACCGCCACCATCAACGATACGTCCTCAGCGCGCTTCAGCCATTCGCAGCGGGTCAGCGACCTGCTCGGCTCGCCGCTGATCGGCGGTCCGCAGCACGTGCCCTGCAGGCGCATTGACCAGAAGGGCGTGCACGGCTTTGTCGCCCGCCACGACGGCTATGTTGCGCGCTTCGGCTTCCTGCATGAGCGCGAGCTGAAGCTGACCACCAACGGCAATGTGCTTACCGGCCGCGACCGCTTCCTGCGCCCCGGGGGCGCCGCGATCCGCAACAACGGCCGCGATTTCGTCACCGTGCGCTTCCACATCCATCCCGACATCAGCCTGCTGCAGGACGAGCAGGACCGCCTGATGCTCGCTGCCACGCAAGGCGACACATGGGTGTTCACCTGCGCGGAAGTGGTGCCGGAGGTCGAGGAATCGATCTATTTCGCCGGGCTCGGCGGGCCTCGCCGCACCCGCCAGATCGTGCTTGCCTTCAAGGCCTCGGAGATCGCCGAGGTGCACTGGCAACTGACGCGCACCGGCATCGCCGGTTATCCCGAAAACAACTGAGCCAAAGCGAGCCCAAGTTGCGCGCTTGATTTCCGGGCCTCATATGCTACGGCCCGCGGACGTTTCCCAATCAGCCTTGAAAGGCCGCCTGCCATGGCCGTCCCCGCCAAGAACATTCCGGCACCAGACCTCGTTCCGGTTCGCCGCGCGCTGCTTTCCGTCTTCGATAAGACCGGCCTGGTCGACTTCGCCAAGGCGCTTGCCGCCGCCGGCGTCGAGCTGGTCTCTACCGGCGGCACCGCGAGGGAGATCGCCGGGGCCGGCCTTGCCGTCCGCGACGTTTCGGAGCTGACCGGCTTTCCAGAAATCATGGATGGCCGCGTCAAGACCTTGCATCCGTCGGTGCATGGCGCGCTGCTTGGTGTGCGCGACGATCCCGAGCACGCGAAAGCGATGCACGACCACCACATCCAGCCGATCGATCTCGTCGTCTCCAACCTCTACCCGTTCGAGGAAGTCCGCCGCTCCGGCGCCGGCTACGCCTCAATCGTCGAGAACATCGACATCGGCGGTCCGGCGATGATCCGCGCCGCGGCCAAGAACCACGCCTATGTCGCTATCGTCACCGACCCGGACGACTATGCGGCAGTGCTCAACGCGCTGGAGATGAATCTGGGCTCCCTGTCGCTCGACTTCCGCAAGAAGCTGGCGGCCAAGGCCTTTGCCCGCACCGCGACCTATGACGCGGCGATCTCCGGCTGGTTCGCCGAAACGCTGGAGATCGAGCATCCGACCTGGCGCGCCTTCGGTGGCCGCCTCGACCAGGTCATGCGCTACGGCGAGAACCCGCACCAGAGCGCCGGCTTCTATCTCTCCGGCGACAAGCGGCCCGGCGTCGCCACAGCCAGGCAGCTGCAGGGCAAGCAGCTTTCCTACAACAACATCAACGATACCGATGCCGCCTTCGAGCTGGTCGGCGAATTCGATCCGGCCCGCTCGGCGGCGATCGCCATCATCAAGCATGCCAATCCCTGCGGCGTCGCCGAGGGCGCGACGCTGAAGGCGGCCTATGCCAAGGCTCTTTCCTGCGATCCGGTCTCGGCCTTCGGCGGTATCGTCGCCATGAACCGCATCCTCGATGCCGAGGCGGCGGAAGAGATCGTGAAGACCTTCACCGAAGTGATCATCGCGCCCGACGCGACCGACGAGGCCGTAGCGATCGTCGCGGCCAAGAAGAACCTGCGCCTGCTGGTCACCAGCGGCCTGCCCGACCCGCGCGCCGCCGGCACGGTGGTGAAATCGGTCGCCGGCGGGCTCCTGGTCCAGAGCCGCGACAATGCGGTGGTCGATGATCTCGAGCTGAAGGTGGTGACCAAGCGCGCGCCGACCGCGGCCGAGCTGGCCGACCTCAAATTCGCCTTCCGCGTCGCCAAGCATGTCAAGTCGAACGCCATCGTCTATGCCAAGGACGGCGCCACCGTCGGCATCGGCGCCGGCCAGATGAGCCGCGTCGATTCCTCGCGCATCGCCGCCCGCAAGGCGCTGGACGCCGCAGAGGCTGCCGGCCTTGCCGAGCCGCTGACCAAGGGCTCGGTCGTCGCCTCCGATGCCTTCTTCCCCTTTGCCGACGGCCTGCTGTTGGCGATCGAAGCCGGCGCTAGCGCCGTGATCCAGCCAGGCGGCTCGATGCGCGACGAGGACGTGATCGCCGCCGCCGACGAGCACGGCATCGCCATGGTGTTTACGGGCGTGCGGCACTTCAGGCATTGAGCGCCCTTTCCTTCTCCCCTTGTGGGCGAAGGTGTCGCCGAAGGCGACGGATGAGGGGTGCTGGACGGAATGAGGCGTTGGTGATCCAGTCGCCGTGCGCCGTTTGGAAGAGCGCGTTTGCCAAGCTGGAACACCCCTCATCCGTCTCGGCGCTGCGCGCCGATCCACCTTCTCCCACAGGGGGAGAAGGAAAGCGCCCTACTCCTGCGGCTTGTCCGCCGGATAGGGCGTCCCGACCAGGATCGCCATGCCGAGGCCGAGGAACAGCGCGATCACCGCCATGCCGAGCCGGGCCGAGCCGCTGGCGAGCGTGATCGTCGAGACCAGGAACGGCGCCAGGAAGCTGGTTGCCCGCCCGGCCAGCGCATAGATGCCGAAATAGCGCCCCGATTCGGCTGCCGTGACGCTGCGCGCCATGTAGGAGCGCGATGAAGCCTGCACCGGCCCGAAGGCCAGACCGATCAGCAGCCCGTAGAGGATGTAGGCCTTTTCGGCCGCGGTGCCGAACATGCCGCCCGAGTCGGCGGTCGAAAGCGGGGCCAGGCCGAGCAGCGTGAAGCCAGGTCCGGTCGATACGATGCCAAGCGTAGCGACCGACAGCATGACCAGGGCGATCAGAACCACGGCCTTCGAGCCGAGCGCCGTATCGAGGCGCGCCGCGATCCAGCAGCCGAAGATGGCAACGACGTTGAGGATGATGCCGAACATACCGATCTCGGTGATCGACCAGTGGAACATGCCGGCCGCGAAAGTGCCGCCCAGCGCCAACACCGCATTGACGCCGTCCTGGTAGATCATGCGGGCGACGAGGAAGCGGAAGATGCCGGCGCGCTTGCGCACCTCGAAGAGCGTGGACTTCAATTCCAGCAGCCCCTCGCGCACCGCCGGGCCGATCGAAAGCCCCTTGGTGGCGTCCGGCGTGAAGAAGAACATCGGCAGGATGAACAGGAAATACCAGCCGGCCGACATCGGTCCGGTGAAGCGAGCGTCCTCTCCCAGTTTCGGATCGAGCCCGAACAGCGGATCGAGGCCGATGAGCGTCTTGCCGGTTTCCAAATTACCGGCCAGGAACAGCACGACGAAGATCAGCGCCACCATGCCGCCGAGATAGCCGAGCCCCCAGGCGACGTTGGAGATCTTGCCGATCTCTTCCTTCGGGACCAGCCGCGGCATCATCGAATCGTTGAAGACGGTCGAGAATTCCGCCGCCACCGAGGCGAGTGAGAACAAAAGCACGACCAGGAAGGGGTTTGAGCCGGGCGCGGCGAACCACAAAAGCGTGAGGCTGGTGATCTTGATCGCCGCGAAGAAGGCGATCCAGGGCTTGCGCGGCCCGGTCTGGTCGGCGATCGAGCCGAGCACCGGCGAAAGCACCGCGATGACCAGACCCGCAGCGGCGATGCCGTAGCCCCAGGCGGCCTGCCCAGTGGTCGGATCGCTCGCCATGCGCGAGACGAAATAGGGCCCGAAGATGAAAGTGGTGACGACCGTGAAGAAAGGCTGCGCCGCCCAGTCGAAGAACATCCAGCCCCAGATGCCGCGCCCCGTTGCCCGCTGCACTGCTACTTCGGCCATGTCCCCTCCCGCATCGTCCGCTCCGCCCGCGACCCGCGCCATGTCTGCATGTTTTCGGGCAGCGATGCAAATGAACAAGCAAGCGCCTGTGCCTATTGGTTTGCCGCCCCCGATTTCCGCATCAGTAGGAACAAGAGCGCCAGCCCCTACCTCCTCCTTGTGGGGAGGTCGGACCGCAGGTCCGGGTGGGGGGCGGCGCCGCACCCCCATCCCGCTGCTTCGCAGCGACCCTCCCCACAGGGGGAGGGTAAAGCTCACATTCCTGTCAGATCGGTCATCAGGCCCGACGCCACCGAAAGCCGCGACACGGTGATCTCGCCGCCCTCGGTCAGCGCCTGCAGCCGCTCGCGGATGCGCGCGACGCGCTCGCCGCCGGCCTCCAGCCAGGCCGCGACCGGATCCGACGCCTTGCCGTGGCCGGTGAGCGCCGCCACCGCGATGCCGCGCCTCGCGGTGCCGATCGTGTCGGTCGCGCGCGACAGCGCGAGCTGATCGTAATAGTCCGGCGGCGTGATCGAGCGGGCGGCTTCCTCGACGCGCGGGATACGGAAGGCGTCGCTGACTGCGAAGAAAGCCTTGGCCGCGGCGACGATATCGGCGTTCGCTGTGCGCGCGGTGAGCGCGATGTCGGGGATCAGTTCCCCCACTTCGGCGAGCGCCAGCTTCTCGGCCAGCTTCTCGGGCGCGCCGCCCTTGAACAGGTCGTGACGCCGCTCCTCGATCCGCTCGCGCGAGAAGGCGGGCAGCAGCGACACCAGCTTCGGCTCCAGCGCCTTGCGCGCTTCCTGCAGTTCGCCGATGCGCTGGCTGAGCGGCGCCGAACCCGCATCGTTCTTCAGGTACCAACCGCTGGTCACGAAGATGAGGCGGTTGAGCGCCTGGTAGAGGTCGAGCTGGACCTGGCCGTCGATCTGGTTGTCGAGCGCGTCGATCTCGTGATAGAGCGCCGGCAGCGCGAAACCGTCGCGAACCAAGGCGAAAGCCCTCACGACATGGGCCGCGGTGCGACCCGTCGCCTCCTGCAGCCGGTTGACGAAGGACGGCCCGCCGCGATTGACGAGATCGTTGGCGAGAACCCGCGCGATGATCTCGCGCCGCAGCCGGTGGTCGCGGATCTCGCCGGCGAATTTCTTCGCCATGCGCTCCGGGAAATAACCCATCAGGTCGCGGTCGAAATGCGGATCGTCCGGCACGTCGCTGGCGACGATGTCGGAGAACAGCACGATCTTGGCATAGGCAAGCAGCACGCCGAGCTCAGCCCTAGTCAGCGGCTCGCCGCGCGCCTCGCGCTCGGCAAGCGCCGCCGGCGAGGGCAGCGTCTCGACCGCGCGGTCGAGCAGGCCGCGCGCTTCGAGCGCCGTCATGAAGCGGGCCTGGTGCGCGATGTCGGCCAGCCCGCGCTTGCGCGCCAGCGACAGCGCCAGCGTCTGCTGGTAGTTGTTGGAGAGCACCAGCGCGCTGACCTCGTCGGTCATCTCGGCAAGCAGCTTGTTGCGCGCCGGCCGCGCCAGCGAGCCTTTGCGCATGGCGGATGCCAGCGCGATCTTAATGTTGACCTCGACGTCGGAGCAGTTGACGCCGCCCGAATTGTCGATGGCGTCGGAATTGCAGCGGCCGCCCTTCATGCCGAACTCGATGCGCGCCCGCTGCGTGACGCCGAGATTGGCGCCCTCGCCGATGACCTTGGCGCGCACGTCGAGCGCGGTGACGCGGATGGCGTCGTTGGCGCGGTCACCGACATCGGCGTTGGTCTCGCCGGAGGCTCGGACATAGGTGCCGATGCCGCCGAACCACAGAAGATCGACTGGCGCTTTCAGGATGGCGTTCATGATCTCGACCGGCGTCGCCGTGGTCTTGCCAAGCCCGATAGCGGCAGCCGCCGCCTGCGGCAGCGTGATCGACTTCTGGCTGCGCGAGACAACGACGCCGCCTTCCGACAGCTTCGACTTGTCATAGTCCTGCCACGACGAACGCGGCAGCGCGAACATGCGCTGGCGCTCGGCCAGCGAGGCCGCCATGTCGGGATCGGGATCGATGAAGATGTCGCGGTGGTCGAAGGCGGCGATCAGCTTGGTAGCCGGGGACAGGAGCATGCCGTTGCCGAACACGTCGCCCGACATATCGCCGACGCCGACGACGGTGAAGGGCTCGGCCTGGATGTCGCGGTTCATCTCGCGGAAATGCCGCTTGACTGCTTCCCACGCGCCCTTGGCGGTGATGCCCATCTTCTTGTGGTCGTAGCCGGCCGAGCCGCCGCTGGCGAAGGCGTCGTCCAGCCAGAAGTTGTGCTTCTCGGAAATGGCGTTGGCGGTATCGGAGAAGGTCGCCGTGCCCTTGTCGGCGGCGACGACGAAATAGGGATCGTCCTGGTCGCGCCGCACCACGCCGGCCGGCGGGATGACGCCGTCTATGCCGATATTGTCGGTGATGGAAAGCAGGCTGGAGACGAAGTTCTTGTAGGCCGAGGTGCCGGCTTCGAAGATGGCGTCGCGGCCGGCGCTCATCGGCAGCTTCTTCGGATAGAAGCCGCCCTTGGCGCCGACCGGCACGATGACCGCGTTCTTGACCTGCTGCGCCTTGACCAGACCCAGTACCTCGGTGCGGTAATCCTGGGCGCGGTCCGACCAGCGCAGGCCGCCGCGCGCGACCGGGCCGAAGCGCAGATGCACGCCCTCGACCTCCGAACCGTAGACGAAGATCTCGCGCCACGGCCTGGGCGCCGGCAGGCCGTCGACCGCCTGCGAGTCGAGCTTGATCGCCAGCGACTGCCCCTTCTCCTTCGTATCGGCCACGAAATGATTGGTGCGCAGTGAGGCTTCGATCAAATTGAGGTAGCGCCGGATGATGGTGTCGTCATCGATGTTGGGAACCTCTTCCAGCGCGTCCTTGATCTTGGCCTTGAGGTGCTTGGCGGCGATCACGCCCTCTGTGTCGGCCTCCGGCCCGAGCCGGGCGACGAAGAGCTGATGCAGGCCGCGCGCGATCTCGGGATAACGGTTGAGCGCTGCGGCGATGAAATCCTGGCTTTGCGGAATGCCGGCCTGCTGCAAATAACGGCCATAGGCGCGCAGGATGGTGATCTCGCCCGACCAGAGACCCGCGGTCTGGGCCAGGCTGTTATAGCCGTCATTGTCGACATCGCCGCGCCAGACCGACAGGAAGGCGTCTTCGAACAGCGCGCCGCCGTCGGCGAGGTCGATCGGCTTGCCGTAGCTGTTCTCGAGTTCCATGTCGTGGATGAAGACCTTGCCGGAGACCTCGTCGCCGACCTCGAAAGTGCGCTCGCTGATGACGCGGAAGCCGATGTTCTCGAGCACCGGCACGCGACGCGACAGCGCCACCGGGTCGCCGAAGTGGTGGATTTTCAGTGCTGCCTGATGCGGCTCCTGGTCGGCGTGGCGATAATAGTCGATCGCAATCGGATTGGCCGCGCTGATGCCGGAGATGCGTCTGGCGTCCACCAGCGCCACTGCCGGCGAGAAAGTGTTCCGATAGCTTTCCGGCAAGCGCGCCGCGATTGCCGTCAGCGCCGAGTCCGCGCCGGTCTCGGCGGCGGTTTCGCGCAGCGCATCGTCCCAGGTCCGCACGATATCGCGGATCGCCGCCTCGATGGTCGCCTGCTCGATCTTCGGCGTCTTGCCGCCGGAACGGCCGATGATGAAATGCACGCGCGCCAGCCCGCCTTCCGGGAAGGCCGGGTAGAAGGCCGAAAGACGGCCCTCGAACACGGTCTTGAGATAGGTGCCGATCTTCTCGCGCACGACGCTGTCGTAGCGGTCGCGCGGCACGAAGACGAGGATCGAGACGAAGCGGTCGAACTGGTCGGCGCGCACCAGCGCCCTGACGCGCGGCCGCTCGATCAGGCCCAGGATCGCCTCGGCATGCTTCCTGAGGATCGGCACCGGCACCTGGAAGAACTCGTCGCGCGGATAACTCTCCAGCACGTTGATCAGCGCCTTGCCCGAGTGGTCGTTCGGATTGAAGCCCGACTTGGCGATGATGGTCTCTGCCTTCGAACGCAGATACGGGATTTTCATCACCGAGCGCGTGTAGGCGGTCGAGGTGAACATGCCGACGATGCGCAGCTCGCCGAGCAGCGTGCCCTTGGCGGTGTAGGTCTTGACGCCGACATAATCGAGATAGATGCGCCGGTGCACCGACGATTTGGCGTTCGCCTTGGTGACGATGAGCGGCTCGGGACCGTGCAGGAAAGCGCGGATCTCGGGCGTGGTCGACACCGCCTCGGTGCCGCGCCTCAGCACCAGCACGTCGGGATCGGACAGGATGCCGAGGCCAGGCTTGTCGGAACGCTCCAGCATGCCGCTCTTTTCGCCGCCGGTATATTTGAACTCGCGCATGCCGAGAAAGGTGAAATTGTCGTCGCGCAGCCATTCGAGGAAGGCGATCGCCTCGGCGACGCTCTGCTTGTCGAGCGGCACCGGCGCGTAGCGGAATTCCGAGATCGCCTGGTCGAGTCGGGCAAGCATCGGCTTCCAGTCGGTGACGGCCGCGTGCACCTGCGACAGGATCTTCTTCAGCCGCCCGGCCAGCGCCTCCGCCTGCTCGGCAGGAAGGCGGCCGATGTGGACATGAATGACGCTCAGCCGGTCCTGGCTCTCGTCTCCCTTGGCTAAGCCGCCGTCGCCCAGGATTTCCTCGACGCCACCCTTGCCGTGCCGGACGACGACGACGGGATGGGTGACCAGCAACGGCTCGCCGGCAGTCTCCGTGATCTCGCCGAGGACGGAATCGAACAGGAACGGCATGTTGTCGTTGACGACGGTGATCACCGTCATCGGCTTATCCTCGCGCACCACGCCGGACTCGGTGTCGATGGCGACGATCGTCTCGCCCTTGCGGTGCCTCGCCACGGCATGACCGGCGAGATCGCCGGCGCGTTCGAGATCCGCAACGTCATAAGCCGCAATGTCCTCGGCAGGCGCGCGGGCCAGAAGGTAGTCGACGAGCCGGCCCGGTCTTTCGCTCCCCTTTGCCGCGCCTCCTTTTGTCTGGCTGGTCTTTTTCGGCTGGCTCGCGGTTTTCAGGCTGGCCATGATGTGAAATCCCTCCCGTCACATGCTTTTGCGACTATGGTAGCAGATGACGGCTGTTTGGCGACAAAGGTTTGACGACGCTTTAGAAAAATCGAACCGACGCCGTCGCCCTGCGAGGAGAACGGTCATGACCGACAGAATTACCGCACTCGATCTGGCCCAGGCGGAGCTCAGCGAGGCAACGAAAGCCTATTTCGCCAAATGCGAGGAGAAGCTTGGCCTCGTGCCCAATGTGCTTCTCGCATACGCCTTCGACGAGAAGAAGCTGCGCGCCTTCACCGACATGTACAACGACCTGATGCTGGGCGATTCCGGCCTGTCGAAGCTCGAGCGCGAGATGATCGCGGTGGTCGTTTCCTCGATCAACCACTGCTTCTACTGCCTGACCGCGCATGGCGCGGCGGTGCGTCAGCTTTCCGGCGAGCCTGCGCTCGGCGAGATGATGGTGATGAATTTCCGCGCCGCCGATCTGTCCCCTCGCCAGCGCGCGATGCTCGAATTCGCGGTCAAGCTGACGGAGGAGCCGGCAAAGATCGTCGAGGCCGACCGCGCCGCGTTGCGCGAGGCGGGTTTCACCGAACGCGACATCTGGGACATCGCTTCCACCGCCGCCTTCTTCAACATGTCGAACCGCGTGGCTTCTGCCGTCGACATGCGCCCGAACCCCGAATACCACACCATGGCGCGGTGACGCTCGCCGGCTTCATATTAGCAACTTGGAATTTTTCATTGCCCGCCCGGCCGTTTGGGTCGATGATCAACGATTGCGGCATAGCCGCATATCAATGATTGCGGCGCAGCCGCATATCGGATTGCGGCGCAGCCGCACATCGCCACGCGGCGCTGCCGCATCCCCTGGCTCGACGCCGCCGATAAGGGAGTAGAACATGGCGAAATTTCTCTATGTTTATCACGGCTCCGGCAAGATGCCGACCGACGAAGCCGAGCGCAAAGCGGCGATGGACGCCTGGACCGGATGGTACGACAAGCTGGGCTCCGCTGTCGTGGACGGCGGCAATCCCGTCGGCATGTCGAAGATGGTGCTGCCCGGCGGCACGGTCGAGAACAATGGCGGCAGCAACCCGACCGCCGGCTATACGATCGTCGAGGCCAAGGACATTGACGATGCCGTCGCCAAGGCCAAGGATTGCCCAATCCTCATGAACCCAGCCTTCAGCGTCGAGATCGCGCCGATCATCGAGATGACGTAGCGCGCGGGAGCGTCCGCGATCGCCGCGGCGAGGGAAGGCGAGCAGCGCGGGTCTTGCCTGCCCGCCTTCGCATGGCTAGAAGAGCCGACCCTTTTGCCGATTTCGAGCTTCACTTTGCCTCAGTAACCGCCGGTCTCGTCAACCCCCCGAAAGCACCGCAGGCGCAGCTTTGGCGGCACCTGCATCATTTCACGTGTTCTTCAGGCGGCGGTTTCGAGACCGGCTTGGCATTGCTGAGCCGTCGTCGTAGCGCAACCCGCCGACGCCTGACGTCCAACATCCCAGCCTTAGCCACGCCGTGCCCGCGCGGCATGATCCCGAAAAGTGGTATCCGGTTTTCGGAAAAGATCATGCTCAAACAAAGAGGGCATCTCGGACATCGCCGACCTGAAGGACTTCCCGACGGGAAGGGCCTACCGGCATGTCTGGACTGTTGCGTATCCGCTGGGCGATTGCGCCCGCAATCGCGCCTCGACCTCTCATCAACTGCAACCGCTGCGGCGGCGTGAGACCCTACCGATGCAGCGGCAAATTTCGTGTGAATGCCAACGGCAAGCGTATCGACGCCTGGCTGATCTACCGCTGCACCGGCTGCGACAATTCCTGGAATCGAACCATTCTGGAGCGCTGCAACCGCCGCGACATCGACCCGGTGCTTCTGACTGCGCTCGAGAGCAATGATCCGGAGCTCATGCGGCGTCATGCATTCGATGCCGCAGCACTACGGAGCCGGATCGGACGGATCGAGGAATTTTCCGACGTCACGGTCCGAAAAGAGCTGCTGGATCGCAGGCCGGACTGTGCGACCGCGCTTTGGCTTGAGCTCCGGCTCGACGCCGCAACACCCTTGCGGCTCGACCGCCTGCTTGGCGGCGAGCTCGGCATCTCGCGGTCGAGGCTGCAGGCATGGGAAGAGCGGCGCACGCTCGCTGTCGAACCGGACGGCGCCAAAAACCTGCGCAGGCCGCCGCGTGACGCCACGGCGATCCGCATCGATCTTGCCGGCGAGCCCGACCGCGATGCCATCGTCTCGGCCGCATGCGGATGAAATGAAAAGGGAGGGAGCATTGCTCCCTCCCTCAGTAACTGCCTGGGCTAAAGCCTTACGCGGCGCCCATCACCTTGGCCGACTTCTCGAAGCGCTTGCGCTCGTTCGGATCAAGATAGAGCTTGCGCAGCCGGATGGTCTTCGGTGTCACCTCCACAAGCTCGTCGTCCTGGATCCAGGCCAGCGCCCGCTCCAGCGTCATGCGGACCGGCGGCGTCAGCTTCACCGCCTCGTCCTTGCCGGCGGCGCGGATGTTGGTGAGCTTCTTGCCCTTCAGAACGTTCACTTCCAGATCGTTGTCGCGGGAATGGATGCCGATGATCATGCCCTGATAGACCTTGACGCCCGGATCGATGATCATCGGGCCGCGGTCTTCCAGGTTCCACATCGCATAGGCGACCGATTCGCCCTGCTCGTTGGAGATCAGCACGCCGTTGGTGCGGCCGGGCAGCTCTCCCTTGTAAGGCTCATAGGCGTAAAACAGCCGGTTCATCACCGCGGTGCCGCGCGTGTCGGTCAACAGTTCCGACTGGTAGCCGATCAGGCCGCGGGTCGGCGCGTGGAAGACAAGACGCTGGCGGTTGCCGCCGGAGGGGCGCAGCTCCACCATCTCGGCCTTGCGCTCCGACATTTTTTGCACGACGACGCCGGCATGCTCCTCGTCCACGTCGATGACGACTTCCTCGACCGGCTCCAGCAATTCGCCGTTCTCGCCCTTCTGCATGACGACGCGTGGCCGCGACACGGCGATCTCGAAACCTTCGCGACGCATCGTCTCGATGAGCACCGCAAGCTGCAATTCGCCGCGGCCGGAGACGAAGAAGGAATCCTTTTCCGGCGATTCCTCGATTTTCAGCGCCACATTGCCCTCGGCCTCGCGCAGCAGCCGGTCGCGGATGACGCGGCTGGTCACCTTGTCGCCCTCGGTGCCGGCAAGCGGGCTGTCGTTGACGAGGAAGGACATCGTCACGGTCGGCGGATCGATCGGCTGCGCATGCAGCGGCTCGGTCACCGACGGGTCGCAGAAGGTGTCGGCGACAGTGCCCTTCGACAGGCCGGCGATCGCCACGATGTCGCCCGCCTGCGCTTCCTCGATCGGCTGGCGCTCGAGGCCGCGGAAGGCGAGGATTTTCGAGATACGTCCGGTCTCGATCTGAGTGCCGTCATGGTGCAGCACCTTGACCGCCTGGTTGGGCTTGAGCGAGCCGGACTCGATGCGGCCGGTGATGATGCGGCCGAGGAACGGATTGGCTTCAAGGATGGTGCCGATCATGCGGAACGGACCGGGATGCACCGTCGGTGCCGGCACGTGCTTGACGACCAAATCGAACAGCGGCGCCAGGCCCTGCTCCTTCGGGCCCTCAGGGTTCTCCGACACCCAGCCGTCGCGGCCTGAGCCGTAGAGGATCGGGAAATCGAGCTGCTCGTCCGTGGCGTCGAGCGCGGCGAACAAGTCGAACACCTCGTTGACCACTTCGACGTGGCGGGCGTCCGGCCGGTCGATCTTGTTGATGACGACGATTGGCCTCAAGCCCACCTTGAGCGCCTTGCCGACGACGAACTTGGTCTGCGGCATCGGCCCCTCGGCGGCGTCGACCAGCACAATCGCCGAATCCACCATCGACAGGATGCGCTCGACCTCGCCGCCGAAATCGGCGTGTCCAGGCGTGTCGACGATGTTGATGCGGGTGCCCTTCCAGTCAACCGAGGTCGCCTTGGCGAGGATGGTGATGCCGCGTTCCTTTTCGAGGTCGTTGGAATCCATGGCGCGCTCGGCGACGCGCTGGTTGTCGCGGAAGGCGCCGGACTGTTTGAGGAGCTGGTCGACGAGGGTGGTTTTCCCATGGTCGACATGCGCGATGATCGCGATATTGCGGAGGTTCATGTGTCTGGTCTCGGGAGCGTTGCAGGCAGCAGGCCAAAAAGCGCCGCCTTTTTCGGTTGCGCGGCTCATACAAGGTTTTTCGCATTTGCGAAAGGGGACGCCGCGCCCCAAATACATGGTCACTGATTCTTAAAAGTCTTGGTGTGAAATGATTCCGTTAACCAAAGGCGGAACCTTTGAGGGGCCGGGCAATTTCATGTTCATGACCGATCAGGTGTCCAGATTGCGTCCGGTTTTCGCATGGGCAGCACTTGGCGTGCTCATTGCGGCGGGTGCTGCGCAGTCGGCGGCGTCGTTCAAGGAAGCCGACCCCATCCAGCCGCCCGACGCGAAGACCGCGCAGCAGATGTTCGCCGACGCTCCCGACGGCGTCGACCCGATCGTCACCGGCCCGGTCAGCGCCGCCTTCAAGCAGCGGCAGAAGGCAGCGAACTGCGACAGCGCGGTTTGGCCGAACGTTCCGGCGGTCTGCTATCCGGATTGATCCTGCCGCACAGGAACACGGCAAACGTAGCGATCCTTCGCCCCCTCTGCCGGCCATCTCCCCCACAAGGGGGGAGATCAGCAATTTCGGCGCCTCGCTCATTCCTGCAACGTTGAAGATTGGCGAAACGCAAAGGTGACAGCCAATCCCCCCTTGTGGGGAGATGCCCGGCAGGGCAGAGGGGGGCGCTGTCCCGCCAGCGTTCGCTCACTATTCGCAACAGACCCCTTTAAGCCGACCGCACCGGGTCGAGCGTGATCTTGTAGAGCTCGTTGTCGTCGCGATCCATCAGCCGCACCGTGAGCTGTTCGGTGGCGCCGGAGATGTCGACCAGGCCGAAGAACTGCAGGCCCGCTGACGGCGGCAGGTTCTGGCCCTGCTCGGCGGTCGGCGCCTTGATGAACTTCAGCTCCGGACCGAAGGTCATGTCGAGCTCATTGGGGCCGAACGTGCCGGCATGGATCGGGCCGGAAACGAACTCCCAGAACGGGTTGAAATCCTGGAACTGCGCCTTGTCGGGATTGTAGTAATGCGCCGCCGTGTAGTGGACGTCGGCGGTGAGCCACACCGTGTTGGTAATGCCGGCATTCTTGATGTAGCGGAGCAGGTCGGCGAATTCGAGCTCGCGGCCCTTCGGCGCGCCATTGTCGTGATTGCTGACCGCTTCGAAGCCAACCTTCTTTGCCGCATCGTCCCAGACGACAAGGCTGAGCGGCATGTCGGCGGCGATGATCTTCCAGGTCGCCTTCGAATTCGCCAGCTCCCGCTTCAGCCACTTGGTCTGCTGTTCGCCGAGCATGCGCGACTTCGGCGTCAGCGTCTCCTCCTTGTCGGGCCCGTTCGGGCCGCGATAGGAGCGCATGTCGAGGAAGAACACGTCGAGCAGCGGACCGTAAGCGATCTTGCGATAGACGCGGCCCGGCTCCGACGGCTCGTAGCGGATGGTCGTCATCTCATGGAAGGCGCGCGCCGCGCGGGCCGCCAACACATGGATGGATTTTTCCTTGTAGCGATCGTCCTTGCTGAGATCCTTCGAATCCGACCAGTTGTTCAGCACCTCGTGGTCGTCCCACTGGTAGAAGGTCGGGCAGATGGCGGAGAGGCCCAGCACGTGCTTGTCCATCATGTTGTATTTCCACTGGTCGCGATACTCGTCCAGCGTCTCGGCGACCTTGCGCTTGCCGTCGATCATGACGACGTTCTTCCACTTGCCGCCGCCGGGCAGGTCGACCTCGTCCTTCATGGCGCCGTCGGCATAGATCGTGTCGCCGGAATGCAGGAAGAAGTCCGGCGTGTGCTTGGCGATGGTCGAGTAGGTTTTCATGCCGGTCTCGTCGATGCCCCAGCCCTGACCGGCGGTGTCGCCCGACCAGGCGAAGCGCACGTCGCGCTTCGAGGCCGGCGCGGTGCGGAAGCGGCCGACAATCGGCTCGGAGACGGCGTTGATGTCGGAAAGGTCGGCGGCGACCATGCGATAGAAGATGTCCTGGTCCGAAGCGAGATCGGTGAGCAGCCGCTTGACCGTGTAGTCACTGGCGGGCGACGTATCGAGCGCAGCCAGCCGCGTCGCCTCGGCGAAGCTTTCCGTCGTCGACACTTCGTACATGACGCGCGCCGGGCGGTCGGTGCGGGTCCAGACCATGCCAGAGGTCGCGTCGACATCGCCGGACTGGACGCCATGGGTGAAGGCCGGGCGCTGATTGGCGCGGGAATAGTAAGGCAGCGCGAGCCCGGAGGCGGCGACAAGGCCAAAGGCGCTGGCCGAGGTGACGAAAGCGCGGCGGGTCAACGAGATCTTGTTCATGGCTGTCTCCGGATGGCATTGAACGGGACCGCCAAGCTCGGGCCTCATTGTTTCAGGCGCATTTCGGAACCATGAAGTTTTGATAACAATGAACAGGCCGCTCTTCCCTTCTCCCCTTGTGGGAGAAGGAAGGGGCGCTACACCAGCCCTCGCTTCACCATCATCGCATCCGGCGACGGCATCTTCCCACGGAAGGCGGTGTAGAGCTCTTCGGGGTCCTTCGAGCCGCCGGCGGCGTAGATGTTCTTCTTCAACCGCTCGGCGAGTTCCGGATTGAACGGATCGCCGGTCTCTTCGAAGGCCGAGAAGGCGTCGGCGTCGAGCACCTCCGACCACATGTAGGAATAGTAGCCGGCCGAATAGCCGTCGCCTGAAAAGACATGGCCGAAATGCGGGGTGCGGTGGCGCATCGCGATGGTTTCGGGCATGTGCAGCTTTTCAAGCGTTTCGGTTTCGAAACGAAGCGGCTCTTGCGGCGCATCCGGCCGCGCGTGGTAGGCCATGTCGATCAGCGCCGAGGCGGTGAACTCGACGGTGGCGAAGCCGGCGCCGAAGGTGCGGGCGGCGAGCATCTTGTCGAGCAGGTCCTTTGGCATCGGCTTGCCGGTCTTGACGTGCAGCGCATGCTTTTGCAGCACCGCCGGCACCGTCAGCCAATGCTCGTAAAGTTGCGAGGGCAATTCGACGAAGTCGCGGCTAACCGAGGTGCCGGAGACCGAGGGCCAGGTGACGTCGGTCAGCATGCCGTGCAGCGCATGGCCGAATTCGTGGAACAAAGTCTTCGCCTCGTCGACCGACAGCAGCGCCGCCTCGCCGGCCGGCGGCTTGGCGAAATTCATGATGTTGTAAATGACAGGCTTCGCGCCGTGGCCGAGCTTGTAGCCCGACTTCAGCGCGCTCATCCAGGCGCCCGAGCGCTTCGACGGCCGCGCGAAATAGTCGGCCAGGAACAGGCCGCGCTCGCTGCCGTCGGCATTCTTGACCACGAAGGCGCGCGCGTCGGGATGCCAGGCGGCGATGCCGTTCTTCTCCTCGAAGCTGATGCCGAACAGCTTCGTGGCGACATCGAAGCAGGCCTCGATGATGCGCTCGAGCTGCAGATAAGGCTTCAGCTCCGCCTCGTCGAAGGCGAATTTCTCGGCGCGCAGCTTTTCCTGGTAGAAGCGCCAGTCCCAGGCGGCGAATTTCTCGTTGCTGCCGGCTTCGGTCGCCAGCCGCTCCAATTCCTTCCGGTCGGCGGCCGCCTTTTCCAGCGCCTTCTCCCAGACCGGGTCGAGCAGGTCATGCACCGCCTTCGGCGTCTTCGCCATCGTGTCGTCGAGCTTCAGCGCGGCGTAGGATTCATACCCAAGCAGCTTCGCCTTCTCGGCGCGCAGTTTCAGCATGTCGCGTACCACATCCGAGTTGTCGGTCGCGCCGCCATTCTGGCCGCGCATGGTAAAGGCGCGGAAGGCGACCTCGCGCAGGTCGCGGCGCTCGGAAAATGTCGAGAACGGCTCGTAGATCGAGCGCGATAGCGTCACCGCGTAGCAGCCCTTCTGGCCGCGCATCTCGGCGGCCTCGGCCATCGCGCTCTTCAAAAAATCCGGCAGGCCGGCGAGGTCGGCCTCGTCGAGGAACAGCGCCCAGTCGCGCTCATCGGCCAACACGTTCTGGCCGAATCTGGTGCCGAGCGAGGAGAGCTCCTCGTTGATGGCCGCGAGCCGCTTCTTGCCTTCGGCGTCCAGTTTCGCGCCCGAGCGGACAAAGCCTTTCCAGGTCTTTTCTAGCACGCGCAGCGTTTCCGGGTCGAGCTTCAGGCTCTCGCGGCGCTGGTAGAGGTCGTCGATGCGGGCGAACAGTTTCTCGTTCATCGAGATCGCCGAGAAATGCCGCGACATTTTCGGCGAAATATCGCGCTCCAGCGCCTGGATGGTGTCGTTGGTGTGGGCGCCGGCGCGGCACCAGAAGATCGACGAGACATGGTCGAGCGGCTCGCCGGCGAGCTCCAGTGCGGCCAGCGTGTTGTCGAGGGTCGGCGCTTCACCGTTGCCGGCGATGGCGTCGATCTCGGCCTGGTGCGCCTTGAGCGCCGCGTCGAAGACCGGGCCGAAATCATTGTCGCCGATCCGAGAGAAATCCGGCAGGCCGAGCGGGCCTTGCCAAAGGGTCAGCGGATGGGCGGCGAGGTCGACGGCTTTCGAGGATGACATGAGCAATTCCGGTGGGCTGGATGAGGCGGGGGTGCCTCGGATGTAGGGCGATGCCGCGCGCCGCGCAACAAACTGTTTACGCAATTCCGGACGGAAAACCGCTATGCACTTTTTCTGGAATTGCTCTGTACTCAGTAAGCACTGCAGTCCTGCGCGATCGCTGTCTGGGTGCTGGCGGTGATGCGGCCGTCGGCGACGGTGAAGGTTTCGCGCATCAGCGTGTCGTTTTCGGGGAAGTCGTAGCAGGCGATCACCGTCGTCACGCCGTTCTCGCTCTTCTCGATGCGGTGGCGGATCGCGGCGCCCGCGACCGCGTCCTGCCACTGGTCGATCGAGTCGATGAATTCCTGCTTGCTCTGGACGACACCAAGGTCCTCGAGCGTCATGCGCGCGTCGTCGGTTAGCAGCGCCGACAGCCCGGTGCGATCGGCAGCCAGCAGAGCCGAATACCAGCGATCGATGATCGCGCTATCGTCGGCGCGAGCGGCAAGGAGCGAGATCAGCAGCGCGACGGCGGCAAAGACGGCGTGGCGAAAATGGCGATGCATCCCGCCTCAGTCCATTTCCAGCCGCTCGAAATCGCCGGTCTCCTTGTTCATCACCCAGAGCTCGCCGGTCGAGATGTCGAACCAGGCGCCGTGGAGCGTGAGCCTGCCCTTGCCTTCGAGGATCGAGACGCAAGGGAAGGTCCTGAGATTGGCGATCGAATAGCGGATCGAGATGCGCTCCAGCGCGGTCTGACGCTCCGTCGCGGTCATGAATGTGCTGGCCGCCACCGTCTCCGCCGCCGGCGCGATCAGGCTCATCCATTTGCCGATGAAGTCGCCGGGCGAGAGCGGCGCAAAATTGGTGTCGAGCGCGGCGCGGATGCCGCCGCAGCGGCCGTGGCCCATCACCACGATGTTCTTGACCTTCAGGCTCTGCACGGCGAATTCGAGTGCGGCCGAGGTCGAATGGTATTCGCCGTCCGGCTCGAAGGGCGGCACCAGATTGCCGACATTGCGCAAGACGAAAAGCTCGCCGGGACCGGCATCGAAGATCGCCTCCGGCGCCGAGCGGGAATCGCAGCAGGCGACGATCATCGTCTCGGGTGCCTGGCCTTCGCGTGCCAGCGAGCGATAGCGCCCGCTTTCGGCGGGATAGCGGCCGTTCATGAAGTTGCGATAGCCGGTCAGCAGATGTTCGGGGAGATGAGGCATGGGGCGGCGTCTTGACCCTTTCCGGGTTGGAGGCGGCTGCGCGTTCTATTGCGGGAAAGGCTCTAACGGCAAAAGCTATCTGCGGGCAATGCCGAATCGCGGACGGCTCCGTCGCATTCGCGATGTGTTTGGTCCGGCTAGGCCCAGATGGCGACGGGAATGCCGAAACGGTCGGTCAGCGGCGGGTCGGGCGAAGGCCGCGCCTCGCCGCTGGCGATCCGCCTGGCAATCAGCATCATGGCAGCCGCGTCGAGGAAGTCGTCGCTGGCGGCGCCCTTCGGCGGCAGCTGGTCGAGAAAGCTCTTCTCGTAGCCGTGCCGGCAGAGCAGCGCCTTGCGCTCCTCCATGCCGGCCGGGTTGACGATGCCCTTGATCTTCTTCGGCAGCGTCATCGCCGCACCACCGTTCAACCGGCAGAAGGCCACTTCGGGATGCGATTCGAAGATGCGGCCGCGCAAATCCGGCCGCGCGATCAGCAAGGCGTCGATTTCGCGGATCTTCGCAAAGATGCCGAAGGCTTGGATGGAAACGCCGCGCGGCGGATCGGAGGTCGCCATCGCCACCTCGCTCGCCCGCCGGTGCGCGGCATACCAGGCTTCGACGGTGGTGAAGTCGCTTGTGTCGGCATAGAGCGCCGCGCGCGAAGGGATGGCAAACACGCTCGACTGCCGCGACCCGAGCAGCGGCCGCACCAGCGCCTCCGGTCCGCGACCGCCCCGGCTGGAATAATCCGGCAGGCCGATCGGCATGTCGACGGCGATCGTGGCAATTGGCAGCGCGTCGAGCAGCGCCTGGAACCTCGGGAAGACTGAGACCGACGGCGCGGCGCCATCCGTGTTGTGGACGGCGATCCAGCCGGCCTTGCAGCCGTCGACGCCGGCCAGCATCACGCCCGCTTGTCCCGCCCGGGATGCAGGAGATGGCGAAGCTGCACCATGGCCATCGGATGCGACAGGCTCTGCGCGTCGGTCTCGAGTTGCAGCTCGTCGCCGCCGCGCTTGGCGGTGCGGGCGAGAATCTCGTAGACGGCGGCCGTGGTCGATTGCAACGCCTTCAGAGGCGGCTGGCCGGAAAGGATGCGCGCGAGATAGACTGCGGCCGTCAGGTCGCCCAGACCGTTCGGCGGCCTCTCGATCAAGCGGTGCTCGGCAAGCAGCGCCTGGCTGCCGTCGAGTAGGAAATTGCCGGTGCCGCCGGCCATCATCGAGGGCGCCGAGGTGACCAGCATGGTCGAGGGGCCGGTATGGAGCGCTGCCGCCATCACCGACTTGATGTCCGGCAGCGGCGCGCCGGCCATCCATCCGAGCTCGTAGCGGTTGGGCGTGGCGATGTCGGCGATCGGCATCAATCTGTCACGCAACGCAGCGGCCGTGGACTCCGGCACATAGAGTCCGCCCGAATCGCCCATCACCGGATCGCAGACATAAAGGGCGCCCGGGGTCTTGGCCTTGACCGCAGCGACCAGCGAGGCGACGGCTTCTGCCTGGCCGGCCTCGCCGAGATAGCCGGAGAGCACCGCTCTCACCTCGCCCAGCCACGGCGCGCGCTCCAGATCGGCCATCAGCGCCTTGAACTGGTCGAGCGGCGGCACGATGCGCGTGGCGCGGCTGTGGCCGGGATGCCAGGGCAGGATGACGGTCGGCACCGCCCAGACCGGAAAGCCCAGCGTCTCCAGCGCGAACACCGCGGCGCGGTTGCCTACCGAGCCGCGGGCGACATGGCTGGAGATGACGATGACCGCGCGCGGCGCGTCGGTTTTTTCTGCATTCATGGAAATATGTTCCTAGCCACCCTGCGTGGCGACATACACCAGCCAGGCCAAGAGCCCAATGGCGACGATGAGGCCGAGCGTTCGGCCAATGCGGGTGCCCCAAACTTCGATCGGATCGGAGCGGTCGGCATCCGCCGCGGTCACGTGATCGCGCGCGCCCCTGGCGGTGCGGGCGATGAACGATGCGCCGCCCGGCGTCGTCTCGCGCGCCACGCGCTCGAGGATGCGGCGCGATTCTTTCTCGTCGTCCCGGCGCTCGGCCATGGCAAATGTCCTTTCCCGCCCGGACCTTAGCCTGTTCGCGCGACCATTCACAGGGCTCACGGCCCGGACCGAGGCGACGTCTTGACCCAAGTCATTTCCTTGCGCACGGATTGTGGTAATGCTTCGCACGCAACGTCTGTCGAGGGGACCAAATCATGTTCGCCGAGCGCCTTTCCTTACCCTCCGCTTTCAGGAACCTGCCCGCCTTGCTGATGATGGCTTTCGTGCTGCCGCTGCTTGCCGGCTGCGGCTACAACACCATCCCGACGGCGGAGGAGAACGCCAAGGCGGCCTGGAGCGAGGTGCTGAACCAGTACCAGCGCCGCGCAGACCTGATCCCGAACCTGGTTGAGACGGTCAAGGGCTACGCCTCGCATGAGAAGGACACGCTCGACGCCGTCGTCCAGGCGCGCGCCAAGGCAACGCAGATCACGGTCACGCCGGACACGCTGAAGGATCCAGAAACCTTCAAGAAATTCCAGGATGCCCAGGCCGGGCTGACGGGCGCGCTGTCGCGGCTGATCGCGGTGTCGGAGAACTATCCCGACCTCAAGGCCAACCAGAATTTCCTGGCGCTGCAGGCGCAGCTCGAGGGCACGGAGAACCGCATCGCGGTCGCCCGCCGCGACTACATCCAGGCGGTCAGGGACTACAATCTGACGCTCAAAACCTTTCCGTCGGTGCTGTGGGCGACCTTCTGGTTCCGCGGCAACGAGCCCTTCGCGAACTTCACCGTCGAAGAAGACAAGCTGCAGGTGCCGAAGGTGAATTTCGGCACGAAGCAGGGCGGGTGAGCTGACCTAGTAGATCGAGCCTGCCGACCTTGCACTCCGTCCCACCCCCCTCTGTCCTGCCGGACATCTCCCCCGCAAGGGGGGAGATTGGCCGTCATCTGTCCTTTCGCCAATTTTCGGCGTCTGAAGGAGATGGCCGGCGGCGAAGCTGCCAATCTCCCCCCTTGCGGGGGAGATGGCCGGCAGGCCAGAGGGGGGTGCGCAGGAACGCCTTCATTGGCGGTTTGCTAAGCCTTCTCTTCCTCCTTCTCCCCCTCGCCGCGCTCGCCGCCGATCTCCCGGCTCTCACCGGCCGCGTGGTCGACAATGCCGGCATCATCGACGCCGGCACACGCGCGGCGCTGACGCAAAAACTTGCCGATTTCGAAAAGAAGGGCTCCGACCAGATCGTCGTCGCCACAATCCCCAGCCTCGGCGGCGAGGAGATCGAGCCTTACGCCAACCGGCTGTTCCGCTTCTGGAAGCTCGGTCAGGCCAAGGAGAACAACGGCGTCCTGCTTTTGGTCGCGCCGAACGACCGCAGGATGCGCATCGAGGTCGGCTATGGGCTGGAAGGCACGCTGACCGACCTGCATACCAAGCTGATCATCGAGAATGACATGGTGCCGGCCTTCCGCGCCGGCGACTTCTCCGGCGGCATTAGCAAGGCCGTCGACGACATGATCATGGTGCTGGAGGGCAATCCGGAGGAGCTGGAGGCGCGCGGCAAGCGCAACGAGCAGGCGCCCTTCAATTCCGACAACCTGTTCTTCGCCGTTTTCATTTCCATCTGGGTGCTCATCTTCTTCGGCAGCATAGCGCTGACGATCCTGCCGCCGATCTTCGGCCAGAAGATCGGCCCCGGCCGCTATCGCTGGCTCGGCATGACCTTCGAGCCGGGCCGCCGGTCCTCCGGCGGTGGCGGCTGGTCGTCGGGTGGCGGAGGTTGGTCCTCCGGCGGCGGTGGCGGCGGATTCTCCGGCGGTGGGGGATCGTCGGGCGGCGGCGGCTCTTCGGGAAGCTGGTGAGGGACTATGGCGACGCGACCGATCAGCCCTGAGGATCATGAGCGCATCGCCGATGCGATCCGTAGCGCCGAGGCAAAGACCGACGGCGAAATCTACTGCGTTGTGGCGCAATCCAGCGACCGCTATTTCTTTGCGGCCGCTTTCCTGGCGACGATCGGCATGCTCGTCGCCAGCCTCGTCGTCGCTTACGGGCTGGAGACGTGGTGGCTGACCATACGGCTGCCGCATTTCGTTCTGGCCGAGCTGCTGGCACTGGCATCTGTGCTTGCCCTGCTGCGGCTGTGGCCGGGCCTGCGCATCCATTTTGTGCCAAGACGGCTGCGCTACCAAGCGGCGCATGCCAATGCGCTGAGGCAGTTTCTCGCCCGCAACGTCCACCGCACCCAGGCCCGCACAGGTGTGCTGATCTTCGTCTCGATCGCCGAGCGCTATGCCGAGGTGGTCGCCGACAGCGGCATAGATGCCAAGGTCGGCCAGCATGTCTGGGACGGCGTGGTGCGGGACCTGACCCGGCACGCCGGCGACGATCGCCTCGCCGACGGTTTCGTCAAGGCGATCGAATCGGTCGGCGCGGTGCTTGCCGAACACTTCCCCGTTACCGCCGGCGACATCAACGAGCTGGACGACCACCTCGTCGAAATCTGAGAAAACCTGGCTCGCGGTTGCGCATGTTCGGCTGTGCGAAAGCCCGGCCGCGACAGTGCGGACTCTTTGCAAGCGTGCGAAGCGGGTCTATGGTTAACAAATCATGAACACGCTGACGATCGACATCCGGAAAGCCGACCTTCGCGACGCAAACGCCATCGCCGAGGTGCACCAGGAGGCATGGCGCGGCGCCTATTCGGGCATCATTCCGCACCGCACCCTGACGGCCATGATCAACCGCCGCGGTCCCGACTGGTGGGCGAACGCGATTCGCAAGGCGGCAACCGTTCTGGTGATTGAGATCGGCGGCACGATTGCCGGCTATGCCACGATCGGCAAGAACCGCGCCCGCGAGCTCAGGCAACAGGGAGAGATCTACGAGCTTTACCTGCGCCCGGAATATCAGGGCATCGGGCTCGGCAGCCGGCTGTTCAAGGCGGCGCGGACGCGCCTTGCAGACCACGGGCTCAGAGGCCTGGTGGTGTGGGCGCTGGAAGACAATTACAATGCGCTCGCTTTCTATGCCGGCAATGGCGGCCGCGACGTCGCCGAAGGCGTTGAGGTCTTCGAGCAGAAGGCGCTGAAGAAGGTTGCCTTCGTCTGGGAATGACGGGCGCCGCCTAAGGCGCGTCGCGGTGACTCGCCTTAGGTCTTTGTTTGATGCATGTCGTTCTCCCAAAACCGCTGCGCTTTTTTTGGGCGACATGCATCAGGTTACAATCCATCACAAACTGTGCGCTTCCACTAGCGCTCAGCACCATTCGCCGCATTGCACCATGACGCGTGTCCCGCTATCGGTCTCGCAAGATTGAGAGGGATTTGAGCCATGCGTATCGAAGCCGTGCCCACCGGAAAGAACCCGCCCGAGGACATCAACGTCATCATCGAGGTGCCGATCGGCGGCGAGCCGATCAAGTACGAGATGGACAAGGAGGCCGGCACGCTGTTCGTCGACCGCTTCCTCCACACCTCGATGCGCTACCCCGGCAATTACGGCTTCGTGCCGCACACTTTGTCGGGCGACGGCGACCCGATCGACGTGCTGGTCTGCAACACGCGCGCGCTGGTGCCGGGCTGCGTTATCAATGTACGGCCGATCGGCGTCTTGATCATGGAAGACAATGCCGGCCAGGACGAGAAGGTGATCGCGGTGCCCTCGCCGAAGCTGACGCTGCGCTACGAGAACGTCACCGAATACACGCACCTGCCCGAAATCACCCGCCAGCAGGTGCAGCATTTCTTCGAGCACTACAAGGACCTCGAGCCCGGCAAATGGGTCAAGATCGAGGGCTGGCACGATTCCAAATATGCCAAGAAGATGATCGTCGACGCGATCGCGCGGGCCAAGGCAGCCAAATAGGCTAATTGTCCACCCGGCCGAAGTCGGGGACGTTGCCGATCACCTCGCGCTTGTCCTTGCCGCAGGCGAAACCCTTCGCCTTCTCGTCGGCGAGCTTGCGCGCCAGGTCGTTGGCCTGAGGATTGCCGGTGGCCAGCACAAGGCCGACAGTGCAGCCTTCATGTTCCTCCGGCTGCGCCACCTTGGCGACGACCAGCACCTCGGTCGGCTTGTTCTCGTCTTCGGGATTGCTGACCGAGCGGCGATGGATCACGGCGAAGGGGATGGCGACATCGCCTTTCGTCTCGATGCGCCACTCGACCTTGGGTCCTGAGGAATTGAGGGCGGAGAAGCTTTCCCACACCGCGGTCATGTCGTCGGGGGGAAAACCGTAATAGACGGATTCGCGGGCATCGTCGTAGCCGACCAGCACCGGGTAGCCGCGATAGCCGGAGCAGGCGAGGCTCGCCCAGTCGCCGTCGCCTTCTTGCGCCTGCGCATAGGTTACGCAGTCCTTCTTCCAATCGAGATCGGTGTAGGCGCTGGAAATGTCGCCGGCATGCGCCGCCTGGCAAAAGCCGGCGAAGGCAAGCGGGATCAGAAGCGCACGCATGGCGACCGTCTCCGGTGGAAGGCGCCTGAGCGTACCGTCAATCCCTATTTCTTCAAGCTGGCTTCGATCAGGAGGTCGGCATTGCGGGCGACCGATGCCGCCGGGCCGCCGAGGCCGAAGAGCTGGCCGCTGATATAGGCGCCCTCGATGAGGAGCAGCAGGCCGTCGCCGAGCGTGTCCGAGTCTGCGGCACCCATCGCCGCCGCCATGGCGCGCAGGCGCCGGCGCAGCTCCTGCTTGTTGGCCTCGCTGACGACGCGCGCCGGATGACCGTGTTCGGGATATTCGACCGCCGCATTGGTCATGCCGCAGCCGCGATAGTCCGGCCTCTGCGTGCGTCTGCCGACGCGGGTGAGGAAGGCGATGATCTGGGCGCGCGGGTCACCCGGATGCGCGTCGACGGCTTGGTCGAAACGCTCCCAGAATTCGCGGTCGTATTGGCGCAGATACGAGGCCGCGAGCTCGTCCTTCGACGGAAAGCTGCGGTAGAGGCTGGGCTTGGTGACGCCGGCGCGCTTGACGATCTCGTCGACGCCAATCGCCCGGATGCCCTCGCGATAGAACAGGTCGCGCGCCACACCGAGGATCTTGTCGGCAGCCTTGCGCGCCGGCGCGGCGGGAGCCTCGTTCGTCGACGCTTCAATTTTATTGTCCGATGGCATTCAACAAACTCGCTTGACAATGTTACTGACCGGTACGTATGTATGGGACCATCCATTTGCAACGTACCGGTCAGTAACATGATAGCCCAGTCCCGCCCGTTTGGCCAGCGCTACGCTTTTGTCGTCGTCGCCGTCATCTTCTTCTGCCTGCTGATCGCCGCGGGACTGCGTTCCGCGCCCTCCGTCATGATGCTGCCGCTGGAGGCGAGCTTCGGCTGGCGCCGCGACGTGATCTCGATGGCCGCCGGCGTCGGCATCCTGCTTTATGGCCTCACCGGTCCGTTTGCCGCCGCACTGATGGAGCGCATCGGGCTCCGCCGCACGCTGCTTGCCGCGCTGCTCATCATGTCGGGCTCGACCGCGTTCAGCCTGCTGATGACCGAGCCGTGGCATCTCTTCATCACCTGGGGCGTGTTTTCCGGCATCGGCTCGGGCGCGGTGGCGAGCGTGCTTGGCGCCACGATCGTCAATCGCTGGTTCAAGACCAATCGCGGCCTGATGATGGGTCTGATGTCGGCTTCGAGCGCCACGGGCATGCTGGTGTTCCTGCCGCTGATCGCCTCGCTGGCGCAGGCCGGCGGCTGGAAGCCGGTGGCGATCGCGGTGGCGATCGCAACCGCAGCGCTCGCGCCGATCGTCTTCCTGCTGGTTCCGGAGCGCCCGGCCTCCATCGGCCAGGTGCGTTACGGCGCCGACGCCGACGACGTGCCGCCGGTGTCGCCCGCCTCGCAGGGCAATTTCCTGACGCATACGCTCAACACGCTGCGCCGGGCAGCCGGTACCCGGGTGTTCTGGTATCTCTTCGCCACCTTCTTCGTCTGCGGCTTCACCACCAACGGTCTGGTCGGCACGCATCTCATCGCCTTCTGCGGCGACATGGGCATCGGCGAGGTGCAGGCGGCCGGACTGCTCTCCATGATGGGCGTCTTCGACCTGATCGGCACGACGCTGTCGGGCTGGCTCACCGACCGCTTCGATCCGCGCAAGCTGCTTGGCGTCTATTACGCCGTGCGCGGCCTGTCGCTGATCTACCTGCCCTATTCCGGCTTCTCGGCGGTCAGCCTGATCATCTTCGCCGTGCTCTACGGGCTCGACTGGATCGCCACCGTGCCGCCGACGCTGAGGCTCGCCAACGAAGCCTTCGGCGACCGCAGCGGGCCGATCGTGTTCGGCTGGATCGTCGCCGGCCACCAGGTGGGCGCGGCGGCGGCGGCTGCCTTCGGCGGCACCATGCGCGAACTGCAGGGCAATTACGAGCTGGCCTTCCTGATCGCCGGCATGACGGGCATTGCCGCGGCCTGCATCTCGCTGCTCATCAACACCAGCCGGCCGGCGTTCGATCCGGAGCCGCAGGCGGCTTGAGCGGTTTCTTCCCCTCTCCCCCTCACATGAGAGGAGAAGGGGGAGCTTGCCACGGGTCCTTCACCCGCGGCCAGATCGGCCGGTTCAGCTTCTTGTAATCCGTGACCGCGGGATTGCTCGGATACGAGCTCGGCGCTGTGACATAGATGATCTCGGCGGCGATCGGCGCGAAGCCGGCGTAGAAATGGTTGGTCGACTTGACCAGCAGGATGTCCTTGGCCAGCGGATCGATGCCGATATTGGAAAAGATGTCCGGCTCGAAGGTCTGCGTGCGGTTGGTGTTGAGGATGACATCGACCTCGGTGCCTTCGATACGGACCACTGCTGACGGCCCCAAGGTCACCCGGCTCGGCCCAAAACTTTGCCAGCCTTCGCTGACGGCCTTCAGCACCGTGACGCGCGCATCGATCGGCTCTCCGGCCTGCGGTCCAGCCTTGCCGCCGAAGCGCAGATCGATGACCGCGCCCTCGCCGGCGGCATGACAGAATGTCACCGCGATCGGATCCCAGATGGTGGCGACGCCGACTTTGCTGATGCCGCGCTTAAGCAACTCGCGCAGCACGATGGTGCCGTCGCCCGGCACGCCGCCGCCCGGATTGTCCCAGATGTCGGCGATCACCGCCGGCTTGTCCTTGTGCCCGGCGCGCACGGCAAGCGCCCGCTCGATGCCGGCCGAGGCGGACAGCATCGTCATCGCCGTCTTTTCGCGTAAGTCATAGAGCTCGCGCCCCAGCGTCTCGGCGAGCCGGTCGCCCTTTTCCTTGTCGTTGTCGGTGATGACCAGCATGCGTGTGCCCATCTCTGGCACGTCGGCGGCCATGAAGCCGTGGATGACCGAGACCGACAGCACGCCGTCCTTGCCGTGCAGCGCTTTGATTTTGTCGACAAACGAACGCATCGGCTCGCGGCTGGTGGGCAGCACCTGGATCATGCGGCAGTCGAAGGTCGAGATGACCGGCTTGATCTCGCCGCGCGCCGCCGCCAGGCCGAGCTCGACGACATGCTCGCCGCGCTCGTAGAAATCGGTGTGCGGGAATTCGAGGAAATAGGCCATGATGTCGGACGCCGCCACGCGCTTCGGCGTCAAATGGCTGTGCGGATCGAACTCCGAAGCGATCACCACCTTCGGCCCCACGATGCTGCGCACGCGCTCCAGCAGATCCCCTTCGCAATCGTCGTAGCCTTGCGCCACCATCGCGCCATGCAGGCCGAGGATCACAGCCTCGACCGGCAGCGCTTCCCTTAGCTGGCCAAGAATCTCGTCGCGCAGCGCCTCAAAAGTCTGCCGTTGCACCAGGCCGCCCGGTTCCGCCCAGGTGGCGGTACCTTCGATGACGGTCAGGCCCTCGGCTGCGGCGTGCCGGCGCAGCGCCACGATCGGCGAAGAGCACAACGTCGGCGTCTCCGGATGCTTGCCGGGGCCCGCATAGAAGGCCATCTCGAACGAGGCCCGGTCGGTCGGCACCGGCGAGAAGGTGTTGGTTTCCGTCGCCAGCGAGGCGGTGAAGATGCGCATGAAACCTCCGTTTTTGGGGAAATTGTTTTGTTTTTCGCAGTTCCGGAGGGAATTCCGCGACGCACTTTCCTGGAATTGCTATTTGACGGCCCCAAGCGCCAGCCCGCGGACAAGGTAGCGCTGCAGCCAGATGAAGAGGATCGCCACCGGCAGGGTCGCAAGCAGCGTAGCCGCCATGACATGGTGCCATTCGATCGTATAGCGGCCGGCAACCAGCGAGAAAACCTGGATCGGCAGCGTGTAGCTTTCCTGGCTGCGCAGCATGGTGAGCGCCACCACGAACTCGTTCCAGGCGTTGATGAAGGTGAAGATCGCCGTCACCGCGATCGCCGGCAGGCAGAGCGGCAGGAATACCTTGCGCAGCGTCAGCCAGCGGCCGGCGCCCTCCATCCAGGCCGCCTCCTCGAGATCGCGCGGAATGGTGTCGAAATAGCTCTGCAGCATCCAGACTGTGAAGGCGACGTTGAAGGCCATGTAGATGAAACCGAGCGCCGTGGTGCTCTCGACCAGGCCCCAGGCGGCCATCAGCCGGAACAGGCCGAGCACCAGCACGATCGGCGAGATCATCTGCGAGATCAGCAGGAATTGGCGGA
Organism: Mesorhizobium album; assembly: GCF_033977205.1. Lineage (NCBI taxonomy): Bacteria > Pseudomonadati > Pseudomonadota > Alphaproteobacteria > Hyphomicrobiales > Phyllobacteriaceae > Mesorhizobium > Mesorhizobium album. The sequence continues at coordinate 101,471 of NZ_JAVIIW010000006.1, read as the reverse complement.
ACGCGCCGTAACCGCCGAAGCGGAAGCGCGACATGGCATAGGCCGCCGGCACCGAGATCAAGATGGCGCCGATTGTCGCCAACGCCGAGACGTAGAGCGAGTTGACGAGCGCCTGGCCGAAGCCGGTCGCCACCCACATGTCGGCAAAGTTCGACCAGCGGAACTCGCTCGGCCACCAGGTCGGCGAGAGCACTTCCGGCCGCGGCTTGACCGCGGTGAGGAACATCACCGCGAAGGGAAAGATCGTCACCACGATCAATGGCGCAAGCAGCAGCCAGGCGATGATCGTGCGTCTCAGCTTGCCGTTTTTCATACGCGCTGCTCCCGCATGGCGAGCCGCACATAGATCATGGTGAAGATGAGCAGGATGACGAACATCACCAGTGACACCGCGGAAGCCTCGCCCAGTTTGCCGATGCGGAAGGCGAGCTTGTAGAGATGCGTGACCAGGATGTCGGTGGAGTTCGCCGGCCCGCCCTGCGTCATCACCCAGATGATCGGGAAGGAGTTGAAGACGTAGATAGTGTTGAGCACGATCGCGATGTTGATGAAGGGTTTTAGGAGCGGAAAGGTGATCTCGCGGAACTGCTGGAACGGCATTGCGCCTTCGAGCGCCGCCGCCTCATAGAGATCGTCGGGGATGGACGACAGGCCGCCGAGGAAAATCGTGGTGGTGAACGGCACCGTCACCAGGATGCCGATCAGCACCTGCATCGGGAAAGCAGTTTCGGCGCTTGCCAGCCACTGGATATTCTGGCTGATCAGACCGAGCTTCATCAGCGCCGAGTTCAGCATGCCGCTTTCGCCGTTGAGCGCCCAGCGCCAGACCACCGCCGTCATGGTCAGCGACACCGCCCAGGGCAGCATGATGATGACGCGGGCAAGCCCGCGGCCGTAGAAGTCCGTATTGAGGATGATCGCCACCGGGATCGACAGAAGCAGCGCGCCGCCGACCACCAGCACGGTCCAGAGGCCGGTGCGCCACAGCGCCGCGACAAAATCCGGATCGGCGGCAAGCGCCGAAAAATTGGCCAGGCCGCTGAAGTCGCGCAGCTGGCCAAAGCGATTCACATCATGCGTCGAGATCTGGACAAGGTCCCAGACCGGCCAGAAGATCACCACCGCCGCCAGGAACAGGCTGGGAAGCGTCAGCAGATAGGGCAGGATCCGGCTTTGCATCGGCTGGCTTGTACCGTGTTGCGGATAAATATCAGTGGCAGTGGCATCGGTGCTCAAGGCACGTCCCCGCATTTGAATTCCTCGCCAGCGTTTGCGCTGCCCCTCACCTGCCTGCCGGCATCCTCTCCCCGTATAGTGACGGGGAGAGGGACGCAGTCGCCGCCGATTTCGCCAATCGCCAACGTGGCAGGAAATGCGCCAGCGTTGCGGCCAGCCCCTTTCTCCTCGTCACTATACGGGGAGAAATGCCCGGCAGGGCAATCAGGGGCGGCGCCGACATCGACGATTTGTCCTTTGTCCGGAGAGATTGCTCTGTCGGTCTTTGCCATTGCCGCGGAGAACCGCTGCATACCTTTTTAATAGATGTGGCGCGTTAATGGATGTGGCGCGCCCCGACGGGGTGGGGCGCGCCACGGGGCGCAGGGAGTGACGCCCTATTTCTTCAGCACCCCATTGGCCTTGGCCGCGGCATCCTTCAGAGCGGCTTCCGGCTCGGCGCTGCCGAGATAGATCTTCTGCATGGCATCCGAAGTGATCTGGGCGATCTCTTCCCAGCCCGGGATGACCAGCGCGAAGCGCGCGTCTGGCAGCAATGCGGTGAAGGCGGCGAGGTCGGCGTTGTTGACGTAATAGTCCATCTTCGCCTCTTCCTTGTTCACCGGCAGGAAGCCTTCGCCTTGCGTGAACTTGGCGCGCTGCTCCTTGGTGAACAGGAAGTCGAGCAGCTTCCAGGCCTCGTCCTTGTTCTTGGAGTTCTTGAACATGATGATGGAGTCGGTGACGCCATAGGTGCCGCGCGCGCCCGTCGGTCCGGCCGGGATGGCGGCGACGCCGTATTTCAGCTTCGGCGCCTCTTCCTTGATCTGGTTGGACAGGAACGGCGCGGTGATCATCATGCCGACCTTGCCCTGCTTGAACAGGTTCTGCACGTCCTCGCGGTTGTTGGAGGTCACACCGGGTTCCGTCAGGCCCTCGTCGATCATCGACTTGTAGAGCTTGGCGGCCTCAAGCGCGCCGGGCGTGCCGAGACCGGATGTGCCGTCCTTGTTCAGGATCTCGGTGCCGAAGGACCACATCGCGTAATAGTAATAGACGTCGGTCTCGATCTCCTTGCCCTGCATGCCGAAGCCGAAGGCGCCCTGCGCCTTGATCTTGCGCGCATCCTCCTGCAGCTCGGTCCAGGTGGCCGGCGGCTTGGCGATGCCGGCCTTCTCGAACAGCTCCTTGTTGTAATACATGGCGCGCGCCGAGGCGGCGATCGGCAGGCCGTAGGTGTGGCCGCTCATCACCGACGGCTGCAGGAAGGTGTCGATGAAGCGGTCCTTGAACTCGGGGGTGATGTAGCTGTCGAGCGGCTCGGCAACATCCTGCTGCACGAAGTCGATCAGCCAGCGCGTGCCGATGATCGAAAGGTCGGCATTGGTGCCGGCGGTGATGTCGGTGGTGAGCTTCTGCAACAGCACATCCCACGGCACCACCTCATATTTGATGGTGATGCCCGGATTGGCGGCCTCGAATTCCTTCTTCACCTCCTCGAAATAGGGGCCGGTCTTGGCGCTGTATTCGGCGACGGTGACCCGCACCTCGCCCGCATCGGCCGGTGCGGCAAGCGCCAGCATGCTCATTCCGGCCAACAGGCCGACAGTCCATTTCGCAAGGCTCATCTGATCTCTCCCATTGATGCGCATTCGCGCCTGGCCCCGGTGGGCTCAGGATTATGTGACTTTCCTACATTATCCATCATTTTGCGCCACGCAAGCAGTTTATCATGTTGCTTAATTACATTTCGTTGGGTAGCGTACCGTCACCTGTCTGACATTGCGGAGGAGCGCGCGCCGTGGTTTCAAAGGCCGATTTCGAGGGCAAGACGGTCATCGTCACCGGCGCCGGCGGCGGCCTCGGCTCGGCGATCGTGGCGCTTCTGGCCGAGCGTGGCGCGCGTGTCGTCGGCTGCGACCAGTCGGCCGAAGCGCTGGCGAGCCCCCTGATCGCATCGCGCCACGTCTTCAACCTGCTCGACCGGGTTTCGATCGAAGCAGCGATCCCGGCCCTGCTCGACAAGGACGGCGTCCCCGACATCCTGATCAACAATGCCGGCTGGACCCGCGCCGAGACGATTGAGGCGCTGACGGCGGACAAAATAGAGCAGGAGCTCGACCTCAACCTGACCGGGGTGATGAATTTCGCCGATCCGCTGATCAAGGCGATGGCCGGGCGCGGCTCGGGCAGCGTCGTCTTCATCTCCTCCGTCAACGCCATCGCGCATTTCGGCAATCCGGCTTACGCCGCGGCCAAGGCCGGCATCAACGCCTATGCCAAGGCGATTGCCGTCGAGCTCGGCCGCAGCGGCGTGCGCGCCAATGTCGTCTGCCCGGGCTCGATCCGCACCGCCGCCTGGGACCATCGCCTGGCCAAGGATCCCGAAATCCTCGGCCGATTGAAGCGGCTCTATCCGCTGGGACGCATCGTCGATGCGTCGGAAGTGGCCGAAGCTGTGGCTTTCCTTGCCTCCGACCGCGCTTCCGGCATAACTGGCGCGGTGGTGCCGGTGGACGCCGGACTGACGGCCGGCTACCTGCCTTTCATCGACGACATATTGGGAGCGTGACCATGACCGATGTCCTGTTTCGCAACCTGTCGAAATCCTTCGGCCAGCACCGCATTCTCGAGGACATCAACCTCGAGATCAAAAGCGGCGAGTTCGTCGTGCTGGTCGGCCCGTCGGGCTGCGGCAAGTCCACGTTACTGCGCATGCTGGCGGGGCTCGAGACAATCACCTCCGGCGACCTTATCATCGGCGGCACGCGCGCCAACGACCTGCCGCCGCAGAAGCGCAACATCGCCATGGTGTTCCAGTCCTATGCGCTGTTCCCGCATCTGAAGGCTTCCGAAAATATCGGCTTCGGCCCGAAGATCCGAGGCGAAAGCCGCGCGGCGATCGACGACAAGGTGAAGAAGGCCTCCGGCGTGCTCAACCTCTTCTCCTATCTCGACCGCTATCCGAGGCAATTGTCCGGCGGCCAGCGCCAGCGCGTCGCCATGGGCCGCGCTATCGTGCGTGAGCCTTCGGTCTTCCTCTTCGACGAGCCGCTCTCCAATCTCGACGCCCAGCTTCGCGTGCAGATGCGCACCGAGATCAAGGCGCTGCATCAGCGGCTGAAGTCGACCATCGTCTACGTCACCCACGACCAGATCGAGGCCATGACGATGGCCGACCGCATCGTGGTGATGGACCGCGGCCGCATCCAGCAGGTCGGGCAGCCACTGGAGCTTTATGATAAGCCGGCAAACAAGTTCGTCGCCAGCTTCATCGGCTCGCCGTCGATGAGCTTCGTTTCCGGCGCGCTGAAGACCGCGGACGGCAAATCGTGGTTCGAGACCACGGGCGGCGGCCGGCTGGCGCTTGACGGCAAGGATTCCTCGCGCGGCGACACGGTCGAGGCCGGCATCCGCCCCGAGCATTTCATCATCGGCGCAGCGGACGACGCGATCGCTATCGACGTCGACGTGGTGGAGCCGACCGGCTCCGAAACCCATGTCTATGGCTCGGTCGGCGGCGACACGGTGCGGGCCGTATTCCGCGACCGGCTGCGAGTGAAGCCCGGCGACCGGCTGCCGGTGACCGTCGAGGCGCGCAACATCCACCTCTTCGACAAGGCGACGGGCCTGCCGCTGTGAACGAGCAGACATGAAGACAGCAAGATGAAGACGCCAGCCGACATCATCACCCGCCTGCAATTGATCTCGCAGGACGGCACCAAGTCGGACCGCCGGCTGGCGGGCTTGGTACTTTCCGACCTCGATTTCGCCTCCAAGGCAGCGATCTCGGAGATTGCCGCGCGCGTCGGCGTCAGCGAGCCGACGGTGACCCGCTTCTGCCGCAATCTCGGCTGCGAGGGCCTGCGCGATTTCAAGTTCTATCTGGCGCAGGCGATCGCCATCGGCGGCCAGTATCTGTCACCGGAGCCGCTGAGCCGCGATGCGCGCGAGCAGCGCATCGCTTCCGCCATCACCGAGGCGGCGATCGCCGCCATCCAGCGCGCCAGCGAAAACCTCGACATGAGCGTGCTGGTGAGTGTGGCCGCCCGCATCGCCGGTTCCGGCAATATCCTCTGCATCGGCTCCGGCGGCATCTCCTCGATGATGGCGACCGAGATGCAGAACCGGCTGTTCCGGCTGGGCCTCTCGGCGCTTGCCCAGACCGACGGCCAGCTGCAGCGCATGTATGCCGCCGTCGCGACGCCGGAAACCACACTGGTCGCCTTCTCGGTCTCCGGCTTCGCGCGTTCGGTGATCGAGGCGGTCGAGGTCGCGCAGCAATATGGCGCGGCGACCGTCGCCATCACCGCGCCGGACTCAGGCCTGGCCAAGGTCGCCGATACGGTGATCCTGCTGCAACCTTTCGAGGACGGCAACATCTACAAGCCGACCTCGTCGCGCTACGCGCTGCTTGCCATCCTCGACATGATCGCCACCGCGGTGGCCGAATCGCGCGGGCCGAAAGTGCTGGAGAACCTGCGCCGCATCAAGCAGAGCGTGAACACGCTGAAGGTTGATGATCCGAAGCTGCCGCTGGGCGATTGAGCATTTCGCGCCCATGCAGTCGCCAGCCGACTCCGTCGACCATCTTGTCTTTCAATATTAGCTGAGTCTAATGTGAGTTGAGGGTTGATTGGAGGACGATCATGCCGGGTAAAACAGCCTCATTCCCAATGCCGGATGGCGTGTTCAACGCGCTACCTGACCAGGCTAAAGGCCACCTGCCGCCAGCCGCCTTCGATGCGGCCCTTGCAGCGGTAGTTCCGGATCATCCTGCCGCCGGCGATCACTTTGCGCCTCATGCGGACGTCACTCTACCGGCCGATGCGACGAGCGCAATTGACCAACACGGCGCCCACATTCCCGGCTTCGTGACAGACTGGTTGCTATAACCAGCCAGACCTAGCGGTTTTTCTCGTCAGTGCCCGCCGCGCCTCAGGCGGCGGAGCGTAGTCATCTGCGGTCCGCCTCGGCATTTTGCCATAGCGGGGTCTGCCAAATAGCGCCCTCCCGCAAACGGGGGAGGTGAGCCGGCGATAGTCTAATGGATGCGATCTCAGCTGCCGGAAAGTGCCTCGACACTTTTCGCCAACTCAACCGCATCGCCCCGGATACGCAGCGTCTTCAGCCGCGCCGTCCCCCCGGCAATGACTGAAACGGCTGACGACGGAACACGCAGCGCCTTTGCGATCATCCTTTCCAGCGCCGTGTTGGCGGCGCCGTTCTCCGGCACGGCGCGCACACGCGCCTTGAGGTGGCTGCGCCCGTCGGCGGCCGTCTCGACGCCGTCGATCCGGTCCAACGCGGCTTTCGGCGTCAGCCGCACGAAAAGGTCGATGCCGTCGCTGCGCGGGCGAAACGGCGCGCTCATCGACTGGGCTCAGACGACCAGCGACAGCACGGTCGTCAGCAGGAACTGCCGGATGAAGAAGATAATCAAAAGAAGGATGATCGGCGAGATGTCGATGCCGCCAAGATCGGGCATGAAACGGCGGATCGGCCTGAGCGCCGGCTCGGTCAGCCGGTAGAGCATGTTGGCGACGGTGTCGACGAACTGGTTGCGCGAGTTGACGACGTTGAAGGCATAGAGCCAGGAAAAGATCGCCGAGGCGATGATGATCCACCAGTAGAGGTCGAGCGCCATGACGATGGTTTGAATGAGGGCGATCATGCCGGTCTCCAAATTGTCGCCGACATGTAGCCATTGCGCGCCGAACCGGCAAGGCCCGCCGGTCTCGGAGCATCGCGTCAGGCCAACCGTTTCGCCTTGACAGCAAACGACCGCGACCGATAAAAGCCGATCCGCTGGAACGGGGCTGTAGCTCAGCTGGGAGAGCGCATCGTTCGCAATGATGAGGTCAGGGGTTCGATCCCCCTCAGCTCCACCAGCCGAATTTTTTGCGAGCCGCCGCCGTGCCGGCTCCGCCCGCCGCTGCGAACACCCTTGCATCTCAGGATGGCCCGGAAATCACTTTTGTTTTCCGCCGCATAAGATTCGGTGCGCCAACGGCGCCAACTCTCCCCTGCTGACAATCGGTCCAGACTCCTCGGCGGCAAGACGTTCTTGAACTGTGACTTTGCCAAGTCCGAATGGCGGGATGCGCCAGCTCCGGAGGCCAGGAGCGGAGCGATCATGAATTTTCGCTGAATGGAGCCTTCAGCCTCCGTTCCGGGCCACCCTCCTACAAAGGGATCGTCAACTGCGGTCCCCTGCCGCATCGAAGGAGAAGTCCCATGACCCGTTCATCAATCATCACCGCAGCCCTTGCCGCCGTCGTCGGCTTCGCGACCATCGCGCCCGCCCTGGCCAACGACGTGAACATCGAACAATATGGCTGGCGCAATTCCGCAGGCGGCGCCCAGCATGGCTACCGCAACCGCATCCATTTCCACCAGGATGGCCGCTTCAACAGCGCGATCGGCCAGCAATATGGCCATCGCAACCTGTCGGTGATCGGTCAGCAGGGCGTCAACAACTACGGCGCGACCTATCAGTACGGCAACCGCAACGCCGCGGGCATTGGCCAGTTCGGCTCGAACCACACCGCGATCCTGACGCAGGACGGCAACGGCAACATCGCCGCCGGCGTTCAGGTCGGCCACGGATGCAACGCCGACGTCGGCCAGGGCGGCAGCGGCAATGTCGCCGCCTTCGTTCAGGACTGCCCCTGAACCGTGGACGGCCGGCAACGGTGTTGCCGGCCGCCATCCTGACAAGGCGAGGAGATCACCCATGACTAGACTGGACAAGCGAAAGACAGTGGCATCGGCCACGCTCCTGGCCGTGATCGCCGCCGGCGCCGCCGGCGCGACGGCCGGCAAGGATGGCTCGAGTTCCGGGCCGCTGCGATGCGAAATACGAGATACGATTGAAGGAGACGCCATCCTTATTGAGCCCATCGTATATGCCGACAAGGGCACCAACGGCACCTACACGGTCAGCGTCTCCGGCGGCGGCACGTCCGGCTCCGCCAACATCCGGCAGGGCGGCGCCTTCGAAGCCCGTGCAGGCAATCCGGCGTCACTCGGCCGGATGAGCCTGGGAGCGAATGGCGCTGCCTACGAGGTCAAGCTGAAAGTGACCGCCGGCGGGACTAGCGTCAGCTGCGTCAAGCAGGTGCCCGGCGCGACTTGAGCGCCGGCTGTCCCGGCCGATCGAAAGGAGGGCCCCGGGCGACCGGGGCCCTCCTTCATTTCCGGGAAGGCTGACCGCCCCAGTCTTGAACGGCTGCTGAACGACCCCTTCCGTCACGGTTCAGCTTCGCTGTGCAATTGTGGCTCATCAAATGATCGAAGCCACAAGGAGAGGCATCATGAACCGCCAGATCGCAAAGCTCGTCCACGCCACCGCGCTCGCCGCGGCCATCGGCTTGCCCCTTGTTGCCGTACCGGCAAAGGCGGGCGGTTCGATCGGGTTTTATTACTCGCCTCGGACGACCCGCGACGCGCGTGCGCTCGATCTCGGCCTGCGCGCCTTTTCGGTCTATCGCGGACTGCGCAACGGTGCCCACATCCGGCAGCTCGGACGAAACAACCGCGCCGGCATAGGTCAGGACGGTGCCGGCAACCTCGGCATAATTCGACAGGAGGGCAGCGGACATTCCGCTACCTTGCGGCAGGACGGCAACGACAATTCCTACGGCATTTTCCAGTTCGGCAGAAACACCGACGCCAACGTCGCGCAGGCTGGCAACGGGCAAAGCGGAGCGGCCGTGCTGTTCGGCTGGTAGGCGTGAAACCGCGGGTTGCGGATACGGGGACGGCCGTCCGGCCACGTATCCGCAACCGATGATCGGTTACAGCCCGCGAGGCCTGCAAGCGGCCCCCGCAAAACGCAGGCAGCTTTTTCGGCCTCAGAGAGCCTCAATTGTCCCAATCATCCCAATTGTCTTCATCCTGCGGCGGATCGTTGGGAATGACCCGGATAACCGGCCGCGGACGCTGATAGCGCCAGTAATACTCGTCCGGCTGCGGTTCATAGGTGCGGTAGATCTGCCGGTAGTGGTGCTTGGGCTTCCAATACATATGCTTCTTGTGCGGCCGCACGCAGTAGCCGTCCTCGGTCAGGTACGCGCATGTCACATGCGCTTCTTGAACCAGACCGTCTCTGTCCGGCATAGCGATTATTGGCGCCGCCTGCACCGCAAACGTCGGCGCCAGCATGGCCCCGGCAAGGGCAAGAACAGACAATTTCATCGACCTCTCCATAGTCTCCAGGTTCGGGCCGGAAGAACCCCCGGATTGGGGACGATTTGGGGCGGCCGGTGATCACTTTGATTTTCCGCCGCACATATAAGCGTTAGATCATGTTCTCATGCCGGCATGCTCAAAGCCTTGCCCTTCAGGCCTGAAGCTTTCCACGCCATCCCCGCGAAACAGACGGCGCATGAGACCGCAGGCCATTCCTTCCAAAGGCCGCAAGAATATGGGTGCTCCCGCGAGGCCTCGGCTGACCCCACTCACCTAGAGACGGCCGTCGCCTTATGACCGCGTTGGCGCGCATAGGCCACGCAGGCATCAACCGTGCTGACACAGAGCGCGTCGCGGCTGTTCGGCAGATTGTTGTCGCCCGCATAGGCGACCTCGGCGACATGCCCGCCGACCATGCGAATCTGCGTGTTGCAATAGCCGCCAGGCGCGACATTGACGGATCCGCCGACGGCGGGGATGGCGCCCACGCCCAAAGTCGGCACCGCGATATTGAGATTACCGCGCTGCACGGTGCGCTGATAGGTCCAGATCTGGCTGGATGGGCCCACGTCGGCCGTCGCGGTCGGAAAGCCGGCGCACATGCGAATATCGGCCTCGCTGAGGCCGACCATCTCCTTGCGGGCGGCGGCAGTGGTGGCATCCTCTTGCGCGACCCGCGACGTATCGTCGGGGATGACGCAGGAAGACAGGATTGAGACGCCCGCGGGCAGAAGAAGGGCGAGCTTTCGAATACGGAAAGATGTCATGCCGACTGTCGGATTTCGCGAGCCCCAGACGCCCTTCTCACAGCTAGGCAACCAGGCGATCGAGTCAACCGGACGGCGCTCACGAAAACTTCAGACCGCGGCATTGCCAGGCAAATTCACACCACCCGGAAATAGCTCGTCATGCCGGTCTTCTGGTGCTCGATGATATGGCAGTGGAGCAGCCAAATGCCGGGATTGTCGGCGACGAAGCCGAGTTGAACCTTCTCGTCGGGCTGGATGAGATAGGTGTCGGAGACGACCGGCAGGACCTGGCGCGTCGAGGACGACAGCACCTTGAAGCTCATGCCGTGCAGGTGGATCGGGTGCGCGTGCGGGGTGAGGTTTTCCATGTCGATGACGTAGCTCTTGCCGAGCTTGAGCTCGGCCAGCGGCGTGGTCGGGTCCGGCGTGTCACCCGGCCACGGCACCTTGTTGATGGCCCAGAAACTGTAGCCGAGCGAGCCGCAGATGCTGTCCACCGCGACGTTCTCCGCCGTGGCGCTGAGCGCCAGCGGAATGTGCTGCGCACCGGCGAAGTCCACCACCGCGACCGGATTGGCCTCCAGATCGCCAAGGTCGCGAAGATCGCGCTTGAGCGACTTCCCGACCGAACGCAGCGTCGTGAGAATCTTGGGCTTGGTGCCCCGCACGTCCCGCAGACTGACGATCGCGCCTTCGTCGTCGGGCATGCGGATGGCAAGCTCCAGCCGTTGGCCGGGTCCGAGTTGCAAGGCGTCGGGCGCGAAGCGCTGCGGCACCGGATTGCCGTCAAGCGCGATGACCGCAGCCTCCGCGCCGTCGACGCGGAAGGCATAGATGCGGGTGACGTCGGTGATGGCGGCCCTCAGCCGCACCAGGCCGCCGGCCGGCGCGTCATATTGCGGCTGGTCAAGCCAGTTGGCGGTGCGCACGGTGCCATAGGTGCCGGCTCTCGCCGCATCGCGCGGCCGGAACTGTTCGATGAACTGGCCGTCGTCGCCGAGCCGCCAGTCGCGCAGGTTGATCACCACTTCGGAATCGAATTGCGGATCGCTCGGGTTCTCCACCACGATCACGCCGGTCAGCCCGTGGCCCATCTGCTCCAGCGTGTTGCAGTGCGGGTGGTACCAGAAGGTGCCGGCGTCGGGCGGCGTGAAGGCGTAATCGAAATGGTCGCCCTGATAGACATAGGGCTGGATCAGAAACGGCACGCCGTCCATCTTGTTCGGAACGCGCATGCCATGCCAATGGATCGTCGTCGGATCGTCGATGCCGTTGATCAGCCGGGCCGCGAACGGCTCGCCCTTTCTCATCCTGACGACCGGCGGCATGCCGGCCTCGCCATAGGTGAGCACGTTCTTGGTCGGCGCGCCCGCCATCAGCTCAGCCTGAATGCTGGCGGTCCTCAGCACCATTGGATCGGGCACGGGTGCGGCCAGCCCGGCCAGCTTGCCGACAGTCGAGGCACCGATGCCGGCGAGGCCAGCGGCAGCGGTGGCTTTGAGAAGATTGCGTCTCGTGAGTACCGTCATCTAGCTTCCAGCGGGCAAGTATCCCCGGGGCAGTTCACAATAGGGTGAGCCCCTCAGGCGCCTATCACCATCCGTCTTCGCAGCCTAGTCCCGCAGGCTGAAGACGAATGGCGCCGTGCGGGTGACGCGCTGGCCGAGCTCCGCCGGCGGCGCCGGCACCGACGCGCCTTGCAGCGCGCCGAGCGCTGCGCGATCGAGATCCGCATCACCCGATGACCGGGCCAGCCTGGCGGAAACCACCCTGCCGGAGGTATCCACCGTGAAAGTCACGTTGGGCGTGCCTTCGGCCCGCCTGGATTTCGCCGCGCTCGGGTAGCGTGTGTGACGCCTGATCCATGCCTGCAGGCTGGCATTCCACCGCGACGGGGCGATGCTGGATCGCGGCGCCGCGTCGGAAGATTGCGGCGCCGCTGCCTTTGCTCCGGCCTTGGCATCGATGCTCGCGGTCGTCACTGCTTTGGGCGGCTCGGCCCTTTCCTTCCTTGGCCGCTGCTTCGGCTTCTCGACCGGTTTTTTTTCGGCCTTCTTCTTGGCCTCGACGGGCTTGTTCGCCTTGACATCCGTCTCAACCGGCTTTGGCTGCGGAATGACGACGTCAGGCGCAATCGCTTCGACAGGGTCAGGAACGACCTCGTCCAGCTGGGGTTGCTCGCTGAGCGCCGGCACGGTCGGCTGCGCTGGCGCGGCCTGCTCGACTGCTTCTGCCTTGTCGGCGTCGACCGATTGTTCGGTGACAGGCTCGGCCTTTCCCACAACCGGCGCCGGGTCGGTCGCCGGTTTCACTTCACTGACGGTTTCCGTCTCCTCGACCGTGTCCGGCCGGTCGGGCGTCACAGTGTCCAGCATGACTGCTTCTTCCGGCACGGCAGGCGCGATCACCAGCGGCGCCATCTCGACCGCGAGCGCCGGCGGCCGGCCGCCGCCCGGCGCCTCGGAGAAGCTGAGGTTCTGCACCGCATAGGCGACCGCCACATGCCCGGCGAAGACAATCGCGGCTGCACCCGCCCACAAACCGCCATCACGCAGGCCGAAGCGCGGCTGGCGGATTCCGGACATGACAGCGGCCGCCGTCACTGGCCCGTGCTCCCGCCTGTCGATGTCGAGGCGCTTCCGCCGGGGGTCGGGGCTGCGCCTGCGGGAGCCGCGCCGCCGGCGCCCGATGCCGTCTCGAGGCCGACCAGCGCGACCTTGAGATAGCCGGCCACGCGCAGCAGGTTCATCACCTCCATCAGATCGCCGTAGCCCACCGTCTTGTCGGCGCGCAGGAAGACGGGCGCCTGTTTGTCGCCCTTGCTGCGGCTGTCGAGCACCGCGGCTAAAAACGGACGCGGCACACTGTCATTGCCGATCGCCAGGGTCAGGTCGGCTTTCAGCGTCAGGAACAGCGGCGTCTCCGGCCGCGGCGCCGGCGTCGCCGTCGATCCCGGCAAATCGACATTGACATCGACGGTCGCAAGCGGAGCCGCGACCATGAAGATGATCAGCAGCACCAAGATGACGTCGATGAACGGCGTGACATTGATCTCGTGGCTTTCCTCGAGATCGTCGCCAGCCGTTTCGCAAATCCGCGCCGCCATGGCGTGCTACTCCGCCGCCATTGCCGTTGCCGGCGGCACCGTGCGGAAGTCGAGATCGCGGCTGACCAGCCGCTCGACGCCCGCCGAGGCATCGGCGAGGATTTGTTTGTAGCCGGCTATCGATCGCGCGAAGACGTTGTAGATGACCACCGCCGGGATTGCCGCCACCAGGCCCATCGCGGTGGCGAGCAGCGCTTCGGCGATGCCCGGCGCCACCACCGCCAGGTTGGTGGTCTGCGCCTGCGAGATGCCGATGAAGGCGTTCATGATGCCCCAGACGGTGCCGAACAGGCCGACGAAGGGCGCCGTCGAGCCGATGGTCGCCAGCAGGCCGGTGCCGCGCGACATGCTCCGCGCCGCCGCCGCCTCGATGCGCGAGAGCCTGGAAGCGACGCGCTCCTTCAGGCCATCGCCCGACGCATGATCGAGCGCGCCGGCCGACAGCGCGCGCTCTTCCTCCGCCGCCCGCACCAGCAGCACACCGGGGCCGTTGCTGTGGCCAAGCGCACGGCCGGCCTGCATCAGCGTCGCGGCATTGCCGATGGCAACCGCCGCCCGGCGCGCACTCAGCTTGCCGCCGAGGATCTCCAGCGATTTCGCGAGCCAGATCGTCCAGGTGACCAGCGAGGCGAAGGCAAGCCCGACCATCACCACCTTCACCACGATATCGGCATTCATGAACATGCCCCAGGGCGAGAGGTCATGCGGCAACGTGAGCGCAATGGCCGAATGGGGCTCGCCGCCGGCCGACGCGTTCTCGGCCGGCTGCACGCCCGGGTCCGCCGGTGGATTGGCGGAGGAAACGGCGGGCGCTTGCACAGCCGGTGTCGCCGACGGCTGCGCCGGCGCCTGTGCGGCCGGCGCCGCCGATTGCTCTTGCGCCATGGCAGTTCCGGTTGAAAGGATGGGGCCGGCCGAAAGAATGAGGGATGCGGCCAGCACCGCAGAGAGAGAGTTCCGGGACATGGCTCGTCCTCGCTTCATCATTGCACGTAACCGATGGGCTGGCCGCTGACGGGGTGCCTGAGCACGCCCATCTCGACGCCGAAGAAGCTCAAACGATACCGGCCCGAGCAGCGTGCGCTCGCCGACGGCAAAGCGCACCGCCTCGACATGGAAGGCTGTCTGGGCAACGGTTCCAGTCAACATCCGTCTCCAAGCGACCGCAGCCTGGGCTGTCGCCGAGCGGCCATTGACGGCCTGACTATGAAACATGAGTTTCATAGTCAACTATAAAGATGACTTGATCGATCAACAAATCGCCATGACGGCTGGAGCGCTGTGCGCTCTGGACGACTGCGCCGTCGCTGAGCCACCATGCTGGCCGGCAACCGAGGCAGCAGACGATGATCAAGGCGACACCTTTCGACTTCCCATATGACGGCCGGCTGATGCCGCAACACACAGCGCTGCTCGTCATCGACCTGCAGGAGGATTTCCTGTCGCCGACGGGCTACTTCGCCAGGAAAGGCTACGACCCGTCGCCGCTCAGGGCGATCCTGCCGGCGGTGAACCGGCTGATCGCAGCCGCCCGCGCCGCCGGCCTCGCAATCGTCCACACCAGGCAAGGCTACCGCGCCGACATGGCGGACATGACGCCTTACGAGAAATGGCGCCGCAAGCGGGCGGGACTGGACGGCACCGACATCCTGCTGCGCTCCAGCCCGGGCTTCCAGATCGTCGCCGACATAGAAGTCAGGCCCGAGGACATCGTCGTCGACAAGACCTGCAACGGCGCCTTCACCTATACGGATCTGGAACTGGTGCTGCGGGCACGGGGAATCACGCATCTCCTGTTCACCGGCTGCGCCACCGATGTCTGCGTGCACACCACCTTGCGCGAGGCCTGCGACCGCAATTTCCAGTGCCTGACGATCGCGGACGCCTGCGCTAGCGGCGACCGAAAGGCGCACGAAGCCACGCTCTACATGGTGACGGTCGAGGATGGCGTCTTCGGCGCGTTGGCGGACTCGCAGGCCGTCATCGCAGCGCTGTCGCGGCTCGCGAGCGAGACGCGCTAAGCCTTAGCGGATTCTTCCCTCAGAACGGGGAGCGCGCGGCCCGCGGCGGATTCGAGGCGAAGGCGCCCGGTTGGGGTATCTCGACTTCGCGCCGCGCCAGCGAATTCGAGATCAGCGTGATCGTCTCGCGCCCGATCCGAGCGATGTCGCTGGGGCGGTCGATGCCGCTGATCATGAATTCCTCGATGCCCAGGGCGGCATAGGGCAGCAGCGAGAGCGCAGCCTGCGCCGGCGGCCCGGCAACCTCGACCACCCGGTGGTCGGCGGCGTCCGGCCAGCCCTCGGAGCGAAGACGCACGGGCAGCGCAAAGCGCAGTTTGCCGGCCCGGCCGTGTTCGGCGGCGGCACTGCGCACGCGCTGCATCAGCTGCGCAACCTCATCCGGCGAGCCAGCAGCCAGCTCGAAGACATCGGCGTGCCGGCCGGCGACCTTCAGCGCCGTGCCGGACTGGCCGCCGAGGCGGATGGTGAGGTCGGCGCCATGCGGGCCTTTGCGCGGCACATAACCGCCCCTCACGCTGTAGAAGGCGCCCTCGTGATCGAAGGGCTTGTCGTTCGACCACAGCCGCTTCAAGAGCACCAGATATTCGTCGATGCGCTGCCAGACCACGCTGTGGCCGACCGGTCGCGCCTCGGCATCGCTGTCCTCCAGCGGCTCGCTCAGCATTCTGAGCGACAGGCGGCCGCCGCTCTTGGCGTCGAGCGCGGCGAGCTGCCGTGCCGCCACCGTCGGCTCGATGACGCCGGCCCAATGCGTCAACACGACTTCCAGCGACACCGTGCGGTCGAGCGTCTGCGCGGCGATGTCCATATTGGTGAGCAGGCCGGCCGGATCGTCGACGACCAGCTTGCGGAAACCCGCATCCTCGATCAGCGACAGCTTGGTCGCGGTCTCGGCGAAATCATAGAAGAAGCTGCCATTGGCAGGCTTACCGGGAACATGCGTGAACTCGATCGGCATCGCCATCTCCTCCATCACGTTGGGTTGCCCCGCTCTGAAAACCCGCGAACAAATCCTGCGCGGACGCGCGACAGCGCCCGGCGCTTGGCCAGTCATCTGCTCCGTCTACTCAACTCAGATTGTTTGGCAGCGGGGCCTTGGTCCCGATGCGGTCATGGCCCGATCGTCAGGCCCAATTGTCACGGAATGAGACCCAGCACCACCGCGCCCGTGAACACGAATGCCAGCGCGAAAACGAGATAGGCGAAGGTGCCGCCATAGGCGGGCCTCCAGCTCTGGTCGGCGGTCAGCCTTTGGCCCTTGCGCTGAGCGTTCTGCATGTAGGTCATGGTCGAGCCTCCGTCTCGGCCATTAATCTATAAAGTTAGTAGACTTTGTCGATTGCTATTTTTGCGAAATTTTTGGAACAACGTTCTCAGATTCCGCCCCAAGGTGGTTTTTCTTACCATAAAAAAGGATGGCCGACCGTCAGCGCATGAGGCGCCGGCCTCCGGTCGTGAACTTGGAGTCGGTCAATCGGAGCGGTTTCCGAGGCCAAAAAGCCCTGGTTCGGCAGAGCTTGGCCATCCCGAATGTCAAGGGATAGCATCGGCCCAGAGCAATGACCCTTAGGAGAAAGACATGGCTGGAAGGCTGGCGGGCAAGGTCGCCATCATCTCGGGCGGCGCGACGGGCATGGGCGGAGCGGCTTCCGAGCTGTTCGCCGCCGAAGGCGCCAAGGTGGCGATCATCGATCGCAACGGCGAGGCGGCCGGCAAGACCGCCGCGGCGATCCGGGCGCGCGGCCACATCGCCGAGCATTTCGTGGCCGATGTCTCGGACGAGGCTCAGGTCGAAGCCGCGGTTAAGGCAGCGACGGCCAAACTCGGCCCGGTCACCGTGCTGTTCAACCACGCCGGCACCATCGTGATAAAGCCCTTCCTGGAAACGACGCTCAAGGAATGGGACTGGCTGCACGCCGTCAACGTCCGCTCGATGTTCCTGATGACGCGCGCCGTGCTTCCCAGCATGATCGCCGCCGGCGGCGGCTCGATCGTCTGCACCTCGTCGATCTCGGCGGTAGCAGCGACGCCGAACGAAGTGCTCTATGACACCACCAAAGGCGCCTGCCACATGTTCGCCCGCGCCATCGCGGTCGAGTTCCGCGACCGCAACATCCGCTGCAACGCCGTCTGCCCCGGCTTCATCCGCACGCCGCACGGCCTGCGCGAGGTAGCCGACCTCGGCAAGCTCGGTGTCGATGTCTCCGACGCCGCCATGGCCGCGCAGCAGGGCCGCATCGGCGAGCCCGAAGAGGTGGCAAAAGCCGCGCTCTTCCTGGCGAGCGACGAATCAAGCTTCGTCAACGGCGCGCATCTGTTTGTGGACAACGCGTTTACGGCGATCTGAGGCATCCCAAGATCCAGCTTCTTCGTCGCAGGGACAGCTTGGCGTCCTTCCCCCGTCGATCGGCGGAGAGGTGTCGAGCGCAGCTCGACGGAGTGGGGGTCGACCCTTGGCGCGGTGCAGGAAGATTCTTGCACCTTGGGTCCTCTTTCAATATCCGTTGGCGACGGTTGCCAGGTGGTTCCCCCACTCCGTCGCTGCTTCGCAGCGCCACCTCTCCCCCCTCCGGAGGGAGAGGAAAGGATACCAAGTCCTACTCCTACCGCTCTTCCCTCCGGAACGGCTTCAGCAGCGCCGACGGCGCGACCGCGTTGCGCGACATGATCGCCATGGCGATGATGGTGAAGATGAAGGGCAGCATCAGGAACGCTTCGTAGGGGATGTGGCCGAGCCCGCTGGCCTGCATCCTGAGCTGCAGCGCATCGACGAAGGCGAAAAGCAGCGCGGCACCCGCCGAGCGCCAAGGGTCCCAGCGGCCGAACACGACCAGCGCGATCGCCACCCAGCCGCGGCCTGAGACCACGCCGAAGGTGAAGGCGTTGAACTGCGCCATGGTGAGGAAGGCGCCGGCGAGGCCCATCAGCGCGCCGCCGAGCATCACCGCCTGAAAGCGCGTAGCGATCACGCCGACGCCGGCCGAGTCGGCAGCACGTGGGTTCTCGCCAACCATGCGTACCGACAGCCCCCAGGGCGTGCGGTAGAGCACGAAGGCTGCGAGCGGAATGGCGACGATCGCAAGATAGACCAGCGTGAACTGGTTGAATACCGCCGGTCCCAGGACCGGAATGTCCGACAGCAGCGGGATCGGCACCGGCTTGAAGCCGTCGATGCTCGGCGGCACCGACTGCTGGCCGAAGATCAGCCGGTAGAGGAAATAGGCAAGGCCGGATGAGAACAGCGTCACGCCGATGCCGCAGACATGCTGGCTCAAGCCCAGGGCTACCGTGAACAGCGCATGCAAGGCGCCCATCAGCGCGCCGACGAGCACGGCGACCAGCACGCCGAGCCACAGGCTGCCACTCAAGCTGGCGGCGGTGAAGCCGGCCATCGCCGACAAGAGCATGATGCCTTCGATGCCGAGATTGAGCACGCCGGCGCGCTCGGAAAACATTTCGCCGAGCGTGGCGAAAGCGAGCGGCGTGGCGATGCGGATGATGGCGGCGAGGAAGCCGACCTGAAAAATCTGCTCGAACACCGCGCTCATGCGGACGCTCCGACGCGGCGGATGCGGTAGGCGGTGAAGAGCAGCGCCACCAGCATGGCAAGCAGCGCCGTGCCCTGGATGACGTCGCTTAAGAAAGCCGGCACGCCGGTCGCCCGCGACATCGCCTCGGCGCCGGTCATGACGGCGGCAAGGAAGAGCGCCGCCGGCACCGCGCCGAGCGGGTTGAGCCTGGCCAGCATCGCCACGACGATGCCGGAATAGCCATAACCCGGCGAGATGTCGCTCATCACCTGGAAGTGCACGCCGCCGACCTCGCCGACGCCTGCCAGTCCCGCCAGCGCGCCGGAAAGCAGCGCGGTGGAAAGCAGCACGCGCTGCACATTGATGCCGCCATAACGCGCGGCCTCCGGGTTCTCGCCGGTGACGCGGATGCGGAAGCCGAGCGTAGTGCGCGCGATCAGGAACCAGATCAAGGGTGCTGCGATCAGCGCCACCACGACGCCGATATGCAGCCGCGTGCCTTCGATCAGCACCGGAAAATTGGCCGAATCCTCGATCGGCGGCGAGATCGGATAGCCGCTGAACGTATCCTTCCACGGTCCCTCGATCAGCGCCATCAGCGCGTAATAGATGACCGAGTTGAGCAGCAGCGAGCTCACCACGTCATCGACCTTGAACTTGACCCTGAGCGTCGCCGGCACCAGCGCGACGATGGCGCCGGCGGCGGCACCCACCAGTGCCATCAGCAACATGGCGAGGTAACCCGGCATCGGGATCGCGCCGACGGCACAGCTCGCCACCGCACCGGCCAACAGCTGGCCCTCGGCGCCGATGTTCCAGAATCTTGCCCGGAAGGCGATCGCCACCGCAAGGCCGGTGAAGATCATCGGCGCGGCGCGCACCAGCGTCTCGGTGATGGCGTAGCTGTCGCCAAGCGAGGCCGAGAGCATCACGCCATAGGCCTCGGCCACACCGGCGCCGGCAATCGCAATCAGGCCGCTGCACAGGATAAGCGCGACTGCAATGGCCAGCAGCGGCAGCGCGAGATTGAACCAGGCGGGCGTCGACGTGCGGGCTTCGAGACGAAACATCAGGCGTGTCCCTCTGCGCCGGTCATCATCAGGCCGAGCCTTGCGACCGTGGCATCCGCGCCGGAAAGCGTGCCGACGATACGGCCCTCATACATCACCGCGATGCGGTCGGAGAGCATCAGCAATTCCTCGAGATCCTCACTGATCACGACGATGCCGCAGCCCTTGCCGCGCATGTCGAGAAACTTCTCGTGGATGAAGCGGGCAGCACCTATGTCGAGGCCGCGCGTCGGCTGCGAGACGATCAGCACTTTTGGGTCGAAAGCCAGTTCGCGCGCCAAAAGCGCCTTCTGCAGATTGCCGCCGGAAAGCGCGCCGGCGCGCACCATCGGCCCGGGACAGCGTATGTCAAAGGCTTTGATCTGCGCCTCAGTGAAGGCGCGGATGGCGGCCGGATTGAGCAGCCCCTTGCGGCTGAAGGCTTCGATGCCGATACGCGGCAGCACCATGGAATCGGCGAGCGGCAGGTTGGTCACCAGCCCGGTCGTCATCCGGTCTTCCGGAATGCGGCCGAGGCCGAGCGCCTGCAGCTCGCGCGGCGAGAATTGCGCCACCTTTTTGCCGGCTATCGTCATCGCGCCGGCACTGGGCGACAGCATGCCTGAGATCACGTCGGCGAGCGCCCGCTGGCCGTTGCCGGAGACGCCGGCAATGCCCAGGATCTCGCCCGCGCGGACGAAAAGCGACACCTCGCGCAGCGGCATGCCGGCATGACCGGAGGTGGAAATGCCGTCGAGCGTCAGCACGGAGGCGCCTGGCGTCGAAGCCTCTTTGGTCGGCGGCACGATTTCGTGGCCGCACATCAGCTTCGCCATTTCGGCCGATGTCGTTTCTGCCGGATGGTCGACGCGGCCGGCGACCTTGCCGTGCCGCAGCACCACGCAGCGATGCGTGAGCGCCCTCACCTCATTGAGCTTGTGCGAGATGAAGATGATGCCGAGCCCTTGCGCCGCCATCGAGCGCAGGGCAGCGAACAGGCCATCGACCTCGCTCGGCGCCAGCACCGCCGTCGGCTCGTCGAGGATCAAGAGCCTTGCGCCGCGAAACAGCGCCTTGATGATCTCCAGCCGCTGCTGCTCGCCGACCGACAGCGCCGAGACCGGCAGGTCGGGATCGAGGCTCAAACCATGCCGGCGGCCGATCTCCTTCAGCCGCGCCAGCCCGCCGGCGCGGTCGATCCGGCCAGACTTGCCGGGAATGCCGATCAGAAGGTTTTCCAGCACCGTGAGGCGCGGCGCCAGATGGAAATGCTGGTGCACCATGCCGATGCCGGCGGCCAAGGCATCGGCGGAATTGTGGATGGCGACCGGCTTGCCCTCGACCAGGAGGTCGCCCGCGTCCGGCGCGTAAGCGCCGAACAGCACGTTCATCAGCGTCGTCTTGCCGGCGCCATTCTCGCCGAGCAGGCCGAGGATCTCGCCGGGTGCTACGCTAAGGTCCACGGCCTCGTTCGCCTTGACGGCGCCGAAGCTCTTGGTGATGCCGCGCATTTCGATCAGAGGGGCGGACAAGGGTGCTCCTGAGGGGTTGGCTTTGGCTTGGCTCGACTTGGACGGGCGTGCCCGTCACACCCCCCTCTGGCCTGCCGGCCATCTCCCCCTCAACGGGGGAGATTGGATGTCACGTCGGTCTTCGCCAATTTTCCGCCGATCATACCGATCATAATAGGGCTGCCGGCGAAGCTGCCGATCTCCCCCCTTGAGGGGGAGATGCCCGGCAGGGCAGAAGGGGGTGGCTGGGCGCCAACCCAAGCCATAAAGCGATCAATCCGAAACCGGCGTGTTCTCGTCGACGTCGACGCGGAAATTGCCTTCGAGGATCTCGGCCTTCTTCTTCTCGACCAGCGCCTTGACCTCGGCGGGCAGCGTGTTGTCGAACTTGTGGTAGGGCGCGAGATAGGAGCCGCCCTTGGCCATGCGCGCGAAGTCACCGTAGTCCTGCGCGGTGAAGACGCCGGCCTTGACCAGCTTGATCGCCTGCTCGACCGTCGGGTACATGTCCCACACCGGGCCGGTGATGACCGTGTCGGGGCCGAGGCTCGACTGGTCGGACATGTTGGAGATGGCGTAGATCTTCTTCTCGACCGCCGCCTCGATGACGCCAAAGCGCTCGGCATAGATGACATCGACGCCGGCATCGATCTGCGCCACCGCTGCTTCCTTGGCCTTCGGCGGATCGAAGAAGGAGCCGATGAAGGCGACCTTCTTCTTGACGTTCGGGTTGACCTCCTTGGCGCCGGCAAAGAAGGCGTTGACCAGCCGATTGACTTCCGGAATGCCCATCGCCGCGACGGCGCCGACCGTGCCCGACTTCGACATCTTGCCGGCGATCATGCCGGAGAGATAGGCCGGCTCATGGATCCAGTTGTCGAAGACGCCGAAATTGGGTTCGGCCGGACCGGCGCCGGAGCCGAACAGGAAGGCAGTCTTCGGGAACTGCTTGGCGGTCTTTCGCGATTCGCGCTCGGCGGCGAAGGCGTCGCCCAGCACTAGCTGGTAGCCGCCCTGCGCATATTCGCGCATGACGCGGCTGAAGTCGGCGGTCTGCACCTTTTCCGACCATTTGTAGTCGATGCCCAGCTCCTTCTCGGCCTTCTGCAGCGCGACATGGATCTGGTTGTCCCAAGGCTCCTCGATCGGCGTGGCGAAGATCGCCGCCACCTTCAGCTTCTTGTCCTTGGCGAAGGCAACATTCGGCAGCGCGGCCGCCGCCAAACCCAGCGCGCCGAGTTCCAGCACGTTGCGCCGCGACAGGCCGGCGCGTTGCGTTTTGCTATGATCGTTTTCCATTGAAATTCCCCTCGGTTCGACGGCCGTGTCGAGCCGGCCGTTCATAAAATGTCGGACGAGGGACTATGGAACGGCGCCCGACTTTTGTCCACATGGTCAAATTTGGTGGGATGGCAGAGGGCGGTCCTCTCCTTCGTCATCCTATGGCGAAGCAAGGAGCGAAGCGACGCGGCGTAGACCATAGGATCCATGCCGTGACTGCTGAGCGCCGCGACGGCGCAGAACGAGTGACGGCTGTGCTAGCGCTTGTTCTGGACCGTCGCAGTCTCGGTTTGACGTAACGGCATGGATTCCATAGGTCTACGCTTCGCTTCGCCCTGGAATGACAAAGTAAAGGACGTCGACCCAGCACTATCCGCCCACTCTCTCCCACGAACCCGTCTCGGCAAACCTTCTCAGCACCGGCGCCGGCTCGAAGATCGCCCGGCCGGTTTGCCGATACCAATACTCCAGCCGCTCGACGATCCTGCCCCCGCCTTCGAGCCCGGCCCAGAACATCGGTCCGCCCTTGCCGACCGGGAAGCCGTAACCATTAGCCCAGACGACATCGATATCGGACGCCCGCGCCGCGATCCCCTCTTCGAGGATCTTCGCGCCCTCGTTGACCAGCGGATAGAGTGTGCGTTCGATGATCTCGTCGGCGCCGATCACACGCGGCGCGATGCCGCGTTCGGCCGCCTTGGCGCGGATCAGCGCCTCGACGTCCGGATCGGCAACCGACTCGCGCGAGCCGCTTTCGTAACGATACCAGCCGCGCCCGGACTTCTGGCCGAAGCGGCCTTGCTCGCACAGCGTATCGGCAATCACGGCCTTCTGGCCGCGCGCCTTGCGGTTGCGCCAGCCGATATCGAGGCCGGCGAGGTCGCCCATCTGGAACGGTCCCATCGGCCAGCCGAAATCGGTGAAAGCCTTGTCGACCTGGCCGGGCGTCGCGCCTTCGAGCAGCAGGAATTCGTTCTCAGCGCCTCGCGCGGCCAGCATGCGGTTGCCGACGAAGCCGTGGCAGACGCCGACGACGACCGCCACCTTGCCGATGCGCCGCGCCAGATCGGCGACCGTCGCCAACGCATCGGGTGCCGTCTTTTCGGCGCGCACGATCTCCAGCAACTTCATGACATTGGCCGGCGAGAAGAAATGCATGCCGAGCACGTCCTGCGGCCGCGAGATCGAGGCGGCGATGGCGTTCACGTCGAGATAGGACGTGTTGGTGGCGAGGATGGCGCCGGGCTTGGCGACTGCGTCGAGCCTGCCGAACACCTCTTTCTTCACCGCCATGTCCTCGAACACGGCCTCGATAATCAGGTCGCATTCGGCGAGATCGGCGTAATCGGTGCTGCCCTTGAACAGGCTAAGCCGCTGCTGCTTCGCCGCCTCGCTCAGCGAGCCCCGACCGACTGAAACAGCGTAGTTCTTCTCGATCGTCGCCAGCCCGCGCTGCAATGCCTCCTCGCTCGTTTCCAGCAAGGTCACCGGAAAGCCGCCATTGGCGAAGGCCATGGCGATGCCGCCGCCCATCGTGCCGGCGCCGATGATGCCGACGCGGCCGATCTTCCGCTTCTGCAGATCCTCGCCGGGCACCTTCGCCGCTTCGCGCTCGGCGAAGAACAGATGCCGCTGCGCGCGCGACTGATCGCCGGAGACGAGTTGCTGGAAGAGCTGGCGCTCGGTGGCCAGCGCCTGACCGAAAGGCAACGTGATCGCATTGCGCACAGCCTCGGCACAGGCAAGCGGCGCCTCAAGCCCGCGCGCTTTCTTGGCGAGGTCAGCCGCCTGCGCGTCGAAAGCGGCAAGGTCGCTTTCGACAAGACGGTCGTTGCGGTCGCGCACCGGCACGAACGGCCCACCGTTGGCGGCCATTTCGCCGGCGAAATGAACCGCCTCGACCAACAGATCGCCATCGAAAACCGCATCCACGAGGCCAGCGGCCTTCGCCTCGCCAGCCGAAATCGGCGTTCCCGAGACGATCATGCCCAGCGCTTTCGCAGCACCAACGAGGCGGGGCAGACGCACCGTGCCGCCGCCGCCCGGCAGCAGGCCGAGTTTTACTTCGGGCAGGCCGAGCTTGGCGCCCTGATCGGCAACGCGGAAATGGCAGCCGAGCGCCAGTTCCAGCCCGCCGGCAAGCGCCGTGCCGTGGATGGCAGCGATCGTCGGCTTAGCGATGGTCTCCAGCAAGGCGATGATGGCGCGCAGCTCCGGCTGCTCGACCGGCTTGCCGAATTCGGTGATGTCGGCGCCGGCAACAAAAGTCCGCCCAGCGCAGACAACAACGATCGCCTTAGCGGAGGGATGGTCGCGC
Organism: Mesorhizobium album; assembly: GCF_033977205.1. Lineage (NCBI taxonomy): Bacteria > Pseudomonadati > Pseudomonadota > Alphaproteobacteria > Hyphomicrobiales > Phyllobacteriaceae > Mesorhizobium > Mesorhizobium album. The sequence goes on along the minus strand of NZ_JAVIIW010000006.1, from coordinate 76,496 downwards.
AGTGCGACCAGCGCTTCGTAAAGCGGCTTGCGGACATGGGAGCTCAGTGCATTGACCGGCGGATTGTCGATCGTGACCACCGCCACACCGTTCTCGTTCGCGACGTCGACGAAATTGGACAAGCGGAACCTCCCGAGACCGGTTGCGATCGAGAGGGCTTTACTAGGTCGCGCCGCGAATGGGAACCGGATGGTGGGCTGGCACAATGGTTGTCGGCGGAGGCGGAGCGGCCATGTGCTGGAACGACTTCCGGCTCAAATGCGCAAAAATGGAAACGCTGCGATCCTTCACACCCCCCTCTGCCCTGCCAGAGGGGGGTGCTGTCCCTCCAACCTCTCTTAGCGCTGCGCCACTACGACTACCGCAGCGCCCTTTCCCCACCCGCCGCTGTAATGACCCCGACGATGATCAGCCCGGTCAGCACCAGCCGCACGCCGGCGCTGACGCCGAAGGTGTTGAGCATGGTGAGCAAAAGCACCAGGAAAAGGCCGGCGCCCCAGACGCCCGGCACATTGGCCTTGCCGCCCGCGACCGAGGTGCCGCCGATGACGACGACCGCGATCGAGGCGAGCAGATATTCGTTGCCGATGTCGACATTGGCGCCGCGGAAATAGCCGGCGAGCAGCGCCCCGTCGATGCCGCCCAGCGCGCCGCACAGCGTGTAGGTAAGGAAGCGGATGCGGCCGACACTGACGCCGGCGAGCCAGGCGGCGCGGATATTCTGGCCGATCGCCAGCACCGAGCGGCCATAGATCATGCGCTGCAGCGCAAGTGCCGCACCAATGGTGAACAGCACCGTCAGCATCGCCAGCAGCGGTATGCCGAGGATCTGCCAGTTGGTGAAATCGGCAAAGCCGGGCGGCGGCTTGATCTGCAGGCCGCGGCCGTAGCTGATGTCCACCGACTGGATGATGAAGCTTGCCGACAGCGTCGCGATGATCGGCGGGATGCGGAGCGCCCAGATCAGCAGGTAGTTGACGGCGCCGATCGCCGCGCCGCAGGCGAGCGCGGCCAGCAGCCCGACGAGGATCATGGAATCGCTGCCGCCCATGACCTTCATCGCCACAGCACTTGCCAGCCCGATATTGGCCGGCAGCGACAGGTCGACATTGCCAGGCCCCAGCGTGATGACGAACATCTGGCCGACGCCGACGATGACGGTGAAGACGGCGAGCGAAAGTGCCGCCGTGACCATGCCGCCGGCGCCGTAGCCGCCGGTGAAGGCGACGGTCGCCACCCACACGACAAGCGCGCCGACGAAGGACCAGAGCCAGGGTTTTTCGAGCACCATGCGCAGCGAGGCCATCGCTCACCTTTCCCTGCGGCTGATCAGCACCCGCGCCGCCAATACGATGATCAGGATCGCGCCATTGGCGGCCACCTGCCAGTCGGGCGGGATGTGCATGAAGGTCAGAAGCGGCGAGGCGGCGAGCGCCAGCGTCAGCGCGCCGATGACCGCGCCGATCGGCGACACGCGGCCGCCGACGAACTCGCCGCCGCCCAGAATGACGCCGGCGATCGACAGCAGCGTGTAGCCGTTGCCGATATTGGCATCGGCCGAGGTGGTAATGCCGATCAGCGCCATGCCGGAGAGCACGCCGAACAGGCCGGTCAGCGCGAACAGCACGATCTTGGTCCGGAGCAGCGACCAGCCGGCGCGCCTGAGCGCCGCGGCATTGCCGCCGGAGCCGCGCAGGATGACGCCGTAGGAGGTGCGCATGAGACCGAAATGCACCGCCGCCGCGATGAGCAGCGCGGCGAGGATCGGGAACGGGATGTAGGGCGGCTTGAAGGACATGATCGCCAGCAGCCAGTCGGGCGCCTTGCCGCCGGGCTTCGGCAGGATGAGGATGGCAAGCCCCTGCCAGACGAAGCTCATGCCGAGCGTCACCACGATCGAAGGCAGGTTGCGCAGATGGATCAGCGCGCCGAGCAGCGCGTAGACCGCGATCGCGCCGAGCAGCACCGCGATGCCGATAAGCGGCGCATCCCTGAGCCAGGTCGCGGTGACGCAGCCGACGAAGCCGACGAAGGTGCCGATCGACAGGTCCAGCTCGTTGCCGGCGATGACGAACATCTGCGCGATCGTCGCCAGCGCGATCGGGATTGCTAGGTTGAGCATCAGGTTGAAGCCGAAATAGCTGATGGCGCGCGGATTAAGCCAGGCAATCGCCATGAGCACCAGCGCCAGCGACAGCGCCGGCAACAGGCTGCGCAGCATGCGCGCCCTGGCGGCGTTGCCACGCGGCGAAGCTTTCGGAACTGTGCCGGGAGCGAGCGCGGTCATCTCAGGCCGCATCGCCGAACGAGGACTGGATGATCTTTTCCTCCGTCAGCTCGTCGCGCCTGAGATTGGCGACGATCCGCCCGTTCTTGAAGACATAGACATGGTCGCAATTGTCGAGCTCTTCGGTTTCGGTGGTGTACCAGAGGAAGGTGCGGCCCTTGGCGGCCTCCTCGCGCACGAGGTCGTAGACTTCGAGCTTGGTGCCGATATCGACGCCGCGCATCGGGTCGTCCATCAGCACGATCTCGGCATCGGAGCCGAGCGCGCGGGCAAACAGCGCCTTCTGCTGGTTGCCGCCGGAAAGCGAATAGATGTTGTTGTTCATGTCCGGCGTGCGGATGCCGATCTTCTTCTTCCAGAATTCGGCGAGTTCCGCCTCGCGCTGCGGCGAGATCAACAGGCCGTTGCGCAGGCGCTGAAGCGATCGGATGCCGATGTTCTGGGCGATCGACCATTGCGCGAAGATGCCGTCCGACTGGCGGTCGCCGGCGACCAGTGCCACCGGCGCCGTCACCTCGACGCCGGCCTTGGCGCGGGAGGCGGCTGAGAAGATCGCCAGCAGCAGGTCCGTCTGGCCATGGCCGGCCAGCCCGGCAAGGCCGATGATCTCGCCCGCGCGGGCGACAAGTTCCTTGCCATCCTGTTGTCGTGCCGGACGCGCCCGCACCCTAAGCGCACCGGCCTCGGCTTTCCGCGTCTCTTTAACGGTCCGCTGATGGCCTTCGGTGCCGCCCATCGCGGCGACCAGCTTGTCGCGGTCGAAAGCGCTGGCGGCATCGGCCGCGACCACCTTGCCGTCGCGCATCACCACGATGCGGTCGGCATTCTGCAGCACCTCGCCCAGCACATGCGAGATCAGGATGCAGCTGCCGCCGGCGGCGACGAAGCGGCGCACGAAAGCGAGCAACTGCCCGGCCGTGTGCGCGTCGAGCGACGAGGTCGGCTCGTCGAGGATGACCAGATGCAGCGGCTCGCGGGTCAGCGTGAAGGCGCGCGCCACCTCGACCATCTGCCGCCTCCCGATCGACAGGTCGCCGGCAATGTCGTCGGCCGAAATACCGTGGTCCGGAAAGATCTCGTCGAGCTTGGCCTGGATGAGATCGGCGGCCTTGCGCCGCCAGCCGAAACCGGCGAGCGAGGGATGGTTGATGCGCGTGTTCTCGGCGACGCTGAGGTTGGGGCAGAGCGACAGTTCCTGGAACACGCAGCGTATGCCGAGTTCGAGCGCGCGTGCCACGGAATAGGCGGCTTCCTGATTGCCGCGCACGGCGATCTGTCCGCCATCGGGCCGCAGCGTGCCCGCCACCATATGCATGAGCGTCGACTTGCCGGCACCGTTGTGCCCGACCAGCCCGACGCATTCGCCGGTGCCGACATGGAAGTCGACGCCGTTGAGCGCACGGACGGCGCCGAAGTGCTTTTCGGCGCCGTCCAGTCTGACGATATCTGCAATAGCCTGAAGCATCCTCAACGATATCCGGTTGGCGATGCGGCTGGCAATGTCGCGCCGCTATTGCTTGATGTTGGCCTTGATGGCCGCGGTGGCCTCTTCCTGGGTGTATTCGTGGGTGGCGACGCCGCCTTCCTTGATCTTTGGCAGCGCGGCCTCGAAATCGTCCTGGGTGAAGGCGAGATAGGGCACCAGGAGGTCGTGCGGAATGTCCTTGCGGCCGTCGAGCACCTGCTGCGCCACCCAGAAGGCGAGCGTCGACACACCAGGCGCGATCGAGGCCGACCAGGTCTTGTAGCCGTCCTTTTCCTTCTGCTCCTTCCACCACTTCAGCTCGTCCTGGCGGTTGCCCATGATGATGGTCGGGCGCGGCTTGTTGGCGGCGGCGAAGGCCTGCGCGGCGCCATAGCCGTCACCGCCCTGGTCGACGATGCCGACGACATCCGGCAGCGATGGCAGGATGGTCGCCACCGCTTTCTGCGCCGTGGTCTGGTCCCAGTCACCGGTCACCGAGCCGACGATCTTGAACTCGGGATGGGCGGCGACGCCTTCAAGGATGCCGGCATGGATAGCGTCGTCGATCGAGGTGCCGGCCAGCCCGCGGATCTCGAGCAGGTTGCCGCCCTTCGGCTGGAACTTGGCCATCTGCTCGACTTCCTGCTTGCCCATGTCCTTGAAGTCGACGACGACGCGGTAGGCGCAGGGCTCGGTGACGATGCCGTCGAAGGAGACGACCACGATGCCGGCGTCGCAGGCTTGCTTGATGGCGCCGTTGAGCGCATCCGGCGAAGCGGCGTTGATGACGATCGCGTCATAGCCCTGCAGGATCAGGTTCTGCACCTGCGCGGCCTGGGTCGGCACTTCCTTGTCAGCGGTGGTGAAGACATCCGCCGCGGCGACCACCTTGTCCTCGACCGCCTTCTTGGTGACGATGCCATAGCTGTCGAGCATCGCCTGGCGCCACGAATTGCCGGCATAATTGTTGGAGAAGGCGATCTTCTTGCCGCTCGTGTCGGCAAGTGCCGTGCCCGAGGCGAGCATGGCGGCAAAGGCGCTCAGGACCAGTAGTTTCTTCATGTCATTATCCTCCCAGATGTGTTGACTGCTGCACTTCCATCGGCCTTGCGGGCCGGCTTCACTCCAATCCGATCCGAGCCTGCTCGCTCAAAACAGTCTCAGTCCCGGCACCCTGACCCTCAGCCGGTAAAGCGACGTCGAGGCGGCAATATAGAGGCTCCTCAGATCGTCGTCGCCGAAGGTGAAATTGGCACAAAATTCCGGCGTCGCAATGACGCCGAGAAGGTCGCCGGAAGCGTCGAAGACATGGATGCCGCCGGGCCCGGTGCAATAGAGATTGCCCCGGCTGTCGATCTTCATCCCGTCCGGAGAACCCGGCGCATCGCCTTCCGTCACCGCCCACACCGCGCCGCCATTGAGATCGCCGTTCGCCTCCACGCCGAACACCCTGATGTGGCCGCGCTCGGTGTCGTTGACGAAGAGCCGCGATTCATCAAGCGAGAAGCAGAGCCCGTTGGGCTGCGCGAAATCGTCGGCGACGAGCGTCAGCCGAGCGCCGTCGCCGTCGATCCGGTAGACACCCTGGTGAGGCAGCTCCTGCGGCCTCGGCACGCCGTAGAATTCCGCCCGGCCGTAGGTCGGATCGGTGAAATAGACCGAGCCCCCGGTGGCAACGACGATGTCGTTCGGACTGTTGAGCTGCATCCCCCGGTAATGGGTGGCGAGAACCGTCGTCGTGCCGTTCGGCTCGGCTCGGGTGACGCGGCTGGTGGCGTGCTCGCAGGTCACCAGTCGCCCCTGCCGGTCGAGCGTGTTGCCATTGGCCATCTGGCTCGGTTCGCGAAACAGTTCGATCTCGCCCGAGGCGCTGCGCCGGTACATGCGGCTTTGCGGAATGTCGGAAAAGACCAGCCATTTCTCGTAAGGGTGCCATACCGGCCCCTCGATGAAGCCGTAGCCCGTGGCGAGCCGCTCCATCGCCGCATTGCCGACGACGTCGCCAAAGCCGGAATGATGGGCGCGCGCCGGGATCGACATCACGAACCCTTCGGCTCGCGCACGGGCTTGCCGGCGACGAACCAATCGCTGCCCGGAACATCCTCGATCACCACCCAGATGGCTTCCTTGGGCAGTTCGGCGACTTCGCTGATCGCTTCCGTGACGCGGCGGGAGATCTCGTTCTTGCGGGTTTGCGAATGACCCTCGAGTATCCGTATGCTGACGAACGGCATGGCGCTTCCCCGGGATTCTTGTCTTCTTGTTCTTGTCAGACAAAAGCGTAGTCGGGATGGAAATCGGGCGATAGCGGCCTAAGCGCAGCACCGACTGTGGTTTTGCACAGTCGGTGCCGGCAACACTGCTGCAGCGGGAGAACGAGAGATGGCAGAGCGACGCGGGGGGCCGATCGTGCGAATTGCGGAACTGGAGATCGACGCCTCCCAGGTCGATAGCTTCAGGACCTTGCTTGCCGAAGAGATCGAGGCCTCCGTGCAGAGCGAGCCCGGCGTGTTGTTCCTCCACGCGGTCTCGATAAAGGGTGCGGCCGAAATGGTGCGCGTGATCGAATGCTACGCCGATCAGTCCGCCTACCAAGCCCACCTGACCGCGCCGCACTTTCTCAAGTACAAGGCGCAGACGGCTGATATGGTCAGGTCGCTTCGGCTGATCGAAACCGAGCCGATCGCTCTGAGGGCCAAGAGCAATCAGAATCCTAGCTGAGCCTGTTCGCCCATTGCGGGACTTACTGCTGCTGCAACGGCGCGGCCTGCGCGAGCCAGGCGTCGAGCTGTTCCTGCTCGCGCCGCAGCGCGTCGATGTTGATCAGGCCGCGCGCCATGGCGAGATAGATCGCGCGGGTGCGCGAATTGAAGACCGACGCTTCGCCGGCGCCCTCCTCCGGCGGCACGATGCCGAGCTTGTCGTAGACATGCTTGATGCGGCTCTGCGCGCCGCGGATCGACAGGCCGCGCCGCGCCGCGATCGCCCGGTCGGTGAGGCCGAGCGCGATGTCGATCAGGCTTTCATACTCGCCGTCGGTGATGCCCTCGAACCGGTCCTGGACCCGATGCTGGATGCCGCGGATCTCTCGGTCGATGATGCAGTGCCCCTCGCGGAACACGCCGCGCAGCGCCGAGCGCATGCCTTCTTCCGTCGCCGATTTCAGCACATAGCCATAGACCGATCCCGGCGGCACGATGCGCGCCACGCCTCGCACATAGGCTTCGTCGGCGAAGTTCGACCAGAACAGGATATGCGTGCCGGCGCGCCGGCTCCAGATGGCGCGGGCCACCTCGATGCCGGTCGCCTTGGGCAGCTGCAGGTCGAGCACGACATGCGGCGGCTCCCGCTCGGTCGCAAGGTTGATGGCGTCCTCGCCGTCGCCGGCCTCGATCACCTCCACGTCACCCGGCCACAATTGCTCGACGGTGCGCCGCGCGAAGGTGCGGTGCAGGCCGTCATTTTCCGCGATCATGACCAGCATCACACCACCTCCGCCACCGGCCGGCCTTCGGCCGTGACACTGCGCGTCGAGGCCTTGTCTCCCAGGGGCTCGCGGTCGATCTCGACGACGACCCGGGTGCCGCCCTTGCGGCTCGCCGGCTCGAAACGCAGCCGCGCCCCGACAAGGGCTGCCCGCGTATGCATATGGCCGATGCCCCCTTGAGCGGCGGGGTCGACCGCGCCGCAGCCGTGGCCGTCATCGGTGACGGTCACGCTGAATGTGCTTGGCGTGGAAGCCAACTGGACCTCGATGCGGCTCGGCCCGGCATGGCGCACCGCATTGTTGATGGCTTCCTGGACGATCCGGTAGAGCGCAGTGCGCAGCGTTTCCGACAGGCTGTCGGCGCTGCCGTCGCTGGTATCGGCGATGCGTACCGCGATCGGCGGCTTGGCTCTCGCGACGCTGCGGTTGAGATGCGCCTCGACCGCGTCGCGCAGGCCGAACAGCTCCAGGACGCTCGGCCGCATGTCGTCGACGATGTGGCGCAGCTCCGCCAGGCAGCCCGCCACCTCCTGCTCGAGATCGGCAAGCTGGGCCGTTCGCGCCACGCCCCGGCTGCGGAAGGCCGAGACCTGGCGCGCGATGCGGGCGAGGTCGGCGAGAGTCTGGTCGTGCAGGTCCATCGCCATGCGGCGGCGCTCGCGCTCCATGCCTTCGGTCAGTTGCGAGGCACCGACCCTCAGCAGCTCCGCCCGGTTGCGCGCCTCGCTTTCGGCCAGCATGGCGCGGCGCGCCTCCTCGGTCTGGATCAGCGCGAAAATATAGGGCGCAATGAGGTCGGCGCATTGCTGGGCGATCTCGACATCCGCCTGCGTGAAGCAGCCGGCCTCGTGCCGGCTGATGTTGAGCGCGCCGATGACGCTGCCGCGCGCTCTCAGCGGCACGATGATGCGGCTGCGCAGCTTGGCGGCGAAGATCGGCCCGTCGAACGCTCCCTCGAAGTGAAAGCGGTCGTCGACAAGCGCGTTGCCGGACAACAGATAAGGCGTCTCGCCCCGCAGCACGCGCCGGATCGGACTGCCCTCGACCGGATGCTGCGCCAGATCGCTCCAGCTGGTGTGGAAGCCGGCCTCGTAGCAGGCATGCATGCGCCCATCGAGCGAAAGCACCGCCAGATCGATATGGTCGTGCGGGATGAGCGTGCCGATCTCGATCGCCGTCGCCCGGAATGCCGAGCCCGGATCGATATGCCCGGCGAGCGCCCGCGAGATCGCGAGCAGCCGGTCGATCAGCTGGGGAGATACCTCCGACATGTCTCCTCCCTTGCCGCCTGACGGATGCGCGGAAAGGTGCGCAGCACCCGCTGTACGCGCGGCTCCAAGTTCCGTTTTCCAGCAGTCCTCCCTGCTCGTGAAATAGTAGTGAGCGCTTGACGGTGCCGCTGTCAACGATGGCTCGCGTAGCGTCAGGGCAATCAACTTCGGGTGCGGCGATTGAAAAGCCGCCGGTACCTGGTCTAGGAACGAGGGCAGGAGGCCGATCGATGGCAACGACGTCCACTGTTGCTCATGGCGCTCCGGGGATTCCGGCGCGCTGGACGTCAAGCGCCAAGAGCGGCGTCGGCACTGCGCTTTCGGCGAAAAGCCCGCTCTGGTTCACCATCAGTCACGCCATTCTGAACGAGATCTATTATCCGACCTGCGGCCGGGATCGACGATCGGCTGCACTTTTTTCTGGCCTGAAGCCAGCCGTTGGGAGAATGTCGACTTCACCGTCGGCGTCGATCCTGTGAATGGCGCGTAAGATTTTCTTTCCTCCAGCTGTTAGGATCACACCATGCAGATCGGAATGATGGGACTGGGCAGGATGGGCGCCAACATGGTGCGGCGCCTGATGCGCGACGGCCATGAATGCGTCGTCTACGACATCAACTCCGCAAGCGTCGCCGGCATGGTCAAGGATGGCGCCATCGGCGCCGCCTCGCTGGAGGAGTTCGTCCTCAAGCTTGCCAAGCCGCGCTGCGCCTGGCTGATGCTGCCGGCCGCGATCACCGGCAGGATCGTCGACCAGGTGGCGGCGCTGATGGAGCCGGGCGACATCATCATCGACGGCGGCAATTCCTACTATCACGACGCCGTCGACCAGGCGGCGAAGCTGGCGACCAAGGGTATCAGCTTTGTCGATGTCGGAACCAGCGGCGGCGTGTGGGGGCTGGAGCGCGGCTACTGCCTGATGATCGGCGGGCCTGATGAGGCCGTCCAGATCCTCGATCCGGTCTTTGCCTCCCTGGCGCCCGGCGCCGATCCGGGCAGCAATCCGCCCAAGGATGCCGGAACCGCACCTTACGGCTATCTGCATTGCGGGCCGAGCGGCGCCGGCCATTTCGTCAAGATGGTGCACAACGGCATCGAATACGGCGTCATGGCCGCCTATGCCGAAGGCATCAACATCCTGAAATCGGCCAATGCCGGCAAACGCGACCGGATGGCGGACGCCGAGACCAGCCCGCTGGAAAACCCGCAATACTACCAGTTCGACATCGACCTCGCCCAGGTGACCGAGGTCTGGCGGCACGGCAGCGTCATCGGCTCCTGGCTGCTCGACCTCACCGCCGGCGCTCTGAAGAACGACCCCGCACTCGCCCAGTTCGGCGGCCGCGTCTCCGATTCCGGCGAAGGCCGCTGGACGCTGAAGGCGGCGATCGACACCGGCGTTCCGGCGCCGGTGCTCTCCTCGGCGCTGTTCGACCGCTTCTCCTCGCAAGGCGAATCTGCATTCGCCGACAAGCTTTTGTCCGCCATGCGCTATGCCTTCGGCGGCCATATCGAGAAACCGAAGGCGTGAGAGCGGGAGAGACAGGATGAACCAGGAGAGGTCCGACACGCTGGTGCTTTTCGGGGCGACCGGCGACCTGGCCCACAAGAAGATCTTCCCGGCGCTCTACCACATGGTCGCCAAGGGGACGCTGACCGAGCCGGTGATCGGCGTCGCCTTCGAGCCCTGGGACATCGGCATGCTGGTGGACCGCGCCCGTGACGGCGTCGTCAATGCGCTGGGCGCCGTCGACGACAAGGTGTTCGCCAAGCTCGCCTCGCTGCTGCGCTATGTCAGCGGCGACTATCGCGACCCGGCCACATTCGAGAAGCTGAAGACGGCGCTCGGCTCGGCGCAGCGGCCGCTGCATTACATGGCCGTGCCGCCCACGATGTTCGAGATCGTCGTGCAGGGTCTGGAGCACTCCGGCACCGCGCGCGGCGCGCGGCTGATGGTGGAAAAACCCTTCGGCCACGACCTGCAGTCGGCGCGCTGGCTGAACCGGGTGCTGCATCTGGTGTTCGATGAACGCTCGATCTTCCGCATCGACCATTACCTCGGCAAGGAAGCGATCCAGAACCTGCTCTATTTCCGCTTCGCCAACTCCTTCCTCGAGCCGATCTGGAACCGCAATTTCGTCGAGAGCGTGCAGATCACCATGGCCGAGGATTTCGGCGTCGAAGGACGCGGCCGCTTCTACGACGACGTCGGCTGCATCCGCGACGTCATCGAGAATCATCTGCTCAACATCCTTTTGCTGCTCGCCATGGAGCCGCCGGTCGGCCGCTCGGCCGACGACCTGATCGACGAGAAAGTGCAGGTGCTTCGCGCCATCCGGACCCTGACCAAGGACGATGTCGTGCGCGGGCAGTTCGACGGCTATCTGGCGGAACCGGGCGTGCGGCCGAACTCCCCGGTCGAGACCTTCGCCGCGGTGCGTTTCTTCGTCGACACCTGGCGCTGGCAGGACGTGCCCTTCTTCATCCGCGCCGGCAAGAACATGCCGGTGCACGCCACCGAAGTGATCGTGCGGCTGAAGCGGCCGCCGCTCGACGTCTTCGACCCGATCAAGCCGGACGACGCCAACTATGTTCGTTTCCGCATCGATCCGCAGGTGGCGATCTCGATCGGCGCGCAGCGCAAGGTGCCTGGCGACGACATGATCGGCGAGCAGGTGGAACTGACGGCGCTCGACGACACGAAGGGCGATATGCCGCCCTATGAGCGGCTGATCGGCGACGCCATGAACGGCAACGGCCAGCTCTTCACCCGGCAGGATGCGGCCGAGCTTGCCTGGCGCATTGTCGGCCCGGTGCTTGGCGACACCGCCTCGCCGCAGATCTATGCGCCGAAAACCTGGGGACCTGTCGAGGCCATGGAGGGCTTCGGCCCGCCCAATGGCTGGATCAACCCGACGAAATAATCTGGAGGCAACGGGATGGCGAAAGCGGCAAAGCCGGCTGCGGCGAAGGGTGAGCAGATCGTGCTCGCCATCGACGTCGGCGGCTCTCGCGTGAAGATCCTCACCAGCGCCGGCGGCGAGGTGCGCCGGGCCGAGTCCGGTCCGGACCTGACACCTGAGCAGATGGTCGCCTCGGTAAAGAAGCTGGCGGAGGGCCTGAACTACGATGTCATTTCGATGGGCTATCCGGGCCCGGTCAGGGACAACAAGCCTTCGCTTGATCCCTTCAATCTCGGCAAGGGCTGGAACGGCTACGATTTCGCCGCCGCCTTCGGCAAGCCGGTCAAGGTCGTCAACGACGCGCTGCTGCAGGCGATCGGCAGCTATGAGGGCGGCCGCATGCTCTTCCTCGGCCTGGGCACGGGTTTGGGTGCCGCGATGATCCTCGACAATGTCGGGCAGCCGCTGGAGCTTGCCCACCTTCCCTACAAGAAAGGCTTCAGCTTCGAGGATTATGTCGGCGAGCGCGGCCTAGCAAAGCACGGCAAGAAAAAATGGCGCAAATACGTTTTCGATGTCGTAAACAGGCTTCGCGCCGCCTTGCAGCCGGACTATGTGGTTATCGGCGGCGGCAATGTCGACAAGCTCGATGAATTGCCTGAAAAATCCAGACGAGGGGACAACACTCGCGCCTTCGAAGGCGGATTTCGACTGTGGCGCGACAAGGCGCTGATCGTCTGATATTGTTACATTTCAGTATAGTTGTTCAAAATAACGTGTAACCGCGCGACTGATCGTTGCGCTGGCCAGATTTGCCGACTAGGAATTCGCCGGCCTGCGGCACCGCGCATCATCCCGAGCGCGAAGGACGCGGCAGCGCTCTATTACAATCCCGATTTTCGCGGCCATGCGGCATAGAGGAGGAATGACGTGGACGAGGACACCAACACAGCCAAGGAAGCCGACCTGCTGGAGCTTACCGCTCACATCGTGTCGGCTTATGTGGCGAAGAACCGGCTGCCCGCTTCGGGCCTGGGCGAGCTCATCGCCAGCGTGGCCTCCTCGATCGGCGGGCTCAACCGGCCGCCGGCGCCGCCGGCATCCCCGCTCACGCCTGCCGTCAATCCTCGGCGTTCGGTGACGCCGGACTACATCATCTGCCTCGAGGACGGGAAGAAGTTCAAATCGCTAAAGCGCCATATCGGCGTGCATTTCGGGCTGACCCCGGAAGCCTACCGCGCCAAATGGGGCCTGCCCGTGGACTATCCGATGGTCGCCCCCAATTATGCCGCCTCGCGCTCCGAGCTCGCCAAGTCGATCGGTCTCGGCCGCAAGGCGGAAGCCGCGCCAGTGAAGCCCGCCAGGGGGCGGAAGGCCAAGGCGCCGGCCTGAGACGCCCCTGTCTGCACCAACGGTTTGCGAAGCCTGCCGGCGAATCCGCCTTGGCAGGCTTCCTGCTTTTATGGCTTGGATACACCTGATTGGGAGAGCACGGCCATGAACTACGCCAGGATGGTGATCGAGAAAGAGGCGCCGGAAGAATACGGCTACGACCGCATCCGCTACAACCTCTCCGAAAGCTCGATCGCCGACCAGAAACTCTCCGACATCGGTCTTACGCTGCCCGACCTCACCTTGTTCTATGGCGAGCATCGCGGCGAAAAGGAATTGCGCGCGTTGATCGCAGCACAAGACGAAGGCCTCTCGCCTGACGACGTGCTGGTGACCGCGGGTGCCGCCGGCGCGCTGTTCATCATCGCCACCTCGCTGCTCTCGGCCAACGATCATCTGGTCGTCGTGCGGCCGAACTACGCCACCAACATCGAGACGCCGAGGACGATCGGCTGCGCCATCAGCTATGTCGATCTCGACTTCGACGAGAGCTTCGCGGTCGATGTCGAACGCATCGCCGCGGCCGCGCGGCCGAACACCAGGCTGATCAGCGTCACCTGCCCGCACAACCCGACCGGCATGATGATGACGCGCAGCGATCTCGACGCGCTGATTGCGCTCGCTGAGCGCCGCCGCTGCCGGCTGCTGGTCGACGAGACCTATCGCGACCTCTCCTATGGCGAGCGGCTGCCTTCGGCGGCGTCGCTCAGCCCGGCCGCCATCAGCGTCTCCTCGCTGTCCAAGGCCTTCGGCATTCCAGGCATCCGCATCGGCTGGCTGGTCACCCGGGACAGGGAGCTGCAGGAAACCTTCCTCGCCGCCAAGGAGCAGATCGGCATCTGCGGCAGCGTCATCGACGAGGCGATCGCGCGCGCCATGCTCGAGCGCCGCGACGCCTTCCTCAAGTCGCTGCTGCCGGACATGGCGAGACGGCGCGACATCGTCCAGGCTTGGATCGACGGCGAGCCGCTGGTCGACTGGGTGCGGCCGCAAGGCGGCGTGGTCGGCTTTCCGAGGCTGAATGTCGATGCCGGCTTCGACCTCGACCGGTTCTACACCAGGCTTCTGGAAGAGCATGGCACGTATGTCGGCCCCGGCCACTGGTTCGAGATGCCGAAGCGTTTCTTCCGCGTCGGCTTCGGCTGGCCGAAGGAAGCGGAGCTGCGCGGAGGGCTGGAAGCGATCTCCGCGGCGTTGAGGGGCTAAACTTCTTCCATCGCGAACGATAATTCCGGATTTCTGTCATCCAGCGCCGATTTTCTGCGCGCGCGGCAGGACGAACTGGGCTAAAGGGGTTCTGGCCGGACCAGCGCCCGCCGTGGAAGTGCCCCGCCGGCCAACGCCAAAACGGGGCCCTTGGACCATGACCGCCGAAGCAACTTCACCTGAACAGCGCTACGCCGCTTTCCGCCACCGGCCGTTCCTGAGCTACTGGACGGCGCGTTTCCTCACCACCTTCGCGACCATGATCGTGTCCGTCGCGGTCGGCTGGCAGATCTACGACCTGACGCGCGATCCTTTCGATCTCGGCATCGTCGGCATCGTCCAGTTCCTGCCGTCGCTGCTCCTGGTGCTGGTCACCGGCGTCGTCGCCGACCGCTTCGGCCGCCGTCTGATCATGACCTTGGCGTCACTGGTCGAGGGCGGCTGCGCGCTCGCTCTCCTGCTGCTGACCTTGCGCGGCCTGACCAGCCCGCTGCCGATCTTCGCCGTGCTTGTCCTGTTCGGCATAGCGCGTGCCTTCTACGGGCCGGCATCGTCCTCGCTGTTCGCCAACCTGGTGCCGCAGGAGGATTTCGCCAACGCGATTGCCTGGAATTCCTCCGCCTGGCAGACGGCGACCATCGTCGGCCCGCTCGCCGGCGGCCTGCTCTACGGCCTTTCGGCGGAGATCGCCTATGCCACGGCGGCGATCCTGATGCTTATCGCCGCGCTGCTCGTCTTCACCATTCCCAAGCCCGCTCAGCAGACGGCAACCGACAAGCCGACGATGCAGACCTTGTTTGCCGGCTTCGGCTATATCTGGAGCGAGAAGATCGTGCTCGGCGCGATCTCGCTCGACCTCTTTGCCGTGCTTCTGTCGGGCGCCTCGGCGCTGCTGCCGGTCTATGCGCGCGACATCCTGGAGCTTGGCCCCTGGGGCCTCGGCCTGCTGCGCTCCGCGCCGTCCATCGGCGCCATCTGCGTTGCGGTATGGCTCGCAGGTCACCCGCTCCGCGACCATGCCGGCGTGATCATGCTCGGCGCCGCTGCGTCTTTCGGCGCCTTCACGGTGCTGTTCGGCGTCTCGACCATCACCTGGCTGTCGATCGCGGCGCTTGCCTTGCTCGGCGCCACTGACATGTTCAGCGTCTATATCCGCGAGACGCTGATCCAGCTCTGGACGCCGGACGAGGTGCGCGGCCGCGTCAACGCCGTCAACCAGGTCTTCGTCGGCGCCTCCAACGAGGTCGGCGAGTTCCGCGCCGGCACCATGGCGGCGCTGATCGGCACCGTGCCTGCGGTGGTTGTCGGCGGCATCGGCGCCGTCGCGGTCGCGGGGCTCTGGGCTTACCTGTTCCCGGCGCTGCGGCGGGTGCGGCACCTCAACAGCAGGAACTGAAAGCGTGTCGCGCTGACGGTGGGGTGTCGCCAAATGAAAAAGGCGGCCGAAGCCGCCTTTCCAAAACAGTCTGTCCCGAAGGACCGGTTCGGGAGCCTTATTCGGCCGACGCGGACTCGGCGGCCTTTTTCTCGGCGGCGTCCTGTGCGGCCTTCTCGACGGCCAGCGCCTCGGCGGCGGCGACCTTCTCGGCCTCGATGCGGGCGCGCTCGGCGTTGAGCGCATCACGCTCCTCGTCGTTCAGCTTGCGGGCGCGCACGCCGGTGTTTTCCGAAATGCGGGCCGACTTGCCGCGACGGTCGCGCAGGTAATAGAGCTTGGCGCGGCGCACCTTGCCGCGGCGGACGATCTCGACGCCCTCGACCATCGGCGAGTAGACCGGGAAGACGCGCTCGACGCCTTCGCCGTAGGAAATCTTGCGGACGGTGAAATTCTCCTGGAAGCCGGATCCGGAGCGGGCGATGACGACGCCCTCATAGGCCTGGACGCGGGTGCGGCTGCCTTCGGTGACACGCACCTGGACGCGCACGGTGTCGCCGGGCTGAAATTCGGGCAGCTTGCGCTTGGCTTCGATCTTGGCGGCCTGCTCGGCCTCGAGCTGACGGATGAGGTCCATCTCAAATATCCACTTCTTGTTCTTCCGACAGCCAGAGCGTCCTCGACTCGCCTTGCAGTTCCATTGACCGCTCGGCTATGCCCTTTGCGTTAAGCATCGGACAGGGACGGCTACACCGCCATTGTTGACGGGTCCAGAAGACCGTTCTTCCGGTTCGGGCGGCCACATACAGCTATTTCGGCGTTTTGTCACGCCTTTGAGGTGTATTTTTTGCGCCTATGGTACCATCCAATTACCGCCGTGCCGGGTTGCGCGAGCCCCGCAAGCTTTCTAAGCCGGGAAAAGTATCTGTCCCGGGCCTTCCCTCAATGACGTTCTTCGATGCCGTCCTGCTCTTCCTCGCGGGTTTTGCCTCGGGCGCCGCTAACGCGGTTGCCGGCGGCGGCACCTTCCTCACCTTCGGCGCCATGACGCTGGTCGGTCTGCCGCCGATCGTCGCCAACGCCACCTCCTCGGTGACGCAGCTGCCGGGCTACATCACCTCGACGCTCGCCTATTGGACCGATATCCGGCATTTCTGGCGCGGCGCCCTGCTGCTTTGCCTGATCTCAGCGCTCGGCGCCCTGGCAGGCTCGCTCATCCTGCTCGCGCTCTCCAACCCATCCTTCCGCGCCCTTGTGCCCTGGCTGCTTATTGCCGCCACCGCCCTGTTTGCCGCCGGGCCATGGCTGAAGCCGGCGGCGGGACCGGAGCACCAGGCCTCGGTCGGCTCGCTCGCCGGTTCGATCGCTCAGTTCGCGACCGCGGTCTATGGCGGCTTCTTCGGCGCCGGAATGGGCGTCATGATGCTGGCGACCCTCGGGATGACGCAGTCCGGCGACTATCATCGCCTGAACGCCTTGAAGAACATGCTGTCCATCGTGATCGCGATCGTCGCCATCCTGGTTTTCGTTTCCGGAGGCGTGGTCGCCTGGCCACAGGCGATGGTCATGATCCCGGGCGTCGCGCTTGGCGGCTATGCCGGCGTGTGGATCGCCAAGCGAGTGCCGCAAGGGGTGGTGCGCAGCTTTGTCGTCGCCGTCGGCCTGTTCCTGGCCTTTTACTACTTCAACAAGGGGTGAGTCGCGAGCAGATCCGGCCGCCGTTCCCGGGTCAGCTTCTCCGCCTGGGCGCGCCGCCACTCGGCGATCTTCTTGTGATTGCCGGAGGTCAGCACCTCTGGAATCTGCCGGCCCTCGAACTCCTGCGGCCGCGTGTAATGCGGATGTTCGAGCAGGCCATTCTCAAAACTCTCTTCCTCGCCGGAGACGGCATTGCCCATGACGCCGGGCAGGAGCCGCACCACGGCGTCGAGCAGCACCAGCGCCGCCGGCTCCCCGCCCGACAGAATGAAATCGCCGATCGAGACTTCCTCCAGGCCGCGCGCCTCGATCAGCCGCTGGTCGACGCCTTCGAAGCGGCCGCACAGGATGACGGCGCCCGGTCCGGCGGCGAGGTCCCGCACGCGGGCTTGCGTCAGCGGCAGGCCGCGCGGGCTCATCAGCAGGCGAGGGCGCGGATCGCCCGGCGGCGAGGCGTGATCGATGGCCTTGGCCAGCACGTCGGCGCGCATCACCATGCCGGCGCCGCCGCCTGCCGGCGTGTCGTCGACCGTGCGGTGCTTGTCGGTGGCAAAATCGCGGATCTGGATCGCTTCCAGCGACCATGTGCCGGCCTCCAGCGCCCGGCCGGCGAGCGACAGGCCGAGCGCGCCCGGAAACATTTCGGGATAAAGCGTCAGCACCGAGGCGGCAAAGCTCACCGGTTGCCCCCGGCATCCTTCGGTCCGCGTGGCCGTCCCTTCGGGTCGAAGCCGGAATGGCCCGCAGCCTCGCCCTCCTCTTCATCGACCAGCCCCGCCGCCAGCGGATCGACCTGGACGAAACCGTCGGCGATCGACACATGCGGCACCGCGGCCTGGGTGAACGGGATCAGCACGCCCTTGCGGCCGGCGAGCGTGACATCGAGTATGTCGCCGCCGCCGAAATTGTGCACGGCGACAATCCGGCCGATGGCCCCGGTATCGTCCCTGACCTCCAGGCCGATGAGGTCGGCGTGATAAAACTCGTCCTCCTCGCCGTCATCCGGCAGCATCGAACGATCGACGAACAGCTCGGTGCCGGCAAGCGCCTCGGCGGCGTTGCGGTCGTTGACGCCCTTGAAGCGCACGACCACGACCGTGCCGGCCGGCCTGATGTCGAGGATCTGGAAGGTGCGGCCGTCCTTGGTATGGAGCGGCCCGTAATCGGCGAGCGCCAGCGGGTCGCCGGTGAAGGTCTTCACCCGCAATTCGCCCTTGATGCCGTGCGCGGCGCCGATCACGGCCATCTGAACGGGGTTCTCGAGCTTCGACATCGGCAGCGTTTTCCTTTGCCTTGCTCTAACCCTCCCCGGCCGCCATTTCAATGACGCGCTCTTCACCGCTTCCTAACCTGCCGAGCGGAAAATGCCGGCATGCAGGAATTTCTCATCCCGGCGAAGCCCGACCTTCAAGCGGCGCGCGAGACCTGGCTGAAGATGCTAGCGCGCGAGCGCCGGCTGTCGCCGGAGACGGTCGAAGCCTATGAGCGCGACACGCGCCAGTTCCTGCATTTCCTGACCGGACATTGCGGCGGCCCGCCGGGCATCTCCGACATCGCCGACCTGCGGCCGGCCGATCTGCGCGGCTTCCTCGCCGCACGCCGCAACGCCGGCGCCGGCGCACGCACGCTGGGTCGCGGGCTTGCCGGCATCCGCTCGCTGCTGCGCTTTCTGGAAAAGCGCGGCCTAGTCAACGCCGCCGGCGCGGCAGCGCTTCGCGCGCCGCGCCAGCCGAAGTCGCTGCCCAAGCCACTGACGGCGAGCGATGCAAAACAGGTCGTGGCCGTGGAAGGCCAGCTGGCGGAAGAACCCTGGATCGCCGCCCGCAATGCCGCCGTGCTGACGCTGCTCTACGGCTCCGGGCTGCGCATCTCGGAAGCGCTGGGCCTCGCCGGCGCCGATCTCGCCATGGAGGCCGACACCGTGCTGCGCGTCACTGGCAAGGGCGGCAAGACGCGGCTGGTGCCGTTGCTGCCGGTGGCGCTGAGGGCGGTTGCCGAATACCGGCGGCTGTGCCCCTTCCACATAGACCCCAAGGGCCTGTTGTTTCGCGGTGCGCGCGGCGGCCCGCTCAACCCGGCGATCGTCCAGCGCGAGATGGCGAAGCTGCGCTCGGCGCTCAACCTGCCGGACACTGCCACGCCGCACGCCTTGCGTCATTCCTTCGCCACGCATCTGCTCGGTCGCGGCGGCGACCTGCGCACCATCCAGGAGCTGCTCGGTCACGCCAGCCTGTCGACAACCCAAGTCTATACCGGCGTCGACACCGCAAGGCTGCTCGACATCTACGAACGGGCGCATCCGCGGGCGTGAAGCATCTGGGGTTCTGCGAAGCCTGCGGACTTCGTCATACCAGGGCGAAGCAGGAGCGAAGCTCCGTCGCGGAGACCCTGGTATCCATGCCGTGACCTCGCGCGAAGAGCGCAGCGGAGAAGAATTCTGCACCGTAGCATCGCTCACAAGTAATGGCATGGATCCTATGGTCTGCGCCGCGTCGCTTCGCTCCTTGCTCCGCCATAGGATGACGACACGATGGGCTTCAGCCAATCGTCAAACATTCCATCCGACAGCTCAAACGAATTGCCACCACACTGGAAACAATTTCATCCCCCAATTAACGGTTTTGCCGCTTTTGATCGCTAAGACGCTTTCTCATGAAACGCGTCATCGCCATCGCCGACCGCGCGGCTCTTGTCTCGTTGAAGCTGCTTGCAGCGCTCAACGTGCTGTTTTTCCTGTCGTTCCTCCTTGTCCTGCTCTTGGCGGGCAGGGCGCATGCCGAGGTTCCCGCCTGCGGCGGAACCGATCTGCTGGCAAGCCTCGAGAAGAGCGATCCTGCCGCCTTCAAGAAGGTCGAGACCGAGGCGGCCGCGGTCCCAAACGGCAGAGGCCTGCTGTGGAAGCTGGAGAAATCAGGCGAAAAGCCGTCCTATCTCTTCGGCACCATGCACATCACCGATGCGCGCGTCACCACGCTGCCGGCCGCGGCCCGGAAAGCCTATGACGGCGCCGACACCATCATCATCGAAACGACGGACGCACTCGACAAGGCCAAGATGATGGCCGCCATGGCCGCCGAGCCCGGCCTGATGATGTTCACCGACAACACCACGCTGTCATCGCTGCTCTCGCCCGAGGACGCGGCGGTGCTGAACAAGGGGCTCGACGCGCGCGGCATTCCGCCCCTCACCGTCGCCAAGATGAAGCCATGGATCCTGTCGGCCATGGTGGCGCTGCCGGCCTGCGAGGTGGCGCGCCAGGCCGCCGGCGCGCCGGTGCTGGATGTCAAGCTCGCCTCCGAGGCCAAAGCGTCCGGAAAGGATGTCGAGGGACTGGAAACCGCCGCCGACCAATTGCGCGCCATGGCCTCGCTGCCGCTCGCCTACCACATGAAAGGGCTGGTGGAGACCTTGAAGCTTGGCGACAAGGTGAACGATGTCAACGAGACCATGATCGTGCTCTACCAGCGCGGCGAGGTCGGCATGTTCTGGCCGCTGTTCCGCACCGTGCTGCCCGATGCCGAAAACGATAAGGCCGGCTATGCCGCCTTCGAGCAGACCATGATCACCAGCCGCAACAAGGTCATGGTGGAGCATGCCGGGCCGATTCTGGCCAAGGGTAATGCCTTCATGGCGGTCGGCGCCCTCCATTTGCCCGGTCCTGACGGGCTGGTCGAAGATTTCCGCAAGGCGGGGTATATTGTTACCGCCGTCAACTGAGTCGTCTGGCGGCTGGGGAGCGGAAAATGCCGGTTTTTCAGCGCTTTCCGCGTGCCCGCGTGAAACCCAATTCAGGGTTGCGCGTTGATGGCTGTTGATTGAAGCCTTTCATTCCAAGGAGGACACGATTCATGGCGAATCCTAACGACCCCTTCACCCCTCCGAGCACGCCTCCCTCGCGGGGCGGCGGTGGCAGCGGGTGGCTGATCGCCCTTGTTGTCATTATCCTGGCCATTGTTGCGTATTATGTTTTTGGCAGAACCGGCGGCGAAAAGGCCCCGGCGCCCGCCGAGCCGCCGGCCGCTACCACGCCGGCCCCGGCGCCCGCACCGGCAACTCCGGCTCCTGCGCCGGCACCTGCAACGCCTGCTCCGGCTCCCGCGCCTGCGCCAACTCCGGCACCTGCCCCGGCCCCCTCGCCGTCCCCGGCTCCGGCTCAGTAATCAGGCCCAGCCTAACGATGAACGGCCCGCTGAAAGGCGGGCCGTTTTGTTGTGCGCCAGAGACATCGCCACGCCTTTATCGCCTTGGGCATAACGACGCGAAGCGGAGGTCCATGCCGCGACCCATCAGCGTCGCGGCGGTGGAGAACTTTGAAACGTCGGCGGGACAGCGACCCCCTGTCCTGCCGCGTTCCTCGACCGAGGGCGCTCGGCCAATATCGCCTAAATATGGATCGGCTTGAAGAACGTGGCCAGCGCCGCTTCCTTCACCGCTTCCGACATCGTCGGATGCGCATGGCAGGTACGGGCGAGGTCTTCCGATGAGCCGCCGAATTCCATCAGCACCGCCGCCTCGTGGATCATCTCGCCGGCGCCGAAGCCGACGATATGGACGCCGAGCACGCGGTCGCTTGCCTTGTCGGCCAGGATCTTCACGAAGCCGTCGGTGTGCAGCATGGCGCGCGCGCGGCCATTGGCGCTGAACGGGAATTTCCCGGCCTTGTAGTCGATGCCGGCCTTCTTCAGCTCCTCCTCGGTCTTGCCGACGGAGGCGATTTCCGGACTGGTATAGACGACGCTCGGGATCACGTCATAGTTCACATGGCCGGCCTGGCCGGCGATCGTCTCGGCCACCGCCACGCCCTCGTCCTCGGCCTTGTGCGCCAGCATCGGTCCGGCGATGACATCGCCGATGGCATAGATGCCGGGCACGTTGGTCCTCAAATGCCCGTCGGTCTTGACCCGGCCGCGCTCGTCGACTTCGACGCCCGCTTCCTTCAGCCCAAGACTGTCGGCATAGGGGCGCCGGCCGGTGGCCACCAGCACCACGTCCGCCTCGATCGTTTCCGCGGCACCGCCCCTGACCGGCTCGAAAGTGATGCTGGCGCCCTTCTTCGACGTGGCGACACCGGTGACCTTGGCCCCTAACTTGAAGTCGAAACCCTGCTTGGAAAGCAGCCGCTGGAACTGTTTTGAGACCTCGCCGTCCATGCCGCCGAGGATGGTGTCGAGGAACTCGACGACCGTGACCTTGGCGCCGAGCCGCGCCCAGACCGAGCCGAGCTCCAGCCCGATGACGCCGCCGCCGACCACCACGAGATGGCCGGGCACCTTGGCCAGCGACAGCGCGCCGGTGGACGACACGATCACCTTCTCGTCGAAATCGACCTTGACGCCCGGAATGCCGGCGACGTCGGAGCCGGTGGCAATCACGATGTTCTTCGTCTCGATCTCCTCGACCTTGCCGTCCTCGCCGATGACCGACACCTTGCCGGCGCCGATCACCTTGCCGGTGCCGCGAAAGGAATCGATCTTGTTCTTCTTGAACAGGAAGGCGACGCCACTGACGTTCGACGCCACCGTTGCATCCTTATGCGCCAGCATCTTCTTCAGATTGAGCTTCGGCGCGCCGACCTCGACCCCCAACATATCGAAGGTATGGCCGGCTTCGGCGAACATCTCGGAGGCGTGGAGCAGGGCCTTCGACGGGATGCAGCCGATGTTGAGGCAGGTGCCGCCGAAGGTGGCGTTCTTCTCGACCACCGCCGTCTTCAGGCCGAGCTGCGCCGCCTTGATGGCGCAGACATAGCCGCCCGGTCCCGATCCGATGATTACGACGTCATAAGCCATGAGACTGTCCTTCTTATCCGGCCTTCAGCGGCCGCCGCTCACATTGAGGATCGCGCCCGTTATATAGGAGGCCGTGTCCGACAGAAGATAGAGAACCGCGCTTGCGACCTCATCGGCCGTGCCCGCCCTTTTCATCGGCAGCATATCCTGCATCCGCGCCACACGGTCCGGCTGGCCGCCGGAGGCATGGATCTCGGTCTCGGTGATGCCGGGGCTGACCGCGTTGACGCGGATGCTTTCCAGCACCACCTCGCGCGCCAGCCCGATGGTTAAGGTATCGATCGCGCCCTTGGAGGCGGCGTAGTCGACATATTCGCCGGGCGAGCCCAGCCCGGAGGCTGCGGAAGAAATATTGACGATGGCGCCGCCCTTGCCGCCATGCCGGGTCGACATGCGCTTCACCGCCTCGCGGGCGCAGAGGAAGGAGCCGACGACGTTGATGCGCATCATGCGCTCGAGCCGCGCCGCGCTCATTTCGTCGACACGCGCCTTGACGTCGACGATGCCTGCATTGTTGACGAAGGCGTCGAGCCGGCCGAGGGCCCGGTCCACAGCCTCGAACATCGCCACCACATCGGCCTCGCTACCGACGTCGCCCTTGACCGCGAAGGCCTCGCCGCCGGCGGCTTCGAGTTCTGCGACCAGCGCATCGGCCGCAGCCTGGTTGGAGACATAATTGACCGCCACCTGGTAGCCGGCCTGGCTTGCCTGCCGGCAGATGGCGGCGCCGATGCCGCGGCTGCCGCCGGTGACCAGCAGCGTCTTCTTGTCCGCGCTCATTCCTGGCAGCCTTTCAGGGCAAAGACGTCCCACGGCACTTTGGAGAAGCCGGCGGGACCGTAAGCGGCCGACATTTGGAGCGACGGCCCGAGATCGGGAAAGATCAGGCTTTTCGGCGCATCGGCGCCCTCGGCCGGCAGCAGTCCGATGTTGCCCTTCTCATCGGCACTGTAGATCACGCCTTCCCAGACTGTGCAGGCGGCAAGCTCCTCGCCGGTGACGTCGCCGGTCGGGCATTTGTACATCAGCGAGCCGTGCGGGCGCGAGGCGGAGCCCTCAGTCCACATGGCGATGCCGTCGAGCACGGTATTGTTGTCGAGGATCATGCGGAAGGTGTTGGTGATCGTCGCCGAAGTGCCGGTCCGGGTGAAATCGATCTCGGCCCCGCTCTGCGCCTCGCCATAGACCGCGAGCTGGATCGGACAGGCGGCATTGGCTGTCCCCGCGACTACAGCCGCGCCGATGGCTATCGATGCAGCCGACACGCTCTCTGACAGGAAGGAACGGATCGCCACTGTTATCTATCCACCCTGAACGCTCTCATCGAGGATGAATACCGAAGACAAGAAGTAGTCTATCTCGAAGACAATGTTTTTATCGCCATCGATGGGAATGGTGCTCACTTCGTACTTAAGCGTCAGGCGGCGAAATCCTTCCGTCAGCTCGATATAAATGTAGCGCTCATTGCCGCCGCCAATTGCCCACTTGAATTCGCTTTTGTTTAGGAACTGCAATGCCTTGGGCAGAGTGTGTATGGCTATCGGTTTGCTACCGGCAAAAATTACCGGATGTCGGCCCAGATCGACGTCCAGATGGCCGTGCCAAGTCGCCATCATTCCACTTGCCTGTAGTATTCCGACAATGGGGTTGACGCTAATAGACCTCAACCGAAAGTCAGGGCTGAAAAAGAACTCGCAATTCGTGCCGTAGATACACCAAGCCGACGTGGTATCCTCGCGGCGATAGTGATCGTCGGCCCGCAGATCTTCTGGATCTATCAGGCATCGAATTGCTTCACGGCTGCTTACGCCAAGTTCGATCGGCCCCGCCCGACCTGTCGTCAGAAGTTCGAACAGATCAAATGGCTCGACAGGCTCGGCCATTCCGGATCACTCACAGATCCAGCACCAGCCGCTCGGGGTCCTCCAGGCTTTCCTTGACACGCACCAGGAAGGTCACGGCTTCCTTGCCGTCGACGATGCGGTGGTCGTAGCTGAGCGCCAGATACATCATCGGACGGATGACGATCTGGCCACCGACCACCATCGGCCGCTCCTGGATCTTGTGCATGCCGAGGATGCCGGACTGCGGTGCATTGAGGATCGGCGTCGACATCAGCGAGCCATAGACGCCGCCATTGGAGATGGTGAAGGTGCCGCCTTGCATGTCGGCGACGGAGAGCTTGCCGTCGCGCGCGGCGAGGCCGAGCCGGCCGATCTCCTTCTCGATCTCGGCGATGGACATCTGGTCGGCGTTGCGCACCACCGGAACCACCAGTCCCTTGTCCGTGCCGACGGCGACGCCGACATGCGCGAAATTCTTGTAGATGATGTCGGTGCCGTCGATCTCGGCATTGACCGCCGGGATCTCTTTTAGCGCATGCGTTACCGCCTTGGTGAAGAAGCCCATGAAGCCGAGCTTCACGCCATGCTTCTTCTCGAACACGTCCTTGTATTTGGCCCTCAGCGCCATCACCGCGCTCATGTCCACCTCGTTGAACGTGGTGAGCATGGCGGCGGTCGACTGCGCCTCCTTGAGGCGGCGCGCGATCGTCTGGCGCAGCTTCGTCATGCGCACGCGCTCCTCGCGCGAAGCATCGTCCGGCGCGGACGGGGCGCGGGCCGCCACGGGCGCAGGAGCGGGTGCCGCCTTCAGCGTCTCGGCCGGCTGCGAGGGCGCGCCCTTGGCGATGGCGTCGAGCACGTCGCCCTTCAGCACCTGGCCGCGCTTGCCCGACCCGGAGAGCTGTTCGACCGAGAGATTGTGCTCCGCCATCAGCTTGGCCGCGGCCGGCGCCGGCGGCATGGTGCGCGGCTCGATCGGACCGTTGTCGCCGGCGATCTTGGCGGTCTCGGCCGATGCCTGCTTGACCGTGGACGCAGCGTCCGGGCTCGAAGCCTGCGCTACCGCTTGCGGCTTGGTCGCGGGCGCGGCCGCCTGGCCGCCGGCGGCAATGGAGCCGAGCAGCGCGCCGACATTGACCGTTTCGCCTTCCTTGACCGTGATCTCGGAGAGCGTTCCGGCGCTGGCGGCAGGCACTTCCACCGTCACCTTGTCGGTTTCGAGCTCGACCAGCGGCTCGTCGGCGGCGATCGCGTCGCCGACCTTCTTGAACCACTTGCCGACGGTCGCCTCGGTGACGGATTCGCCGAGTGTGGGGACGCGGATTTCGGTAGCCATTGTGCCTGTCCGTTTGTCTCTTCTTGAGGTCTGTTTCGTCCGGTCTGCCTACTCGCCGAGCGCGTCGTCGAGCAAGGCGGCGAGCTGGCTGAGATGCTTCGACATCAACCCGGTCGCCGGCGAGGCCGAAGCCGGCCGGCCGGTGTAGCGCACCCGCTGATGCTTGGCGTCGATATGCGCCAGCACCCATTCGAGATAGGGGTCGATGAACGACCAGGCGCCCATGTTCTTGGGCTCCTCCTGGCACCACACCATCTCCGCGTTGCGGAAGCGCGACAGCTCGGTGATCAGCGCCTTGGCCGGGAACGGGTAGAGCTGCTCGACGCGCAGCAGATAGATGTCGTTGATGCCGCGCTTCTCGCGCTCCTCGTAAAGGTCGTAATAGACCTTGCCCGAGCAGAGCACGACGCGGCGGATCTTGGAGTCCTTCACCAGCTTGATCGGCTGGTCGGCCAAGAGCTGCGCGTCGTCCCACAACAGCCGGTGGAACGAGCTTTCGCCCGCCATTTCCGACACCGCCGACACCGCCCGCTTGTGGCGCAGCAGCGATTTCGGCGTCATCAGGATCAGCGGCTTGCGGAAGTCGCGCTTCAACTGCCGGCGCAGGATGTGGAAATAGTTTGCCGGCGTGGTGACGTTCGCCACCTGCATGTTGTCCTCGGCGCAGAGCTGCAGGAAGCGTTCAAGGCGCGCCGACGAGTGCTCCGGTCCCTGGCCCTCATAGCCATGCGGCAGCAGGCAGACCAGGCCCGACATTCTCAGCCACTTGCGCTCGCCGCTGGAGATGAACTGGTCGAACACCACCTGGGCGCCGTTGGCGAAATCGCCGAACTGCGCTTCCCAGAGAGTCAGCGCCTTCGGTTCGGCCAGGCTGTAGCCGTATTCGAAGCCGAGCACCGCCTCCTCCGACAGCATCGAGTTGATGACCTCGTAGCCGGCTTGCGCCGCCGACAGGTTGTTGAGCGGAATGTAGCGGGTCTCGTCGCGCTGGTCGTAGAGCACGGAATGGCGCTGCGAGAAGGTGCCGCGCTCCGAATCCTGACCCGAGAGCCGGATCGGATTGCCGTCGAGCAGGATCGCGCCGAAGGCCAGCGCCTCGGCCGTCGACCAGTCGATGCCCTCGCCGGACTCGATCGCCTGGCGACGGTTCTCGAGGAAGCGCAGGATCGTCTTGTGCGCCTCGAAATCCTTCGGCACCTCGGTTAGCTTCTTGCCGATTTCCTTCAGCGTGCGCACTGGTACGGCGGTCTTGCCGCGCCGCTGTTCGTCCTGGTTGTCGGCCGTGCGCAGGCCCGACCACGCGCCGTCCAGCCAGTCGGCCTTGTTCGGCTTGTAGGACTGGCCGACTTCGAATTCGGCCTCGAGATGCGCGCGCCAATCGGCCCGCATCTTGTCGACCTCGGCCTGGGTGACGTGGCCTTCGGCGATCAGCCGGTCGGCATAGATCTGCACCGTCGTCTTGTGACTGCGGATGCTGCGGTACATGATCGGCTGGGTGAAGGACGGCTCGTCGCCCTCATTGTGGCCGAAGCGGCGGTAGCAGAACATGTCCACCACCACCGGCTTGTGGAACTTCATGCGGAATTCGGTTGCCACCTTGGCGGCATGCACCACGGCTTCCGGGTCGTCGCCGTTGACGTGGAAGATCGGCGCCTCGATCATCTTGGCCACATCCGACGGATAGGGCGAAGAGCGCGAGAAGCGCGGGTTGGTGGTGAAACCGATCTGGTTGTTGATGATGAAATGCAGCGTGCCGGCGACGCGATGGCCGCGCAGGCCGGAGAGCCCGAACATTTCGGCGATCACGCCCTGGCCGGCAAAGGCGGCGTCGCCATGCAGCAGCAGCGGCATCACCTTGGCGCGCTCCGCCAACGGCACGATCTCGCCGCGCTCGCGGCCGGCGAGCTGGTCCTGCTTGGCGCGCGCCTTGCCCATCACGACAGGGTCGACGATTTCCAGATGCGAGGGGTTGGCGGTCAGCGACAGATGCACCTTGTTGCCGTCGAACTCGCGGTCCGACGAGGCACCGAGATGGTACTTCACGTCGCCCGAGCCCTCGACATCGTCCGGCGCGGCCGAGCCGCCCTTGAATTCGTGGAAGATGGCGCGGTGCGGCTTGGCCATCACCTGGGAGAGCACGTTGAGGCGGCCGCGATGCGCCATACCGAGCACGACCTCCTTCAGGCCGAGCTGGCCGCCGCGCTTGATGATCTGCTCCAGCGCCGGGATGAGCGACTCGCCGCCGTCGAGGCCGAAGCGCTTGGTGCCCTTGTACTTGACGTCGATATATTGCTCGAAGCCCTCGGCCTCGATCAGCTTGGCCAGGATCGCCTTCTTGCCGGTGGCGGTGAAGGTGATCTCCTTGTCGGCGCCTTCGATGCGCGCCTGGATCCAGGCCTTCTCCTCGGGGTCGGAGATGTGCATGAACTCGACGCCGAGCGTCGAGCAATAGGTGCGGGCGAGGATGTCCAGCATCTGCCGGATGGTGCCGAATTCGAGCCCGAGCACATTGTCGAGAAAGATCGGCCGGTCGTAATCGGCCTCGCTGAAGCCGTAATTCTCCGGCGACAGCTCGTTATAGTCCTCGAGCGGATTGGCGATGCCCAGCGGATCGAGTTTGGCGTGCAGGTGACCACGCATGCGGTAGGCTCGGATCATCATGATGGCGCGCACGGAATCGCGCGTCGCCTGATGCACGTCGAAATCGGAAAGGACAGCGCCGTTGACGACCGCCTTCTCCTTCACCTTCTTTTCGATGTGCTTTTCGACAAGGCCCCAATTGCCGTCGAGTGCCGAGACCAGCTCGCCATCGGCCTGCAGCGGCCAGGAAGGCTTTGCCCAGGAGGCGCCTTTGGCGTTCTTGCGGACATCGCCGGCGTCGTCCTTCAGCGTCGCGAAGAAATTCCGCCATTCTGGATCGACGGAGGCCGGATCGTCCTCATAGGCGGCATAGAGCGCGTCGATGTAATCGGCATTGCCGCCATAGAGGAACGAGGTGAGCGAGAATTGGTCGTTGGCCTGATCTTGTCTTGCCATTTTCGTCTGCGGAGCCTGGCTCCGTCTCCTGTTCGGAGGGGAGTAAGGGAATAGGGGAGTAGGGCAGTAGGGAAAGTGGCAATCGTCGCCGCAGGTCCCGTTCTTCCTATTCCCTTACTCCCCTACTGCCCTACTCCCTTACTGCCTTAACCCTTGATCGCCTCGACCAGCGTCGTGCCCAGCCGAGCCGGCGATGGCGAAACCTTGATGCCGGCCGATTCCATCGCCGCGATCTTGTCTTCCGCGCCGCCCTTGCCGCCGGAGATCACCGCGCCGGCATGACCCATGGTGCGGCCGGCCGGCGCGGTGCGCCCGGCGATGAAACCTGCCATCGGCTTCTTGCGGCCGCGCTTGGCCTCGTCCTTGAGGAACTGCGCGGCGTCTTCCTCGGCCGAGCCGCCGATCTCGCCGATCATGATGATCGACTTGGTCGCGTCGTCGGCGAGGAACATCTCGAGCACGTCGATGAACTCCGTGCCCTTGACCGGGTCGCCGCCGATGCCGACAGCGGTGGTCTGGCCGAGGCCGACATTGCTGGTCTGGAAGACCGCCTCATAGGTAAGCGTTCCCGAGCGGGAAACAACGCCGACCGAACCCTTGCGGAAAATGTTGCCGGGCATGATGCCGATCTTGCATTCGTCAGGCGTCAGCACGCCCGGGCAGTTCGGGCCGATCAGCCGCGACTTGGAGCGATCGAGCCGCGCCTTGACCTTGACCATGTCCATCACCGGGATGCCTTCGGTGATGCAGACAATCAGCGGGATCTCGGCCTCGATCGCCTCGAGGATGGCTTCGGCCGCACCCGCCGGCGGCACATAGACGACGGAGGCGTTGGCGCCGGTCTTTTCCTTGCCCTCGGCGACGGTGGCGAAGATCGGCAAGGTCTCACCCTTGGCGCCGGTCCAGGTCTCGCCGCCCTTCTTCGGATGGATGCCGCCAACCATCTTGGTGCCGTGATAGGCCAGCGCCTGTTCGGTGTGGAAGGTGCCGGTCTTGCCGGTCAGGCCTTGGACCAGCACCTTGGTGTTCTTGTCGACGAGAATGGACATGGGTGGGAATGCCTCTGAATTCAGCGATTACAAGAAGGGATTGACGGCTCGGACCGAGCCATAAACCTGGTTGTGGTTGAGATCTTCGGTGTAGAAAATCGGCGCGCCGAGATACGATGCCGCCGCGAGAAGCGCGGCGTCGTAATAGTGAATTCCGTAGCGCCGCGCGACGTCCAATCCCGCGCGGACATAGGTTTCGTCGACGGGCGCCAACGGGCAGGTTCCGAGGAAGACCAGCCATTGGTCGAGCAAATCATCGCCGACAAGGGATTTCCCTCGCGCCACGGCGACGAATTCGGCCAAAGTTTGCCCCGACAAGCCAAACACGGTCCCCGAGATAAGGTCTTCTGCGATTGCTGCCCGGCGCGGATCACGATTTTTCTCCGAAGCCGCGTAGATCAGGACGTTCGTGTCGAGAAAGCAATCGATCTTCCCGGTCGGCATAGGCGTCCCTTCGATCCCACTTGTAGGGAGTGTCGGCGCTGTCGCTGCGTTTCGCCGCCTCGTCCATGAGCCGCTTCATCCCCGCCTTGGCCCAGGCAATCCTGTCTTCCTGCTCGACCTCATGTTCAAGCAGCGAGCGGATAAGGGCGTTGAGCGTCGTCTTGCGACGCCCGGCGAGGCCGCGCGCCCGTTCGAGCAGAGCTTCGTCCATGGCCAGAGTGACGTTCTTCATCGTCCGTCTCCACATAAACACACAGGAGTAATATGTGCGATTATGTGTAACCCTTCAACCGTCTTGCCTGCGATCTCCATCGGTTCAGCCTTTCTCCAAAGGAAAAACGCGCCGGTAGAGGCCGCTCACCATGTCTTGCCAGGCATCGCCGCCAGTGGGCTTGAACTGAAGTTTCATGCGGTAGGCGTCAGCGCCGTCTAGACTATAAGTCACGCGAGCCGAGCCGCGCGGCGACGACCGCTCGAGGACCAGTTCGTCACCATGCCAAACGCCGGTGGCCGGCGCGGCTGGCACGAAACCCATCGAGTCGAACTGATGCATGGTCCACACACCGTTCGCCTGGTCGAAGCCGAAGACGCTGCGCGCGGCGAACGACACCGTGCCCTCGCGCTTCTGGCGGTAGCGCTGCACCACGAACAGCCCGCCGAATTCGGCTTCGGCAAGCACCTCGGCCTCAGCCGTGCCGGCATCGGTCCATTGCGTGGCCGCGACGTCTTCCTCGCCACGCCAGGCGCCCACCAGCGCCTGCAGGCGCTGATGTTCGGCCGAGAGCGTGAAGGAGGGCGCCGCGTTCATTGGTCAGAGCCGCTTGAGATCGGTGACGGTGAGGTCGCTCTTGGCATTGCCGGTGTTGAGCGTCGTCGCCGGCTCGAACATCAGCACCACCGGTTCCGGGGTCAGCGAGCGCGGCCGGTGCTCGACGCCGCGCGGCACGACGATGAAATCGCCCTCGCCGAGCTCGACCGGCCCATCGCGGAAATCGATGGCAATGCGGCCGCGCAGCACCAGGAAGGCTTCGTCCTCATTGTCATGCGCATGCCAGTCGAAGACCTCGCCGAACTTGGCGACCTTCGCTTGCGCGTCGTTGACATCGCCGGCGATATGCGGATCGAAGACCTTGGCGATCTTCGCATCCGCCGCCTCGACCAGGTTGATCTTGCGCGGAGGCATCCGCTCTAGCCCTTCACCGCCTTGACGATCTTCTTGGCCGCGTCGTCGAGGTCGTCGGCCGAGACGACGTTCAAGCCGCTGTCGTTGATGATCTTCTTGCCGAGCTCGGCATTGGTGCCTTCGAGCCGCACCACCAGCGGCACTTTCAGCCCGACTTCCTTGACCGCCGCGATCACGCCCTCGGCGATGACATCGCATTTCATGATGCCGCCGAAGATGTTGATCAGGATGCCTTCGACGGCCGGGTCCTTGGTGATGATCTTGAACGCCGCCGTCACCTTCTCCTTGGACGCGCCGCCGCCGACATCGAGGAAGTTGGCCGGCTCGGCGCCATAGAGCTTGATGATGTCCATCGTCGCCATGGCCAGCCCTGCGCCGTTGACCATGCAGCCGATATTGCCGTCGAGCGCGACATAGGCGAGGTCGTATTTCGACGCCTCGATCTCCTTCTCGTCCTCTTCGGTGGTGTCGCGCAGCTCCATCACATCCGGGTGGCGGAACAGCGCGTTGTTGTCGAACGACACTTTCGCGTCGAGCACGCGCAGGTGCCCGTCCCTCATGACGATCAGCGGGTTGACCTCGAGCAGGCTCATGTCCTTCTCGACGAAGGCCTTGTAGAGCGCCGGGAACAGCGTGGCGCCGTCCTTGGCGGCATCGCCGTCAAGCTTCAGCGCGGCGTTGATCTTCGTCACGTCGTCCGCCGTCACGCCCTTGTCCGGGTCGATGGCGACGGTGAGGATCTTTTCCGGCGTGTCGTGCGCGACCGCCTCAATGTCCATGCCGCCCTCGGTCGAGACGACGAAGGCGATGCGCCCGACCGAACGATCGACCAGGATCGACAGATAGAGCTCGCGCTCGATGTCGGCGCCATCCTCGATATAGAGGCGGTTGACCTGCTTGCCGGCCGGACCCGTCTGCTTGGTGACCAGCGTATGGCCGAGCATTTCCTTGGCGTTGGCGGCGACCTCGGCCGGCGACTTCGCCAGGCGCACGCCGCCCTTGGCGTCCGGGGCGAGTTCCTTGAACTTGCCCTTGCCGCGGCCGCCGGCATGGATCTGGCTCTTCACCACATAGAGCGGGCCGGGCAGCGCCTTGGCGGCGGCTTCAGCCTCGCTGGCGTTGAACACCGGCGCGCCTTCGGCGACCGGAGCGCCGAAGGTCTTCAGCAGTGCCTTGGCCTGATACTCATGGATGTTCATGCGCTTGGTCTCCGGGGAGCGGCGATTACTTGCCGGCGAGTTGCGGGGCGATCTTGACGCAGGCTTCGGTGAGGCCCTGCACGGCCGCCACCGAATTGTCGAACATCTTCTGCTCGGCCTTGGAGAGGTCGATCTCGATGACGCGCTCGACGCCGCCGGCGCCGATCACCACCGGCACGCCGACATAGGTGTTCTTGACGCCGTACTGGCCCGACAGATGCGCCGCGCAGGGCAGCACGCGCTTCTTGTCCTTGAGGTAGGATTCGGCCATGGCGATCGCCGAGGCCGCCGGCGCGTAATAGGCCGAGCCTGTCTTCAAGAGGCCGACGATCTCGGCGCCGCCGTCGCGGGTGCGCTGCACGATCTGGTCGAGCTTCTCCTTCGAGGTCCAGCCCATCTTGACGAGGTCGGGCAGCGGAATGCCGGACACCGTCGAATAGCGGATCATCGGCACCATGCTATCGCCGTGGCCGCCGAGCACGAAGGCGGTGACATCCTCGACCGAGACCTTGAACTCTTCCGCCAGGAAATAGCGGAAGCGGGCGCTGTCCAGCACGCCGGCCATGCCGACGACATGGCTGGTCGGCAGGCCGGAGAACTTCTGCAGCGCCCAGACCATGGCGTCGAGCGGGTTGGTGATGCAGACGACGAAGGCCTTCGGCGCGTATTTCTTCAGGCCGGCGCCGACCTGCTCCATGACCTTGAGGTTGATGCCGAGCAGGTCGTCGCGGCTCATGCCCGGCTTGCGCGGCACGCCGGCGGTGACGATGCAAACATCCGCGCCCTCGATGCCGGCATAGTCGTTGACGCCGGTCAGCCTGGCGTCGAACCCGTCGACAGGCGACGACTGGGCGATGTCGAGACCTTTGCCTTGCGGGATGCCCTCGGCGATATCGAACAGCACCACGTCGCCGAGATCCTTGAGGCCGATCATATGGGCGAGCGTGCCGCCGATCATGCCCGAGCCGATGAGCGCTATCTTGTTGCGTGCCATGTCAGGATGGTTTCCCTTTGTGTGTGACCGTGCCTCAAAATCCCTTGCAGGCTTGATGACGGCGTCGAGGAGGCTGGAGTGCTGCGAGAACCCGCGAGATTTCGCCGCACCCAATAGCTCCGGCGCAGAAGAAATTCAAACGATTATTTTGAGCCTAGTGTTTTCAATCGGTTAGATGGTTTGGGAATTACGTAAACGTCAAAGTTCGTGAGCCGACTGAGGAGAATTTACACAATGAACGTCGAAATCAGAAGGCTCCATCCCGGCGATGACGCCCTTGTGATTTAGGCGGCGCGCTATCCAGAGGGGGCGCGAAGTATCGCTGCTTACGATTTTGACTGCGATAGCTGCCTGTTGCTACGCCCGCGCCTGCCGCGCTTCCGCCGCCCCGACCTGCCGCCGTTCGGCCCAGCCGTCCAGCCAGTCGCGGCTCTGCATCTCGATTAGCCGCGAGGCGGTGCGCTCGAACTCGAACACCTCGTTGCCGCGTTTGGCGGTGTAGAGCTCGAAGGGCTGGGCGGCCGCGCTCATCACCAGCCGCATGCGGTGATCGTAAAGCGTGTCGATGAGAAGGATGAAGCGCTTGGCCTCGTTGCGCTTGCCTTCGCCGAGCACCGGCACATGGTCGATGAAGATGGTCGAGAAGCGGTTGGCGATCGCCAGGTAATCGCGCGCCCCGTGCGGCCTTTCGCAAAGCTCGGCAAAGGAAAAGCGCGCGGCATCGCCGGCGGCGCGCGGCACGACGATATGGCGCCCTTTGAGCGTGATGGTCACCTCCGCCGTTGGCATTTCTTGCGTTATCGCCTTCCAGGCTTCGTCGAGCGCGCGGTCGGCCGCCTCGTCGGCCGGCGTGACATAGACCGGCAGGCGGTTGAGCTTTTCCTGCCGGTAGTCCTTTTCTGCATCCAGCGTCAGCACTTCGGCATTGCGTTCGAGCAGGCCGATGAAGGGCAGGAAGAGCTGCCGGTTGAGACCATCCCGATAGAGCTTCTCCGGCGCGACGTTCGAGGTGGCGACCAGCACGACGCCATTGGAAAACAGCGCCGAGAACAGGCGCGACAATATCATCGCGTCGGCGATGTCGGTGACGGAAAACTCATCGAAGCACAGCACCCAGGCCTCGTCGGCCAGCATCCGCGCTACCGGCGGGATCGGGTCGTCTTCCTTGACGTCGCCGTTCTTGCGCGCCGCCCGGTGCTTCTGGATACGGTCCTGCACGTCGGCCATGAAATCGTTGAAGTGGACGCGGCGCTTGCGCCTGACCGGCAAGAGCTCGAAGAACATGTCCATCAGCATGGTCTTGCCGCGCCCGACGGCGCCATGGACGTAGAGCCCCTTGACCGGCTCCAGGGTTTGCCTTTTGCGCGCGAACAGCCAGCCCAGCGCGCTCGATTTCTGCGCCAGCCTTTTTGCGGAGATCTCGTCGGTCAGCCGGTCGAGCGCGGCGACGACACGCTCCTGCGCCGGATCGCGTCCGACCGCGCCGGTCTCGACCAGATGATCGTAGCGCTGCCTGACGGTCACATGGGTCTGGAGGCCGTCACGCAGATGCATAGGTCACGTCGTTCTCGTGCAATTCCGGGAAAAGCGGCTTTGCGTCCGGAATTGCGTACAACAATAAGGAAGGGTCCGCTTTACCTTGTAAGCGAGATCGCCTGGCCGTTGGAAGTCTGGCCGTCGAACTTTTCGCCGCCGGACGAATAGAGCCTGGCCAGCGCGCCGCCGTTTTCGTCGTAAAGCGTCAGCTGCTTGCCGGCGACGTTCCACGACTTGATGCCGTCGATCGGGGCAGGGCAGTGCAGCGGCCCGGCGCGATAGCCGGCGCCGAACTTGGTCTGCGGCGTCGCCACCTTGCAGCCCTGGCCGCCGACATTGACGTTCCAGACACCGGCGACGCTGGCCGCGGTGAGATCCGCGGCGCCCGCTGGCGCCGAGCCGTCCGGCGGCAGCGAGGCGACCTGAGCGTTCTTCGGCGCGGTCGGGAATTGCGACGGATCGGTGGTGCCGGGCGCCGCCGGCGGCGGCAGCTGGTTCTGCGTCACCGTGCCGGAAGGCGCCGGCGTGAGCGGCGCCGGCTGCTGGTCGTCCATCGACGAGAAGCGCGAGGTCGAGCAGCCGCTCGCGACGAGCACGGCCAGCGATACGGCCACAAGGCCGGTCTTCGAAAAGGGGCCTGTCTTCGAAAAATTCATTCAAACCTCCGTCGGACCCGGCCGGGGGGAGCCGTCCGCGCAAATGTCCCCGCCATCAAAAGGGCGATGGTGGCAGAATTTCAACCCGATATGGTTAAAATAGGGTTTTTGGCGCCGGTGTTGCAAATTTATCGCGAGGTGTCCGTCGCCCGGCCCAGGCCGGGAGGCAGGGTCGTAAGCTCTTGAAATTTCAGGCTTGCAGCCGTGCGCTGGGCACGAAGACATAGCTGTCCGGGCCGACGACATAGCATTCGCGCAGGCCATGCGGCTTGTCGATCGAGCCGGCCAGGACGATGTGGCCGAGCGCTGCGGCCCTTTTCTCCACCGCGTCGGGATCGGCGCCGTAGAGGCGCAATTCGATGCCGGCGCCGCGCGTTTCGGCGCCGGCAGTCACGCCGGTCATCGGATTATCGAGATAGGAATGATCGGCATGCAGCATGAAGATCGAGCCCAGCAGCTCGATCGCCGCGAAATCCTCGTCGGCATAGATGATCTGCGCGCCGAGCACATCGCGGCAGAAGGCCTCCATCGCCGCCATGTCGGTGACCAAAAGGTTGACGCCCAGCCCGCGCGGCAGCGAGCGGCCGAAATCCTCGGCCTTCATCCATGGTGTCTTGGTCCGCTTCTTCACCACGGGGCGCTATCCCTCCACATCGCCGACCATCGGCATGATCCCGAAAAGTTGCAGACTTTTCGGAGAAGATCATGCTTCAAAAACAAAACCCTGGAGTGTGATGACGGTTCAAGGAATTGCCATCGCACTCTAGACGAAGCCGGCTTCGCGCCCTTGGCATTCGCCAGCAAAATTCTTGCGCCAGGCAGGCACGTCCTTATTTCAGGGAAAAGCTTGGAGCGTGGGAGAAACGATGGCCGCGGGAAAGAGAGCAGCCAACCGCTACTACAGGGGCCCGGCCAGCGACCATTTCGACGGCGCCTTGTTCTTCAATCCCGGGGGCAAGCTGCCCGGCCGCTTCGCCGATCTCCTCAGATGGCAATTGAGTGGCGGACGCTCGAAATGGCCGGCGGCCTTTCCGAGCCCTTTTCCGCAAGCAAAACCAGACGAGAGGATCAAAGGCGCTGCGTTGCGGCTCACCATGGTCGGCCACGCCTCGCTGCTCATCCAGACCGCCGGGCTGAACATCCTGACCGATCCGGTCTGGTCGGAGCGCGCCTCGCCTTTCGCCTTCGCCGGTCCGAAACGGATCAATGCGCCGGGCATCGCTTTTTCCGACCTGCCCCCGATCGACCTCGTGCTGGTCAGTCACAACCACTACGACCATCTCGACCTTGTGACGCTGAGGCGGCTGAAGCAAAGCCACAGCCCGTTGGTGGTCACGCCGCTCGGCAACGACACCATCATCGGCAATGCCGTGCCCGGGATGCGGCTGGCGGCCCATGACTGGGGCGACCGTGCCGCGGTCGACGACCGCGCCGTCATCCACATCGAGCCGGTGCATCATTGGTCGGCGCGCGGCGGGCGCGACCGCCGCATGGCGCTGTGGGCAGGCTTCGTGATCGAGACGGCGGGCGGCAAGGTCTACTTCGCCGGCGACACAGGCTTCCATGGCGGCGCCAATTACCGGCTGATGGCCGACAAGCATGGCGGCTTCCGCCTGGCCATCCTGCCGATCGGCGCCTACGAGCCGCGCTGGTTCATGGCGCCGCAGCACCAGAACCCGGAGGAAGCCGTGCAAGGCATGAGGCTATGCAACGCAGCTCATGCCGCCGGCTGCCACTGGGGCACCTTCCAGCTCACCGACGAGCCGATAGAAGAGCCGGAGCAAAGACTGGCTGCGGCATTGGCCGCCGAAGGCATTTCGCGGCAGCGTTTCCGCGCGATGCGCCGGGCGAAGTGTGGGATCTGCCGGAAGCCTAGCCCGCCGGACAGCGGAACCCGCGCGGCCCAAGGCGCGTTGCTTCCTTGACGCAACTCGGCAGGGAGCCGGTTCCATGATCAGGTGGATCATCATTCTTCTGATTGTCGCCGCGGCAGCGAGCCTGCTCGGCATGCCGGCGCTTGCCGGAGCCGCAGCGCTGGCCGCACGCATCCTTATCGGCATCGTGCTTATCCTTTTCCTGCTGATCCTGCTCGGCGTCTTCGCGGTCACGTAAACCCGCGCCGGACTGGTAATTGCCGCCCGTTTCCGCCATATAGCGCCAAACGGACATGGAAATGACGGGAAAGATGGCAGGCACTGCCCCCTTCGCCAAGATGAACGGCATCGGCAACGAGATCATCGTTGCCGACATGCGCGGCCGTGCCGATCACGTGACCGCGGCCGCCGCGATCGCGCTCAATGCCGATGCCGCGACGAAGTTCGACCAGATCATGGCGATCCACGATGCAAGGACCGCCGGCACCGCCTACTATGTCGACATCCTGAATTCCGACGGCACCGGCGCGCAGGCCTGCGGCAACGGCATGCGCTGCGTGGTGCAGGCTTTAGCCGCCGAGACCGGCCTGAAGACCTTCACCTTCGAGACCCGCGCCGGCATCCTCAATGCCGAGGAGCATGCCGACGGCTCGATCTCGGTCGACATGGGCAAGCCGCGTTTCGGCTGGCAGGAGATCCCGCTCGCCGAGGAGTTCCGCGACACCCGCATGATCGAATTGCAGATCGGCCCGATCGACGCGCCGGTGCTGCATTCGCCTTCGGTCGTCTCGATGGGCAACCCGCACGCCATCTTCTGGGTCGACCGCGACGTCTGGTCCTACGACCTCGACCGCTTCGGCCCGCTGCTCGAAAACCATCCGATCTTCCCCGAGCGGGCCAACATCACCATAGCCCAGGTGACCTCGCCGCAAACCATGGTCATCCGCACCTGGGAGCGCGGCGCGGGTCTCACAAAGGCCTGCGGCTCGGCCGCTTGCGCCTCTGTGGTTGCTGCGGCGCGCACCAAGCGTACCGGCCGCAGCGTGACGCTGATCACGCCAGGCGGCGGCGAGCTGCATGTCGAGTGGCGCGACGACGATCACGTCATCCTGACCGGCGCCGCCGAATGGGAATTTTCCGGCAGCTTCGACCCCTCGACCGGCGCCTGGGCCCGCGACACCGAAAGCGCCGCGTGATGTCCGCTCTCGCCAAAGGTGTCGACGTCGTCACGTTCGGCTGCCGCCTCAACACCTATGAATCCGAGGTGATGCGGCGCGAGGCCGAAAGCGGCGGCCTCGGCACGCTGGAAGGCGGCGCCGTCATCTTCAACACCTGCGCCGTCACCGCCGAAGCGGTGCGCCAGGCCAAGCAGGCGATCCGCAAGGCCCGCCGCGAGAACCCTGCGGCGCGCATCATCGTCACCGGCTGCGCCGCCCAGACCGGGCCGCAGAACTTTGCCGCCATGGACGAGGTCGACCTCGTGCTCGGCAATGAGGAGAAGCTCAGGGCGAACTCCTACCGCGCGCTGCCCGATTTCGGCGTCAACGACACCGAGAAGGCGCGCGTCAACGACATCTTCTCGGTGCGCGAAACGGCCTCTCATATGGTTGATGCCATCGAGGGGCGGGCGCGCGCCTTCGTGCAGGTGCAGAACGGTTGCGACCACCGCTGCACCTTCTGCATCATCCCTTACGGCCGCGGTAATTCGCGCTCCGTGCCGATGGGCGCCGTGGTCGAGCAGATCAAGCGGCTCGCCGGCAACGGCTATGCCGAGATCGTGCTGAGCGGTGTCGACATGACCAGCTTTGGCGCCGACCTGCCCGGCAGCCCGAAGCTCGGCAAGCTGGTGAAGACGATCCTGCGCCAGGTGCCTGGCGTGAAGCGGCTCAGGCTGTCGTCGATCGATTCGATCGAAGCCGACGACGACCTGCTCGACGCGATCGCCACCGAGCCGAGGCTGATGCCGCATCTGCATCTATCGCTGCAGTCGGGCGACGACATGATCCTGAAGCGCATGAAGCGCCGGCATTTGCGCGACCAGTCGATCCGCTTCTGCGAGGATGTGCGCAAGCTTCGGCCCGGCATCGTCTTCGGTGCCGACATCATCGCCGGCTTCCCGACGGAGACCGAGGCGATGTTCGAGAATTCGGAGAAAATTGTCGAGGAATGCGGCCTGACGCATCTCCACGTCTTTCCCTTCAGCCCACGCGAGGGCACGCCCGCCGCGCGCATGCCTCAGGTCCGCCGCGAGCTGGTCAAGCAGCGCGCCGCAAGGCTGCGCGCCGCCGGCGAGACCGCCTATCGCCGCCATCTCGCGGCCCTTGCCGGTACGCGCCAGTCGATCCTGGTCGAGCGCG
Organism: Mesorhizobium album; assembly: GCF_033977205.1. NCBI lineage: Bacteria > Pseudomonadati > Pseudomonadota > Alphaproteobacteria > Hyphomicrobiales > Phyllobacteriaceae > Mesorhizobium > Mesorhizobium album. The sequence continues at coordinate 36,115 of NZ_JAVIIW010000006.1, read as the reverse complement.
ACGGGCTCGGCCGCACCGAAGGTTTTACGCTCGCCGCGATCGCCTTTGGACAGCCGGGCGAGATTGTCGAGGCGGTTGTCACCGGCCATGACGGCGCCCGTCTGATCGCTGCACCCCTTGCCGCCCAAGCCGCCTGAGACTGCGAGAAGCATGGCTGGTTTCTTCAAGAAGATATTTTCGTTCGGCAGGAAAGAGGTCGTCGAGGAGCGTGTCGACGAGACCGCGCCCCTGCCGCCGATCAAATGGGACGCCCTGGAGGCGCTGAAGCCGGAAGCCGAAGAGCCGCCGAAGCGCGAGGAGGCGCCACCTGCGGCAGAAGCCACGCCGGTTCCTCCGCCTGCAGGGGCCGAGCCGGAGACTCAACCGGCGCCCGAAGAACCGAAGCCCGAGCCTGCCCCGGCCATCCCGCCGGCGCCGGAGCCCGTCGTTCCCTCCGAGCCGGAACCGCTGCCCGGGCCCAAGCCGGAAGAAGAACCGCAACCGGCTCCGGGAACACCCGAACCGCCGGCGCCGGAAGAAGTGCCGGTGCCGCCGGCAGAGCCCGAGCCCACACCGAGCCCCGCGCCCGAACCGAAGCCGCAGGAAGTGCCGCCACCCGCGCCGAGCGAGCCGGATATCGTGCCGTCGCGGCCGGAGAGGCAGCCGGAACCGGCGCCTGTCGAAGTGCCGATCCCGCCGAGCGAGATTCCGGCTGAGGCGCCGGTGCCTCCCGAAATCCCGCCATCGACACCGTCTCCGGCGCAACCTACCTCCGAGGTCAGCGCCGCCCCTCATCCGCCTGCCGGCACCTTCTCCCCGTCTCTAGACGGGGAGAAGGAAGAAGCTCCGATGCCTGAGCCCCCCTCTCCCCGTCCTTCACGGCGAGAGGGTAAGGGAGAGGGGCAGCGCCAACCTGCGCAGGATTTGGCGCCAGCGGAGCCTGCTTCGTCGGCGGAGATCTCGCCACCCATTCGCCAGCCTTCGCCGGTAGAGACCCAGCCGATCCCTGCCGAGGTCGCGCCCGAGCTGCAGCCGGTCCCGCAACCCGCTCCGGAGCCGAAGCCCTCCGTCGGCAAGGTGACGGTCACCAAAAAAGTTGAGCAGAAGGCCGAGCCGCAAAAGGCGCCGGAGCCGGCGCCGAGGCGCTCCTGGTTCCAGCGCATGCGGGACGGGCTTGCCCGTTCCTCGCGCGAGCTCACCGGCAACATCGCCGGCGTCTTCACCAAGCGTAAGCTGGACGAGGACACGCTGCAGGACCTGGAAGACGTGCTGATCCGCGCCGATCTCGGCGTCGAGACGGCGCTGCGCGTCACCGATTCACTTGCTTCCAGCCGCTACGGCAAAGATGTTTCCGATTCGGAAGTCCGCTCGGTCATGGCGGCAGAAGTGGAAAAGGTGCTGACGCCGGTCGCCAAACCGCTTGAGCTCGACCTCAGCTACAAGCCGCATGTCATCCTGGTCGTCGGCGTCAACGGCACCGGCAAGACCACGACCATCGGCAAGCTGGCGGCCAAGCTGACCGACGGCGGGCTTTCGGTGATGCTCGCCGCCGGCGACACCTTCCGCGCCGCCGCGATCGAGCAGCTGAAGATCTGGGGCGAACGCACGAAATCGCCGGTAGTCGCCACCAAGCTCGGCGCCGATGCCGCCGGCCTCGCCTACGACGCCTTCGGGAAGGCGAAGGAGGCCGGCTCCGACGTTTTGATCATCGACACGGCCGGCCGCCTGCAGAACAAGACCGAGCTGATGGCGGAGCTGGAAAAGATCGTGCGCGTTCTAGGCAAGCTCGATCCGGAAGCGCCACACACGGTGCTGCAGACGGTCGACGCCACCACCGGGCAGAATGCGCTGAGCCAGGTTGAGATCTTCCGCAACGTCGCCGGCGTCAACGGCCTGGTGATGACCAAGCTGGACGGCACGGCGCGCGGCGGTATTCTGGTGGCGATCGCCGCCAAGCACAGATTGCCGGTCTATTTCATCGGCGTCGGCGAGCAGGTCGACGACCTCGAACCGTTTTCCGCCAGCGAATTCGCCCGGGCGATCGCCGGCGTCGCCTGAACAAGGCGTGATCTGCCCGAAACCGCCTGCTTTTCGGCCAGATCATGCGCAAGAAGGACTTTTATGAACATCCTCGAACGCGACCCGTCCGACCCGCGCCGCAAGCCGCTCAATCCCGGCTTGAAGTTCCTGCTGGAGCTCGGACCCGGCCTGGTGTTCTTCTTCACCACGATCCGCGGTGAATGGCTGGCAGGGAAGTTCCCCATCCTCGCCCATCTTGGCGAACCGATCCTGATCGCCACCGCATTTTTTATGGTCGCGACGGCCTTGTCGCTCAGCGCGTCCTGGGCGCTGACCCGTGCCCTGCCGCTCATGCCGCTGGTCTCGGCGATCGTCGTGTTCGTGTTCGGCGCGCTCGCCCTGTACCTGCAGGACAAGACCTTTGCCTTCATGAAGCCGACGATCATCAACTCCCTGTTCGGCGTCGCGCTGCTCGGCGGGCTGGCCTTCGGCAGGTCGCTGCTTGGCTATGTCTTCGATTCGGCCTTCCAGCTCGACGCGGAAGGCTGGCGCAAGCTGACCTTCCGGTGGGGGCTGTTCTTCCTGTTCCTGGCCGTGCTCAACGAGATCGTCTGGCGCAATTTCTCCGAGGCAACCTGGCTGTATTTCAAGGTCTGGGGCACGATTCCCATTACCTTGCTCTTCACCTTCAGCCAGATGCCGCTGATCATGCGCCATTCGCTCGAAGAAAAAGCCAAGGAAGAGAACAACGAGAGCAATTCCAGGAAAAGTGTGTAGCGGTCTTCCGTCCGGAATTGCGTCAAAGCAACAGAGCGGCTCGGCGTTTCCGTGAAACGGTGAACCGCGAAGGGGGCCGGATGGAATTCCTCACCACGCGCGACGAGCTGAGGACAATCTACAAGACACCCCGCCCGACCGACGGCTCGATCCGCAAGGAGCTCGGGGCGCTCGACGGCCACTGCCGCTCCTTCATCGGCAAGACCCCTTCGTGCTGATTGACTCCTCCGACGGCGCCGGCAATGCCGATGTGACGCCTAGCGCATGACCCCGAAAATCGAAATCGATTTTCGGAAAGGATCATGCGCCAACTCAAAAGTGTTACAGCGTCCTTTGCGCGTCCAAAGGACGCGCGGCGCTGTAATGGCGACAAGCCCGGCTTCACCGCCATCCTCGACAACAGCACCATCGCCATTCCCGACCGTCCAGGCAACAACCGGCTGGACACGCTGGAAAACATCATCCGCAATCCTTCGGTCGGGCTGCTCTTCCTCATTCCCGGCATGAACGAGACGCTGCGCGTCAACGGCGACGCCCGCATCACCGTGGACGCCGGCCTGCGCGAGCGCCTGGCCGTCGACGGCAAGGAGCCGCAAAGCGTCATCGTGGTAACGGTCAAGGCCACATACATGCATTGCGCCAAGGCCTTCATGCGCTCCGAGCTGTGGAAGCCCGAGACCTGGTACGACCGCGCGAGCCTGCCGACGCTAGGTCAGATCATCCGCGATCAGCTGGCGCTGGCGGAAAGCGCCGGCGAGATCGACCGCGAGCTGGACGAGGATTACAGACAAGCCATGTGGTAGGCTCGGCTGGACACGATTCGTCCGAACCGGCCCTCCTCACCGTGCTGAACATCCTCGCCATCTCCGGCAGCCTGCGCGCCGCCTCGACCAATTCGGCCCTGATCGCCGCGCTCGCCGCCAACGCGCCTGCGGATTGCCACGTCACCATTTACGACGGGCATGGCCGGTTGCCGATCTTCAATCCGGACGACGAGGGCGAGCGCACGCCGCACGAAGCCGCCGGCCTGATCGACGCCGTCACCCGCGCCGACGGCGTCATCGTCTCCTGTCCGGAATATGCGCATGGCGTGCCGGGCGGCCTGAAGAACGCGCTCGACTGGCAGGTGTCGCGCGATGCGGCGGTCGGCAAGCCGGCGATGCTTGTGCATGCCTCGTCGCGCTCGCTCTATGCCCGCGCAGCACTTGCCGAGATCATGCGCACCATGTCGTTCGCACTTTACGAAGAGGCTCCGCTTGAGATCGCGTTGCTCGGCAAGAAGCCGGTGGAGACGGAGGCGATCCTGGCGGAGGCGGCAAACGTGTTAGCGATGCGACACGCGGTCCAGGCCTTCGCTGACTTCATCCACGCCGGCTGAGCGGTTGCCATCACCCGCCGCCGAGTTCCTTCGCACCCCCTCTGGCCTGCCGGCCATCTCCCCCGCAAGGGGGGAGATTGGCAGCTCCGCCGCCGGCGTTCTCCTTTCTGCATCGAAGATTGGCGAAGGTCGAGGCGACATCCGATCTCCCCCCTTGCGGGGGAGATGCCCGGCAGGGCAGAGGGGGGTGCTGTCCCGCCAGCATCTCGCATCTTGAGGTTCGCCTGACCTCGCGCGATCCGCACGCGGCGTGGGCGACGATCACAGCTTCAAAAAGTCTTCGCCCCGTTCACCATCAGCCGCACCATGTAGAGCGAGGTGGTGCCGGCGATGTAGAGGCAGTTGCGCTTGGCGCCGCCGAACACGCAATTGGCAACCACCTCCGGCACCTTGACCTTGCCGATCAGCGTGCCGTCAGGGTCGTAGCAATGGATGCCGTCGGCGGCACTTGTCCAGATGCGTCCGGCCTCGTCGAGCCGGAAGCCGTCGAACAGGCCGGCCGTGCAGTCGGCGAACACCTTGCCGCCAGAGACGTTCTTGCCGCCCTCGCCGACATCGAACACACGTATATGCGCCGGGTTCTCAGCGCCGTGCGTGCGGCCGGTGTCGGCGACATAGAGCAGGCTTTCGTCGGGCGAGAAGGCGAGCCCGTTCGGCCTGACCATGTCGGTAATGACGGCCTCGACCTCGCCCGTGCCCGGATCGACGCGGTAGACGTGGCAGGCGCCGATCTCGCTCTCGGCCTTGTCGCCCTCATAGTCGCTGTCGATGCCGTAGCTCGGGTCGGTGAACCAGATCGAGCCGTCGGACTTCACCACCACGTCGTTGGGCGAGTTCAGCCGCTTGCCGCGCCATTTGTCGGCTATGGTGGCGATGGAGCCGTCATGCTCGGTGCGGCTGACGCGGCGGCCCGAATGCTCGCAGGTCACCAGCCGCCCCTGCCGGTCGACCGTGTTGCCGTTGGAATTGCCGGAGGGCTGGCGGAAGACGCTGACGCTGCCGTCGGTCTCGTCATAGCGAAGCATGCGGTTGTTGGGGATGTCGGACCACACGAGATAGCGGCCGGCCGCGAACCAGGCCGGGCCTTCCGCCCATCGGCATCCGGTGAACAGCTTCTCCACCTGCGCATTGTCGTTGAACAGGCGCGCAAAGCGCGGATCGAGAATTTCATAGTAGTCGGCGGCCGCCATGCTTTTCCTCCCGGCACTCACGTGTCGCGCGATCAAGCCAGCCGGCGAGCAATCTGGCAAGATCGACGATAACGCTTCACCGCATCTTGTGTGTCGTCGAGGCGGCTGCGGGCCGACATGCGGGGTAACCGCCGGTTAACCGGCTATGCGCTGGCTGCAATGGTGCATTGCAACATCTCGTTTTTGCAATGCACCATTCCTATGTCATGCTCACAATCGATCAGGGAGGAACAACCGGCCGCGTGAATGCGGCAGAGAAGGAAACCTCGTCATGATCTTCGACAACCTCGTCTCCCGCGCTCGCACCAACATCGCCAAGCGCCGCCAGTACAACCGTCTCGTCGCCGAAATCAAGAACCTGTCGAGCCGCGATCTCGCCGATCTGCGCGCCGACCGCTCCGAGATGCTCTACCAGGTCCACAAGCAGATCTACGGCTGAGTCTGTCGGCGACCGACTTCTCGCATTCGTCGTCCTAGGGTCCGCACCGCCTCGCTTCCGCCCAGGGAACGACGAATTCGCCCTTGGTCATCGCGTCGAGCTCTACTCCGTGAACCGCGGCGCCAGCTTCTCGATGCGGGCGATCATCTGCTGGAATTCTTCCAGGATGCGCTCGTGCAGCTGCAGCGCGAGCTCCGGATACTCCTCCAGGATGCGGCGGAACATCTTGCGGCTGAGCCGGATCACTTCCGAATCGACCGCGGCCGAGGCGCTGGTCAGCCTGTTGGTGTCGGCGATCAGCGCCAGTTCGCTGAGCATGGTGCCCGGGCCCGCCGTGCCGATCGGGACGCGCTCGCCGCCCTGCTCGCGATACAGCGCGATCAAGCCGCTGACCACGATATAGGCTGAGTCAGCCACATCGTCCTCGCGGTAAAGCTTGTGGTCGGCCTGCAAAAAAGTGGTCTCTGCGCCGAAGGCGAGCAGGCGCAATTGTTCTTGCGTGAAGCCCTGAAAAAGCTCCACGGCGGACAGGATGCGGATGTCGTCATCCAGCGCCATGCTCTAGCTGTGTCCCCGAGCGGTCAGTCCAGTCCCTCCTTTGGAGCGCCGCATCCCCTCGGGAGCGCACACGCCAACCTTCCAATCACGCATCGTGCGATGCGTCCAGCGAGCCGATCCATCACCCTCCAGCACCAGGACCGTACCCGAAGCGGTCCCGCCCGACCGCTCATCAGATCATGAAATGTTTAAGGAACCAGCTTGTAGCCGCCGCTTTCTGTCACAAGAATTTCGGCATTGGAAGGATCGCGCTCGATCTTCTGGCGCAGCCGGTAGACATGCGTCTCCAGCGTATGGGTGGTGACGCCGGAATTGTAGCCCCATACCTCTTCCAAGAGCACGTCGCGCGTTACCACCTTCTGGTCGGCGCGATAGAGATATTTGATGATCGAGGCTTCCTTTTCGGTCAGCCGCACCTTGGCGCCGCGCGGATCGATCAAGAGCTTCTGGCTCGGCTTGAACGTGTAGGGGCCGACCGAGAAGGTGGCATCCTCGCTCTGCTCATGCTGGCGCAGCTGCGCGCGGATGCGCGCCAAGAGCACGGCGAAGCGGAAGGGCTTGGTGACGTAGTCGTTGGCGCCGGCTTCGAGGCCCAGGATCGTGTCGGAATCGGTGTCGTGGCCGGTCAGCATGATGATCGGCGCCTTGTAGCCGCCCTTGCGCAGGATCTTCACCGCCTCGCGGCCGTCCATGTCGGGCAAGCCGACATCCATGATCAGCAGATCGACCAAGCCACTGCGCGCCGCGGCGACGCCTTTTGCCGCGGTGGATTCCTGCTGAACGTCGAATTCCTCATAGAGGGCCAGTTGCTCGACGAGCGTGGCTCGCAGGTCGTCGTCGTCGTCAACGATCAGAATGGTGCGTGATGTCATGGATCAATCCGTTGTTTTAAAAAGAATATTCAGTTGACCTCCCCCCATTTATGCGGAAGCTCACCGGCGCAACAGCCGATCACAGTGATTTGTTCCGTGCCACAATCATACAAGAAAAAACGCGCGCGCAATGAGGCAGGCGCATTTTTGCCGAAAAGCCTGCAGGTTCTGATTGTGCGTGCGAGACCAGGCAACCCTGCGCAGGGGTTCCTGCAAGCCGGCAAGACGGTGTTTCCTTGCGCGCTCGGTCGCAGCGGCATCTCCGCCAGCAAGCGCGAGGGCGACGGCGCGACGCCGCTTGCCGCAATGCGGATTCTTTCAGGTTATTTTCGGAACGACCAATTTCCCGGCGGGCGCCGGACCAGGCTTCCCATGGCGCCGATCGGTCCGGATCTCGGCTGGTGTGAGGTGCCAGAGGACCGCAACTACAACCGGCCGGTGAAGATCCCATACGGCGCCAGCCATGAACGGATGCGGCGCGCCGACCGGCTCTACGATGTGTGCCTGGTGCTCGACTGGAACATCGCGCCGCGCCGGCGCGGGCGCGGCAGCGCGATCTTCTTCCACCTTGCCCGCGCAGGCTTCACGCCGACGCAAGGCTGCGTGGCGGTCACGGCGCGCACCATGGCAAGGCTGCTGCCGCTGCTGTCGGACCGGACGGTGGTGAAAGTGGTGAGGTAGGGGAGTAGGCAGTAGGCAGTAGGTGTCTCTTTCCCTATTGCCTATTCCCTACTGCCTTTTCCTCGGATCCTGCCAACCCGAACCCAACAGCCCGATCATGCGAAGCTCTCGGTCCATCGCCCGGCTGACGTTCCGGCGCTCGGCGCCGATGTCGCGCAACTGGCTGTCGGAGAGATCCTCGACGGATTCATGGGGAAGCCGGGCGGCGACCCGCGCCTGACGCAGCCAGTCGATTGCGGCGCGCAGCCAAAGCGTGATGACGGAGCGGGATTTCAGGGCGGTGTTGGACTTGAGAACGATCTCAGACATGGCTCTATCCGTGTTCTCCGGACATCAAATCCGGTTTTATGGTGTTTCGATATCGCGATCATGCCGGATTGAAAACCAAACGAGAAACGAGTAGTTCTTTTCTGATTGTCAAGTTTTATTTGGAGATCGAATGGCCCGCCTGCTGCCCGGAACACGCGCGCTGAGGACCTTCGAGGCGGCGGCCAGGCACCTCAATTTCACCCGCGCCGCCGACGAGCTCGGCCTGACGCCGGCGGCGGTCAGCCATCAGATCAAGGAGATCGAGGATCAGCTCGACCTGGTGCTGTTCACGCGTACCAGCCGCACCATCCGGCTGACCGAAGCGGGCAACATTCTGTTCGAGGCCTCGATCGACGCGCTCGACCTGCTCAATCAGGCGGTGTCGCGGGCGCGCAAGATGACGCGCGGCACCTCGCTGCTGAAGGTGACGCTCGACGCGCAGTTCGCGACGAAGTGGCTGATGCGCCGCGTGGACGGTTTCCGCCGGCAGAAGCCGGGCATCGAGCTGCGCTTCGATATCACCTATGAGGTCAGGGACTTCGAACGGGACGATGTCGATATCGGCATCCGTTTCGGCAGCGGCAAATATCCGGGGCTCTGCGCGCACCGGCTGTTCGAGAACATCATCATCCCGGTGTGCAGCCCGGCGCTGCTCGCGTCAGGCCCGCCGCTGAGGGAGCCGCGCGACCTCTTCCACCATACGCTGGCGCATATCGAATGGTCGCGGCAGGGCGTGACATGGCCGAACTGGCGCATGTGGATGCAGGCGGCCGGCGTCGACGATTTCGACGACAGCCGCACCCTCGTTTTCGGATCGGCGACCGACGCCACGCAGGCGGCGCTCGACGGCCATGCCGTAGCGCTGGCCGACTTCGCCATGGTGGCCAACGATCTTTCGCAGGGGCGGCTGATCCGGCCCTTTGAGCTCGGCATCAAGGTCGCGCCGGAATTCGCCTATTTCCTGGTTTACCCCGAGGCCATGAAGGACGACGCGCGGATCGTCGCCTTTCGCGAATGGCTTCTCTATGAGGTGGCGAAAGACGCGGACGCGGGGTAGCGACGCTCCAAACCGCTGTTAGAGCGGTTCACCCGTTTCACGGAAACGGTAAACCGCTCTATCTCTTTGTTTTGACGCAATTCCGGACGGAAAACCGTTTCACACTTTTCCTGGAATTGGTCTAAAGCGCGTCGCGTTGAAACGGAGTCGGGCGACGCGCTTTACGTCCTTGTTTTGATGCATGTCGTTCTCCCAAAACCGCTGCACACTTTTGGGCGACATGCATTAGCCTGCCGGCGCTGCCGGCGCGCCAAACCAGCCGATCACCGCGCCGATGATGATGAGGACGCCCAGCCAATGGCCGGCATCGATCAGCGTCAGGTCCCAGCCGAAGCCTTCGTAGCGGTGGTTGACCGAAAGCGTGGTTGCGACGAAGCCAAGCCAGAGCACGAAGCCGAAAATCACCCCGGCGAGCGGATTGGGCTCGCCGCCGGTCAAGGCGCCGACCACCAGCGTCATGACAAGCGCCATGACGAGTTCGGCGACGAAGCTGACGATGAACGGAACGGCTGAGCGCTTCATGGTTGCCGGGTCGAGCTTTGCCGCCTTCAGCCAGGGCTTGCTCAAGCCCATGTACCAGGCGGCGCCGAACAGCCACGCCATGACGGCGGCGACGATCACCGCCAGCCAGTTCACCGTTGAAAAATCCATGATTCCTTCCCCTCCAGGCCGATGCGTGATGGAACGCCCGTTCGGCGATGGCGTCAAGAAGAGCACATTCGCTCAGGCCGACCCGGCAGGCATGCGCTGGTTCGACCGAATGTTGCTCCAGCGCCATACGGTGGTGCGCTTGACCTCCGCATCCTCCAGCGCACGCGTCACCGGCACTTGGTAGACGGCCAAAGACTGCAGCCCTTTCTTCGGCAGATAGGCGCGGCCGGGATCCCCGACCAGGATATCCGCGCCCCGCGCCTTGAGGGTCGCGAACCACGGCACCAGCCTGTCCGCCAACGGTTTGTCGTAGAAGACGTCGCCGGCGAGCACGACGTCCCAGCCGCCATCCGTATCGATGCAGTCCGCATCCAGGAAGTCGGCCTTCACGCCATTGGCTTCCAGGTTGAGGGCAATCACAGTCGCGCAGAAGGGGTCGATATCGGCCGCGACCACTTGCGCAGCGCCGGCCTTCGAGGCTGCGATGGCGACCATGCCGGAACCGGAGGCAAAATCGAGCACGCTTTTTCCCCGCACGGTCGCCGGATGGTCGAGCACATAGCGGGCGAGGCCCTGGCCGCCGGCCCAGGCGAAGGCCCAGAATGGCGGCGGCAGACCGATCTCGGCCAGCTCCTCCTCGGTGCGCAGCCACAAATCATGCGCCTCGTCGGCCAGATGCAGCAGCACTTCCGGCACATGCGGCGGCGCCATCAGCGCCGTGTTGTCGAGGATGAATGTCTTCGCGCTTTTGGGCGTGAGCCTGGTCACGGGGCCGGGTCGAGGCCGGCCATGCGGCAGACCTCTTTCCATTCGGCCGGCGTCACCGGCTGCACGGAAAGCCGGCCGAGACGGACCAGCGCCATGTCGGCAAGCTTCGGATTGCCCTTGACCTGCTCCAGCGTCACCGGCTTCGGCACGTCCTTATAGGCGCGGATGTCGACGCATTCCCAGCGCGGATCGTCGGTGGTGGTGTCGGGGTGGGCGAGCGCGCAGACCTCGGCGATGCCGACGATATCGAGTCCCTCGTTGGAATGGTAGAAGAAGCCGAGATCGCCGATCTGCATGGCCTTCATGTTGTTGCGCGCTGCGTAGTTGCGCACGCCGTCCCACTGCGTGCCGGCCTTGCCTTTAGCCTTCAGCGCCTCGAAGGAAAAGACCGAGGGTTCGGACTTGAACAGCCAGTAGTTCATCTCAGTTGTCCCCTTGCCATTGTCGGTTCGCCACGACGCTGCATTCCCGTTGCCTCCACCCTTACCCTCTCCCCGTCCTTGGGGCGAGAGGGCGGATAGGCGGCTGCACGGCGAAGCATCATGCGCCGGCGGGCTTCTGGAAGACCCAGTTCCATGCACGGATTTCCACGCTTTCGAACAAGCCGGCCTTGGCATAAGGGTCGGCGGCCGCCAGGGCTTGCGCGCCGGCCATGTCGGGAGCGTCGATCATCACCAGGCTTCCGTCGGGCTTGCCGTCGGCATTGAGGAAGGGGCCGGCAAAAGCAAGTTTCCCTTCGCCGATCAGGCCTTCCAGGAACGCCGCATGCGCCGGCCGCGTGTCGATACGCAGCTGCAGGCTGCCGGGCTTGTCCTTGCAAATCAACGCAAACAGCATGTCCAAAAACTCCGATGGTTCAGATGTCGGTTTCGGTCTTGAGCGGCCGCGTCATCAGCGCCGTTACGGCTTCGCCGATGGTCAACTTGCCGTCGAGTATGGCGGCGACGGCGGAAATGATCGGCGCGTCGACGCCGCGCTCGGCGGCGATGCGGGCGGCAATGCCTGCCGTCGGCACGCCTTCGGCAAGCGGAAGGCCGGCAAGCGGCTTGCCCTGGCCGAGCGCCAGCCCATAGGCGAAATTGCGCGACTGCGCCGAGGAGCAGGTGAGCAGAAGGTCGCCGAGGCCGGAAAGCCCCATCAGCGTCTCCGGCCGGGCGCCGAAGGTGGCGCCGATGCGGCGCAGCTCGACGAAGCCGCGCGTCACCATGGCGGCCTGGGCGCTGGCGCCAAGCCCGGCGCCGGCGATCGCGCCGGCGGCGATGGCGAAGACATTCTTCAGCGCGCCGCCGATCTCGACGCCGATCAGGTCGTCACTAGAGTAACAGCGCAGGTTCTCGGCCGAGAAGCGGGCGGCAAGTCCGGCCGCCAGATCTCCGCTCCGCGCGGCAACGACCACCGCCGTCGGCAGGCCTCGGGCGACATCGCTGGCAAAGCTCGGGCCGGAAAGCGCCGCGACCGGATTGCCGGACAGGCTTTCCTCGACGATCGCCGACAGCAATGCGCCGGTGCCGCGCTCGATGCCCTTGGCGCAAAGCACGAGCGGCACGCCGGGCGGCACATGGCCGGCGGCTGTGGCCAGCACCGCGCGCAGCGATTGCGCCGGCGTCACCGCCAGCACGCAGTCGGCGCCGCTGAGCGCGGCGCCGATATCGCTCGTGGCGACGATGCCGGGCTCGATCGCGATGCCGGGCAGGTAGCGCGGATTCTCGCCGCGATCGATGGCGGCCACGGTCTCATTGTCGCGCGCGTAAAGCCGCACGAAATGGCCGGCACGCAGCATGGCCAGCGCCAGCGCCGTGCCCCAGGCGCCGCCGCCCAGCACCGCAACACGCCATCCGCTCGCGGGCCGCTTGCTGGTCGTGCTTTTCCCGGTCATGTTTTTCTTGGTCATGCCTTGGCACCGCGCCGGCCTGAGCCGACCAAAGGGGCTGAAATACTGTCCAGCGGCCAGCGCGAGCGCGGCGCGAAGTCGGCGGCATTCTCGCCGGCCATGCCGGCGCGCAGCCGCTCGATGCCGGCCCAGGCGATCATCGCCGCATTGTCGGTGCAGAGCTTTTGCGGCGGCGCCACGAATGCGAAGCCGGCTTTGGAACAGCGCGCCTCCAATGTCGCCTTGATCGTGCGGTTGGCGGCGACGCCGCCGGCGACGACCAGCGCAGGCTTTGCCTTGTCGGGAAATTCCTTGCGGAAACGGGCGAGCGCTCGCGCGACACGGTCTCCCAGCGCATCCGCCACCGCCGCCTGGAAGGAGGCACAGATGTCGGCGACGTCCTGGTCGCTCAGCGGCGCGATCACCGTCGCCGCCTGGCGCACGGCGGTCTTCAGGCCGGAGAAGGAGAAATCCGGCTGCGCCGAGCCCTTCATCGGGCGCGGGAAGGCAAAGCGGCTGGCATCGCCCTTGGCTGCGGCCTTCTCGACATTCGGTCCGCCCGGATAGGGCAGCCCGAGCATCTTGGCCGTCTTGTCGAAGGCTTCGCCCAACGCATCGTCGATGGTCGTCGCCCAGCGCTGATAGTCGCCGACGCCGCGCACAGCGACGATCTGGGTATGGCCGCCGGAGACGAGCAGAAGCAGATAGGGGAAGTCGAGCCCATCCGTCAGCCTTGCGGTAAGCGCATGGCCTTCGAGGTGGTTGATGGCAATCAGCGGCTTGTTGGCGGCGGCCGCGATGGCCTTGGCGGTCATCAAGCCTACGATCAGCCCGCCGACGAGCCCTGGCCCCGCCGTCGCGGCAACCGCATCGACCTCGTCGAGCGATACGGCCGAATCGGTCAGCGCTGCCTCGACGATGCCGTCCAGCGCCTCGACATGGGCGCGCGCCGCGATCTCGGGCACGACGCCGCCGAAAGCGGCATGTTCCTCGATCTGGCTGAGCACGACATTGGAGAGGATTTCGGGCGCAGAGCCGCCGTCCAACGCCACAATGCTGGCAGCCGTCTCATCGCAGCTCGTCTCAATGCCCAGAACGCGGATCAATTCGTCGCTGCCCTCGAAGATTGTGTCTCCGGCTTTTCCTAGATAGGACAAAGCCCTGTAAAGTCTCGCTTGCCGGGGGTTATCACGGACCGCGCGCCATGCAAACAACCTTGAAAATCGGAACACGCGGCAGCCCGCTGGCGCTGGCCCAGGCGCACGAGACGCAGGCGCGGCTGATGCAGGCGCACGGCCTGCCGGAGCAAGCGTTCGAGCTGGTGGTCATCTCGACCAGCGGCGACCGCATCCAGGACCGCCCGCTGTCGGAAGCCGGCGGCAAGGGGCTGTTCACCAAGGAGATCGAGGAAGCCCTGCTCGACCGCCGCATCGACATCGCCGTGCATTCGTCCAAGGACATGCCGACCGTGCTGCCCGACGGGCTGGAACTCTCGGCCTTCCTGCCGCGCGAGGATGCGCGCGACGCCTTCATCGGCAAGACGGCGAGGCGAATCGCCGACCTGCCTCATGGCGCTCGGGTTGGGTCGTCGTCGCTCAGGCGCCAGGCGCTGATCCGCCGGATGCGGCCGGATCTCGACGTGGTAATGTTCCGCGGCAATGTGCAGACCCGTCTGCGCAAGCTGGACGAAGGCGTCGCCGACGGCACCATCCTCGCTTATGCCGGGCTGAAGCGGCTCGGGCTTGAGAATGTCATTACCGACCTGATGCCGCTGGATGTCTTCCCGCCGGCGCCGGGGCAGGGCGCGATCGGCATCGAAAGCCGGATCGGCGACCGCGAAGTTGAAAAAATGCTGGCGGCCATCCACGATGTGCCGACCGGCCAGGCGCTGGCCTGCGAGCGCGCCTTCCTTGCCGCGCTCGACGGCTCCTGCCGCACGCCGATCGCCGGCCATGCGACGATATCGGGCGGAAAACTGTCTTTCGCCGGCCTGATCATCTCGCCGGACGGCACCGAATCGCATGAAATCAAGCTGGACGGCCGGGCTGAGGATGCGGCGAAAATAGGCGCGGAGGCCGCGCGGGCGGTGCGCGCCAGGGCCGGCGCCAAATTCTTCGACGGCTGGGCCTGACATGCTCCGCGTCCTGGTGACGAGGCCGGAACCGGGCGCCTCCCGCACGGCGCGGCGGCTCGAAGCCCAGGGATTTCAACCCATTCTGCTGCCGCTGACCGAAACGATCGCTTTGCCACTCGATCGGAGCGCCGTCCCCCAAGCCGCCGCGGTCGCCGTCACCAGCGCCAATGCGGTGCGCCATGCGCCGAAGGAACTGGTCGCGGCGCTTGCCGCCCTGCCGTGCCATGCGGTCGGCAGGAGAACGGCCGAAGCCTGCCGCGCCGCAGGGTTTGTCTCCGTCGCTGAAGGCCCGGGCGATGCCGGGGCATTGGCTGACGCGATCGGCCGGGAGCTTGCAGGCAAGGAGATCGTCTATCTTTGCGGCCGCGTGCGCTTTCCGGTCTTCGAGGAGCGTCTCGCGGCAGCCGCCGTGCGGGTCCATGCGATCGAGACTTACGACACCGTTCGGCTGAACCTTGGCGACGAGGAGATCGCGGCGCGCCTTTCCAAAAAGCCTGTCGATGCAGCGCTGGTCTACTCCGCCGAGGCGGCGGCCGCGCTGAGCGCGCTGGTCCGCCAGGCCGCCTTGCGCGGCCTCTTCGACAAGGCGGCGTTCCTGGCGCTGTCCGCGCGTGTCGCCAAGGCGCTGGACGGTATCGACGGACAAAAGATCAGGATTGCCTCGCAACCCGATGAAGTGGCGCTGCTGGCGCTTTTGTCGCTGCCGCTTTGAGCCGCGTCATCACACCGCCCCTTTTCACCGCTTGGTGATGTGCTAGAGCATCCCTGAGCTCTAGACCTTTCGAACCATCCTCAAGCCAATTTGCGGAGCCCAAGCATGGTCAAGACGCCGAAGACGCGACATTCGAAGAGTCGCCGCGAGCCGGTGACGATCGAACTCGAGCCCGGCGCCGTCTCGCGAATCAGCGACGAAGATGCCGCCAAGACTGAGACGCATACGGCCGAGACCGACGAGGCGAGGGCGGAGGAAGCCGCCGTCGCTTCGCAGCTGGAGGTTCCCGAAGAGCCGATGCATGCCGAGCAGACCGACATCGAGCCGTGGGAATACGCCGACGCGGCGCAGGCTGGGGCCGACGCGGCTGAGGCCAAGAGCAAGGACGAGGCGGACGCGCCCTATCCCAATGGTTCTGAGGCCCCAAAGAGCCAGTCCACGGGCTTCGACTATAATTTCGAGGATGCATCGGCGGCCAAGACCGGTTCCGCCGCTTCGACGCCGAAGCCGAGCGAAACCCGCAACGACGAAAGCGGCTCGCCGGCCTCCCGGCGCTCCGGCGTCAACACCATTGCCGCCGGCCTCATCGGCGGTGTGGTTGCGCTTGCCGCCGCAGGCCTGCTGCAGGCGGTCGGGTTGCTTGGTTCCCCGTCCTCGGGCGGCACGTCGCTCGACAGCGTCAATGGCGAGATCGCTTCGCTCAAGGGTGAAATCGCGGCTCTCAGGCAAACGAGCGACGCCGGCGCCTCGGCCAAGCTCGATGGCCTGTCGTCGGCGCTGGAGCAGGTGAAGTCGGATGTGGCGGCGCTGAAATCGTCGGCCGGGCAAAGCGGCGACGGCACCGCGCTCAAGGCACTCAACGACAAGGTCGGCCAGATCGAGACGGCGGTCGGCGATCTGCAGAAGGCCGGAAGTGCCGCTCCGGTCGATCTCGGCCCGCTCAACGAGAAGCTCGCCGGGCTCGACGCGCTGGTGAAATCGGCAGCCGACGCGGCAAAGGCCGCGGATGGCCGGATCGCGGCGCTGGAGCAATCGGTGCAGCAGCTCTCCGGCAAGGTCGAGGCGCAGGCCTCGCAGCCCAAGATCGCGCTCGCCATCGCCGCCTCGGCGCTGAAGGCGGCGCTCGATCGCGGCGCGCCCTTCGCCACCGAGCTCGACACTTTCGCGGCGATCGCGCCGGACGCGCCGGAGATCGCGGTGCTGCGGTCCTATGCCGAGAAAGGCGTGCCGACGCGCGCAACGATCGCCTCGGAAGCCGATGCGGCGGCCAACGCCATGGTCGAGGCAGCGACGCCGGTCGACAAGAATGCCGGCTTCTTCCAGAGCCTGGTGTCGAGCGCGAAATCGTTGGTCCAGGTGCGGCCGGTCGGCACCATCGAGGGCAAGGGCGCGCCGGAAACCGTGGCGCGCATGGAAGTGGCGGTCAACCAGGGCGACTATGCCAAGGCGCTCAGCGAATATGACACGCTGCCCAACGCCGCGAAGTCCGCCGGCGCTGAGTTTGCCGGCAAACTGAAGGCGCGGCTCGAGGTCGAGAAGCAGATCGAAGCGCTGATCGCCGGCGCGACGAAGGCGTGAGGACCATCCGATGATCCGCATCCTCATCTTCCTTGCCGTCGTCTTCGCGCTGGGGCTGGGCTTCGCCTGGCTGGCCGATCGCCCGGGCGAAATGATCGTCACCTTCAACGGTTACCAGTATCAGGTCACGCTGATGGTGGCGGCGGTGGCGATCGTTGCCGTGGTCGCCGCGGTGATGATCCTCTGGTGGCTGCTCAAGTCGCTGTGGAACAGCCCCTATACGATCTCGCGCTATTTCAGGGTGCGCCGACGCGACCGCGGCTACCAGGCGCTGTCGACCGGCATGATCGCGGCCGGTGCCGGCGATGGCGCGCTTGCCCGCAAGAAGACCAAGGAGGCGGTGAAGCTGATCAGCTCCGACCAGGAGCCGCTGATCCACCTGCTCGACGCGCAGGCCTCGCTGCTCGAAGGCGATCATGAGGGCGCACGCGAGAAATTCGAGCGCATGCTCGACGATCCGGAGATGCGCCTGCTCGGCCTGCGTGGGCTCTATCTCGAAGCCGAGCGGCTGGGCGACCGCAACGCCGCGCGCCACTATGCCGGCCGCGCCGCGGCGGTGGCGCCGCAGCTGGCCTGGGCGGCGGAATCGACGCTCGAGGAGCTGACCGAGCGGGGCGAATGGGACGGCGCGCTGAAGCTGGTCGAGGCGCAGAAGTCGACCAGGCAGATCGAGCGCGACGCCGCCAACCGCCGCCGCGCCGTGCTGCTCACCGCCAAGGCGCAGGCGCTGGTCGACAGCGATCCGAATGGTGCCCGAACCGCGGCGCTCGAAGCCAACAAGCTGGCGCCCGATTTCGCGCCGTCAGCAGTCATCGCTGCCAATCTTCTTTTCCGGCAAAACGACGTGCGCAAGGGCTCCAAGATTCTCGAGACCGCCTGGCGGGCCGAGCCGCATCCCGACATCGCCGAGCTTTACACCCATGCAAGGCCGGGCGATGCCGTGCTCGATCGCCTCACCCGGGCGAAGAAGCTGCAGGAGATGAAGAAGAACCACGCCGAATCCTCGCTTGCCGTGGCGCGCGCCGCGCTCGACGCGCAGGATTTCGCCACCGCCAGGCGCGAGGCGGAGGCGGCGATCCGCATGGACCGCCGTGAGGGCGCCTATCTGCTTCTGGCCGATATCGAGGAGGCCGAGACCGGCGACCAGGGCAAGGTCCGGCAGTTGCTGTCGAAGGCCGTGCGTGCGCCGCGCGATCCGGCCTGGGTCGCCGACGGCGTCGTTTCGGAGCGCTGGGTGCCGGTTTCGCCGGTCACCGGCAAGCTCGACGCGTTTACCTGGCGCGCACCAATGGAGCGGCTCGGACAGCTGATCGAAAGCGATGCGGACGTCGCGGTGCCGGCAATCCCTGCCTCGGCTTCGGCCGTACCGGCCGAGAAAGCGATCGAAATTGTCGCCGATCGCCCGGCAGAAAGGCCAGCGCCGGAGACTTCGAACGGCGGCGAGAAGGACATGGCGGCTGCCGAGCTGGTGACCGATGCCGATACCGCCGGCCAGGCTGCGGAGCTGCCGCGGTTGCCGGACGATCCCGGCGTCGCGCCGGAAGACGAGGCGGATAAATCGCCGCGCCGGTTTCGTTTGTTTTGAGGCCGGTCTTGGCGGACAGGGAAAAGGTGTCGATGTTCGAGCGCGTATTGTCCTTCCTGAGGGATTTGCCTGCCGCCGGCGCGAGCAAACCGAGCGCCGACGACCCTCGTGTGGCAGCTTCCGCCCTGCTCTACCATGTCATGAACGCCGACGGCGTGCGCCAGGACATCGAATGGGAGCGCTTCAAGGAGATCCTCGCCGAGACCTATTCGATCAGCGGCGATGAGCTCGACGCGCTGGCCGCCGCCGGCGAGCGCGCCGACAATGAGGCGATCGACCTCTACGCCTTCACCAGCGTGCTCAAGCGCCATCTCGATGCCGAGGCACGCAAGGCCTTTATCGGCCTGATGTGGGAGATCGTCTATGCCGACGGCGAGTTGCACGAGCTCGAGGACAACACCGTCTGGCGCGTCGCCGAATTGATCGGCGTCGAGCGCCAGGACCGCATCGAGGCGCGCCGCAAGGCGGCCGCCGAAGTGCCGGGCGCAAGCGGAACCTCGAGCGACGAATAGAGGACCATTCTCCTTCCATGCCACCCAGACCGCGGCCGAGACCCAAGATCCTGATCGTGCTGCATCAGGAGACTTCGAGCCCCGGCCGCGTCGGCCATATGCTTCTGGAAGAAGGTTTTGATCTCGACGTCCGCCGGCCGCCGCTCGGCGACGAATTGCCCTGCACCCTCGACCACCATGCCGGCGCGGTCGTCTTCGGCGGGCCGATGAGCGCCAATGACGGGGACGAGTTCGTCCGCCGCGAGACCGACTGGCTCGAAATCCCGCTCAAGGAAAACCGGCCCTTCCTCGGCATCTGCCTCGGCGCGCAGATGCTTGCCAACCATCTCGGCGGCAAGGTCGAGGGCCATGGCGAGGGGCTGGTCGAGATCGGCTGGTATCCGCTGAAGGCAACGGAAGCCGGCAGGAAGCTGCTGCATTGGCCGGAGATGGTCTACCAGTTCCACCGCGAGGGCTTTTCGCTGCCGAAGGACGCAACGCTGCTGGCGACGGCCGAAACCTATCCCAACCAGGCCTTCCGCTATGGCGAGAATGCCTGGGGCATTCAGTTCCACGGCGAGCTGACCAGGCTGATGATGCAGCGCTGGGTGGTGCGGGGAGCGCATCGCTTCGAGCTGCCCGGCGCCCAGCCTGGCCGCGATCATCTCGGCGGCCGGCTGATCTGGGACATGCACCTCAAGCGCTGGCTCGGCGAATTCCTGCAGCTGATCTTCGGCAAGCCGGCCGTTGGATAGCCGCTGGCTCACCTGACACGGAAATTTGACATGTCCGACAGCGCTGCGTTGGCAGACTGTGGAGATGGCAGAGGCGCTTGTCACTTTTGTCATGGGCCGGAGCAAGGTGCGAAGCGACGCAGCGAGGCCCGAGGATGACGAAGCAAATGTCTTGACATCGATTTATCTTGTGTCCTAAATAATCGTGCACAAGGCAAATGGAGACAAAAATGTCAGCACTCTACACCGCCCAGGCTCGCGTCGTCGGTGGCCGCGCGGGCCGTGCCGAAACCAGCGACGGTTTGCTCAAACTCGATCTGGCGATGCCGAAGGAGCTTGGCGGGCAGGGTGGCGCCACCAATCCCGAGCAGCTTTTCGCCGCCGGCTATGCCGCCTGCTTCGAAAGCGCGATCCGCTTCGTGGCGCGCAAGAAGAAGCTGCCGCTCGAGGATGCTTCGGTGACGGCAACCGTCAGCCTCTATCCCAACGACCAGGGCGGCTTCAGGCTCGGCGTCGCGCTGGCGGCGAAGACGAAAGGCCTTGATCAGGCGGGCGCCGAAGCGCTTGTATCGGAAGCGCACCAGGTCTGTCCCTATTCCAACGCCATCCGGGGCAATATCGACGTGGCGCTTTCCACGGTGGCGCTTGCGGCAAAGGCGGCATGACGACGAAGATCGAAACCAGACCCGGCTATGTCCCGGCGGATGCCTCCGCCGGGACGATTCCCGTTCCGCGCCTCGACCAGCAGCTATGCTTCGCGCTTTATTCGGCAAGCGGGCTGATGACCAGGCTCTACCGGCCGCTGCTCGACCCGCTCGGCCTCACCTATCCGCAATATCTGGCGATGCTGGCGCTGTGGCAGCGCTCGCCCATGACGGTCGGCGAGCTTGGCGAGGCGCTGGGTCTCGATTCGGCGACGCTGACGCCGCTGATCAAGCGGATGGAGGCGGGCGGCCTGGTCACCCGTCGTCGAGACAGTGCGGACGAGCGCCGGGTGCTAGTCGAGCCGACCGCCAGGGGTGAGGCGCTGCGCGCCAACATGAAGGATGTCCAGGCGGCGCTTGCCTGCAGCATGCCGCTGGAGCGAGCCGAGCTCAAAGCCCTGCATGGCACGCTCACGCGGCTGGTCGCCGGGCTGCGCGAAGCCACGGGCGATCGGGACTGATTGCGCAAGAACCGTTCTCGAAATCATTTCCCGGAAGCATTGAAATCCATGCCGACGCTTAACGTCGCAGTTGATCGGCTTGCAAGGCGCTTGCGGCAAGCTAAAGTCGGCGCCTGATTTGTCCTGGCGCGCGGGGATCGTGCGGCCAATCACGTTCGGGGAGTTTGTCATGATCAAGTCGAAACTGCTGCTGGCCGCCATGGTGGCCTGCCTTCTCGCGCCTGTTGCTGCGCGCGCTGATACGCTGCCCGATCTCGGCGGCAAAAAGGTTGTGGTGGTGACGGAGAACGCCTATCCGCCGCTGCAGTTCATCGACAAGAAGACCGGCAAGCAGATCGGCTGGGAATATGACGCAATGGACGAGATCGCCAAGCGGCTCAACTTCAAGGTCGAGTATCAGAACACCTCCTGGGACGCGATGATCCAGGCGGTTTCCGACAACCAGTACAACATCGGGATGACCGGCATCACCATCAAGGAAGAGCGCAAGGCGAAGGTCGACTTTTCCGACCCCTATATGCGCTCGGAACAGTTCATGCTGGTGCGCGGCGATGAAAGCCGCTTCACCGACGCCAAGAGCTTCGCCGCCTTCAAGGACGGGCTGATCGGCGCGCAGGCCGGCACAACGCCCTTCTACACCGCCGTCTACAGCGTGCTCGACGGCAACGAGCAGAACCCGCGGATAAAACTGTTCGAGACCTTCGGCGCCAGCGTGCAGGCGCTGAAGTCCGGCGACGTGGATGTGGTGCTCACCGACGGCACCGCCGGCAAGGGCTATGTCGACGCCTCCGAAGGCAAGCTGAAGCTGATCGGCGGACCGCTCGGCAGCGAGGACTTCGGCTTCATCTTCCCGAAGGGCTCCGACCTGGTGAAGCCGGTCAACGCCGCGATCGCCGCGCTCAAGGCCGACGGCACGCTCGAGGCGCTGAACAAGAAGTGGTTCCTCGACTACAAGATGGGGCAGTAGGCTCCTGTTGTCGGAAGTAGTGCGCAACAGCTACGGGCGGAAAGCCGCGAAAGCCTCATTCCTTCCCACCCCCCTCTGTCCTGCCGGGCATCTCCCCCGCAAGGGGGGAGATTGGCAGCTTTGGCCTCGCCACCAATTCTGCGACGTCGAAGATTGGCGAAAGCCAACGCGACGTCTGATCTCCCCCCTTGCGGGGGAGATGCCCGGCAGGGCAGAGGGGGGTGTGCCGGAACGCGGCCTCCGCAACTATCTTGCCGGTATCGCCTGATGCCGGCTGCATCCACCTCTACCGCCAAATCCGAATTTCCCTGGTGGCTGGCCGCGGCAGCCATCCTTGCGCTTGCTGCGGCGCTGGCCATCGCCGGGAGCGACCTCTATGCCGAGGTCTTCGCCACCGTCGCCAAGGGCATCGGCATCACTGTCTTCGTCACCGTCGTCGCTTTCGCGTTGGCCTCGGTGCTTGGGCTCGGCATCGCGCTGATGGCCCTGTCCGGATCGCAATGGCTGCGGCAGGTCGCCCGCTTCTATGTCGAGATCATCCGCGGCGTGCCGATCCTGGTGCTCTTGTTCTGGATCGCCTTTGCCGGCGCGCCGGCTTTCGTCGCGGCCTGGAACGCGCTGACGGCGCCGCTGCAGAGCACCGGCTGGCTCGGCGAGCTCCTGGTGCGCGACGTCTCGCTGTTGTGGCGCGCAATCATGGCGCTGACCATTGGTTATTCCGCCTTCATATCCGAGGTGTTTCGGGCCGGCATCCAGTCGGTCGCGAAGGGCCAGATCGAAGCCGCCAAAGCGCTCGGCCTGACGCGCGTGCAGCGTTTCCGGCTGATCGTCTTCCCGCAGGCGATCCGCACCATCCTGCCGCCGCTCGGCAATGATTTCGTCGCCATGGTCAAGGATTCCTCGCTGGTCTCGGTGCTCGGCGTCGCCGACATCACCCAGATCGGCAAGGTCTATGCCGCCGGCTCCTTCCGCTTCTTCGAGACCTATTCGATCGTCGCCTATATCTATCTCATCCTGACCGTCGGCCTGTCGCTGGCGCTGCGGGCGCTGGAGAAACGGCTGCGCCGGCAGAACGAGGAATAGCCGTCGAGCAAAGAGCGCGCTAGGCTCCTTGGGTTGGCAACGTCCAGGAGTTGATCCATGAATTTCGACAAGGCCAATGCGGCGCTGGACTCCGTCTATTCGGCCGAGACGCCGGAGGCGCTGGCCAAGGCTTATGCCGAATGGGCGGCGACCTATGACAGCGAGACCGCCTCGCTCGGCTACCTGCTGCCCTTCCTCATCACCGCCTGGGTGGCGCGCCATGTGCCGCCCGGCGAAGGCCCGCTTCTAGACGCCGGCTGCGGCACCGGACTGTCGGGGCCGTCGCTCAAGGCACTGGGCTATGGCGACATCGCCGGTCTCGACCTTTCCGACGACATGCTGAAGATCGCCGGAAGCCGCCAAGCCTATAGCGAGCTGAGAAAGGCGATGCTCGGCGGCCCGCTGCCCTGGCCGGACGGCCATTTCCGCGCCTTCTTCTCGACCGGCGTCTTCACCATCGGCCACGCGCCGGCCGCCGGCCTGCATGAGCTGGTGCGCATCACGAAGAGCGGCGGCCATGCCATCTTCACCGTGCGCGACCAAGTGTTCGAAAGCGGCGGCTTCCAATCCGTGTTCGACGAATTGGAGCAGGCGAGAAAATGGCGCCTGACCGAGCAAAGCCCATGGTTCCGCTGCTATGCGATCGGCGATCCGGAAGCACTGGTGAAGACTTTCGTGTTCGAGGTGGTTTGAGCGCGGCAAGCTTGGCCAGTTTCCTCGCCCCCGCGAAGGCGGGGGAGAGGTGGCCCGGCGAAGCCGGGACGGAGCGGGGGGCGACATCCGCGACGCCAAAGCCGCTAGCGGTCAAAGCTCAGCGAAGTCCGTTGGGCCGTGACTTCCTTCCAACGCCGCGCAGACCCCTCTCCGTCCCGGCTCCGCCGGGCCACCTCTCCCCACTTCGTGGGGCGAGGAACCAGGTCTCCGCCGCAATTGCCGAAAGGCCAAAACATTGCTATCTACCCCACCATGGAAAAGCTTTTCAGCGATCCGGCCTATAAGGGTTTCGTGCTGCAGGACAGGAAGCGCCTGCCGTCGCGATTTGCCGCGCGGGTCTGCGGCGCGCTCACCAGCCGACTTGGCTGAGGCCGACTGACCAAGTCGCTTCGCCGGTTCCAAGTCCCGGCCAGCCTTTCCCATTTTCATATCGACGGATTTACGCACATGAGCGCACCGCGCACCCTCTACGACAAGATCTTCGACGACCATGTCGTCGACCGCCAGGACGACGGCACCTGCCTGCTCTATATCGACCGCCACCTCGTTCACGAGGTGACCAGCCCGCAGGCCTTCGAAGGCCTGCGCATGAGCGGTCGCCAGGTTCGCCACCCGGAAAAGACGCTGGCTGTGGTCGACCACAACGTGCCGACCTCGCCCGAGCGCAAGTTCGGCATCAAGAACGAGGAGAGCCGCATCCAGGTCGAGGCGCTGGCCAAGAACGCCAAGGATTTCGGCATCGAGTACTATTCCGAGAACGATGTCCGCCAGGGCATCGTCCACATCATTGGGCCGGAGCAGGGCTTCACGCTCCCCGGCATGACCATCGTCTGCGGCGACAGCCACACCTCGACGCATGGCGCGTTCGGCGCGCTGGCGCACGGCATCGGCACGTCGGAGGTCGAACATGTGCTGGCGACGCAAACGCTGATCCAGCGCAAGGCCAAGAACATGCTGGTGCGCGTCGACGGCCATCTTCCGGAAGGCGTCACTGCCAAGGACATCATCCTCGCCATCATCGGCGAGATCGGCACCGCCGGCGGCACCGGCTATGTCATCGAATATGCCGGCGAGGCGATCCGCTCGCTGTCGATGGAAGGCCGCATGACGATCTGCAACATGTCGATCGAGGGCGGGGCGCGGGCCGGCCTGATCGCGCCGGACGAGACGACCTTCGCCTATGTCAAGGACAAGCCGCGCGCGCCGAAGGGCGCTGCCTGGGATGCGGCGCTTGCCTATTGGAAGACGCTGCATTCCGACGAAGGCGCGCATTTCGACAAGGTCGTCGTGCTCGACGCGCAGAAGCTGCCGCCGATCGTCTCCTGGGGCTCCTCGCCCGAGGATGTCGTCTCGGTGCAGGGCGTGGTGCCAAATCCGCAAGAGATCGCCGATGAGAACAAGCGCTCCTCGAAGCTGCGCGCGCTCGACTATATGGGGCTGACGCCGGGAACCAGGATCACCGACATCGCGCTCGACCGCGTCTTCATCGGCTCCTGCACCAACGGCCGCATCGAGGACCTGCGCGCCGCCGCCAAGGTGGTCGAGGGCAAGAAGGTCAATCCGCGCGTCAACGCGATGATCGTGCCGGGCTCCGGCCTGGTCAAGGAA
Source organism: Mesorhizobium album (assembly GCF_033977205.1). Taxonomy (NCBI): domain Bacteria; kingdom Pseudomonadati; phylum Pseudomonadota; class Alphaproteobacteria; order Hyphomicrobiales; family Phyllobacteriaceae; genus Mesorhizobium; species Mesorhizobium album. The sequence goes on along the minus strand of NZ_JAVIIW010000006.1, from coordinate 10,796 downwards.
CAGGCCGAGGCCGAGGGTCTCGACAAGATCTTCGTCGCCGCGGGCTTCGACTGGCGCGAGCCGGGCTGCTCGATGTGCCTTGCCATGAACGACGACCGGCTGAAGCCGCATGAGCGCTGCGCCTCGACCTCGAACCGCAATTTCGAGGGTCGCCAGGGTTTTAAAGGCCGCACCCATCTGGTCTCGCCGGCCATGGCGGCGGCGGCGGCGATCGCCGGCCATTTCGTCGACATCCGCGACTGGAAGTAACGGCCAGCCTGAAAAGCGGGAAAGGCCGGAAATCGGCGCAAGCGCTGGGGATTAGCTGAAGCCTCCCCAACCTCGTCATCCCAGGGCGAAGCAGGAGCGTAAGCTCCGTCGCGGAGACCCTGGGATCCATGCCGTTACCTTGATCGACGGGTGCAGCGGAGCAGAAATCTGCACCGTTGCAGTGCCTTGACGTTACGGCATGATCCTTGGGTCTGCGCTGCGTCGCTTCGCTCCTTGCTTCGCCCGAGGATGACGACGGGGTGGGCGTTTCGGCCAATCTCCAAGGTATGCGACCTGCCAACGCAGCATATCGACCGGTCGAAATTTCTGCGCCAGGGAACTTATCTCTCTTCCCTTCGAACGATCCGATGGAACTCCTCGCGCCGGCCGGGCTCGTCGACAGCAACCACCAGCGCCAGCTTTCGTTCGTCGAAAATCCTGAACCACTCGTCCCATTCGACCAGCTCGTAGCCGCCGGCGTTGAATGGCCGCTCCGGCCGGTCGTTGTCCTCATAGGCGTTCTGGCCAAACACCAAGCGCAGCATGGGCTGCGTTCCGGCCTCGGGCGAGACGTCGACAACGGCCGGAAATCCGGCCCGCGCCGCCGCCCAGGAACGGATCGCATCGTGATCGGTCAGGGTGATTGTGTCGGCCATCGGCGTTCTCCTGATTTTGTCTGAAAACGCCGGCCTCGGGCGGCCGTTCCGCGCTTCGGTCCCGTATCTGCGCGTTGTGACTTAACCGCTTGTTTGCGCTTCCGTACTAGCATCTCCCCCCGGGTAAAGTTGGGGAGAGTCGCAGTCTTTTGGACACCGGTCTGCTCATAGCGCTGCTCAATCCGACGATAGCGCTGGCGCTTGGCGCTGCGTTTCTCGTGCTGTGGTTCCATCAGCGCCATCGTCCTTATCTGGCGGTGCTGGCGGCGAGCTACTGCCTGTCGGCGCCGGGCTTCCTGCTGCAATATTTCACGCTTCCCGTCGGCATCGTGCTGACCAAGCTGATCTCCAACCTATGCTTCACGATGGCCGGCTGCTGCCTCTCCGGCGCGGTCGTCGCGCGCTACGGCCGGCGCGTGCCCTATATCGGCATCGGCATCATGGCCGGCGGCGGGCTCGCCGCCTTCTCGTGGTTCATGTTCGTCCAACCGGATCTCACCTGGCGCGTGCTGGCCATGAATTTCGGCTTCGGCGCCTTGAGCCTGCTCGTCGCCGCCGAACTCAAGACAGTGCGCAACAACGGGCCGATCGAAAAGATCCTGTTCGTGCTGTCGCTGCTGTCCGGGCTGAATTTTGTCGCGCGCACGCTGATCGTCGTCATCGCGCATGGGCCGTTCACAAGCTATGACGGCTTCTACGGCTCGTCCTACTGGACGACGGCGCTGCTCTCGCATGCGCTTTTGTCGCTCTTGATCGCGCTCTGCCTGTTCACGGCGGCGGCGCTCGACGTGATGAAGGCCTTGAAGGCCGAGACCCATACCGACCCGCTATCAGGCCTTCTCAACCGCCGCGGCTTCGAGGAACGGGCAACACTTCTGCTCGATCAATGCGCCAAGGCAGGATTTCCGGTTGCGCTGGTGCTTGCCGATCTCGATCACTTCAAGGCGCTCAATGACCAGCACGGGCATGAGGCAGGCGACAGGGTGATTGCCGATTTCGCCGCCAAGCTGCGTTTTGCCACGGGCACGCGGGGCGCTGCCGGCCGCATCGGCGGCGAGGAATTCGCCGTGCTTCTCTCGCTCAGCGATCTGGGCGCGGCCCGCCTGTTCGCGGAAGCGATCCGCACCTTCTATTCGGCCGGCACAGTCGACGGGCTTCCCCCCGGCACCAGGGTGACCGCGAGCTTCGGCGTCGCCGCCCGCACAGGCAATGAGGGGCTGGCGCCGCTGATGCGGCGCGCCGACGAGGCGCTCTACAAGGCCAAGAGGAACGGCCGTGACAGCGTCCGCCTCTCCTACGAGCGGCCCGAAACCGCCTTCGTACCCGAGCCGCTCAGCGTCGGCTGAGGATCGCCCGGATCCGGGGGCGACAGGCCAAGGCGCTCAGCGGCAGGGGCTGAGGTTGGGCATCTCGCCGTCGGAGAGTCCATACATATAGCTGCGGCCCTTCACGAAGACCGGCGGCTGGTAGCAGCCCGGCGCGCCGGCATCGTCCGATTGCTCGTAGATCACCCCCGGCTGGCCGGCGCCGGTGTAGTCGGAAAGCTGCTTCGCATGCCTGCCTTCGCCGACGATGATGCGCTTGTAGCCGGCGGCGCTGTCGATGACGAGATTGCCGAAGGAGTCGGCGTAGACGCGGTCGTGATGGCGCAAGCCGGCCTCTGCCGGCACGGCAATTGCGGAGGCGAGTGCCGCCACCGTGACGGCCGCGAGGCTTGCCCGCACTGAATTCGAACGCATGTCGCTCTCCCTGCAAAACGTCGTCCGAATCGGAAATTAACCCTTTCTTAACCTTTGTTAAGGGGCAGGGCGGTCTTCGGGGCCGGAACTTAATGAACATGGTTAATTTCGGCGGGCTGGCTCGACCCATCGCACGGTCCGGCCCAACCCGGCTGACTCAAGGTGACCTTGATCTTGGCGCGCCGCATGGCTAGCGTGCCGCGCACGAAAGGGGCAGCACATGACGTTCGGCCGCGCACTTCGGGTGTCGCTCGTTGTTCCGCTGCTTCTTGCGGCCACTGCCTGCGTGCCGCAGGACGGCGCACCCAAGGCAGCGAACACGGTATCACCCGTGGTGTCGCCGGCTCCTGCCAGGCAACCTGCGGCACCAGCTGCGCCTCCAGCACCGGCGACCAAGATCACCACCGACCTTACCGTGCCGCGATCCGGCACGAGCATGGCCACCTATAGATGCGGCAATGGCGGCATGATCACCATCCAAAATCTCGGCACGTCGCTGCGTGTGGTTGGGCCGGATGGCGGGTCCGAGGAGTTTGCGGCGTCGCCCGCCAACCAGAGCAGCCGCTACCAGGCGGCGACACATGACGCGATCGTGATCGACGGACGCGAGGCACTGGTGATGAAGAAGGGGTCGACGCCGCAGACCTGCACAAGATAGAAGCGGGATACCGCACTGCAGCGACGCTGCGCCGGCTTCGCATCGCTACAAATCGATTGAACCGGAATTGCCCCCTTTTCTCAGACTAAATGATGTTTCCAAAACGATTTTCCGGCTTTGACGCGGTGCAAAAAGAGCATTAGAAACCGGCTGTCCGAAGTCATAAATGAAAGCGGCGAATGCCGTATCCGTAACGGCTCCGGGACGCCGAACTGGGGGAGCCATGAGCAAATCACCAGCCACCCGCGCAGTTGCCAGACGTGAACGGCCGCTTTCGCCGCATCTGACGGTCTACCGGCCGCCGATCACGATGACGATGTCGATCATCCACCGCATCACCGGCGGCGCGCTCTATTTCGGCACCCTGCTGGTCGCGGCTTGGCTGATCGCGGCGGCGGGCTCGCAGGCCACCTTCGACTGGGTCAACTGGGCCTTCGGCTCCTGGCTCGGCCGGCTGGTCCTCTTCGGCTACACCTGGGCGCTGATGCACCACATGCTGGGCGGGCTGCGCCATCTCGTCTGGGACACGGGCGTGGGACTGGAAAAGCACACCGCCTCGAAGATCGCCTGGGCAACGCTCGCCGGCTCGATCGTGCTCACGCTGCTGATCTGGATCGCGGGCTACATGGCGCGGGGAGCTTTCTGATGAGCGCGAACAACACCGACATGCGCACGCCGCTAGCCAAGGTCCGCGGCCTGGGCTCAGCCCGCGAAGGTACGCAGCATTTCTGGCGTCAGCGGCTGACGGCGATCGCCAACATCCCGCTGATCCTCTTCTTCGTCGGTTTCCTGATCGCGGTCAACGGCCACGGCTATGCCGACGTGCGGGCTTCGCTCGCCAACCCGTTCGTGGCGCTGGTGCTGGCGCTGGTGCTGATCTCCGCGCTCTACCACATGCGGCTCGGCATGCAGGTCATCATCGAGGACTACGTGCATGGCGAAGGCATGAAGCTGGCACTGATCGCCCTCAACACATTCTTTTCGGTAGTGGTCGGCGTCGCCTCGCTCTTCGCCCTGCTCAAACTGGCATTCGGAGGCTGAAGTTTTGGCCAAGGACACGTCAACCGCCAACGCGGCTTCCGCCTACACGTTTGTCGACCACAAATTCGATGTGGTGATCGTCGGCGCCGGCGGCGCCGGCCTGCGCGCCACGCTCGGCATGGCCGAGCAGGGCCTGCGCACCGCCTGCATCACCAAGGTCTTCCCGACCCGCTCGCACACGGTGGCGGCGCAAGGCGGCATCGCCGCCTCGCTCGCCAATATGGGCCCCGACAACTGGCAGTGGCATCTCTTCGACACCGTCAAGGGGTCGGACTGGCTGGGCGACATCGACGCACAGGAATACATGGTGCGCGAGGCGCCAGCCGCGGTTTACGAACTCGAGCATTACGGCGTCCCGTTCTCGCGCACGGAAGAGGGCAAGATCTACCAGCGGCCATTCGGCGGCATGATGATGAATTTCGGCGAAGGCCCGCCGGTGCAGCGCACCTGCGCGGCCGCCGACCGCACCGGCCACGCTATGCTGCACACGCTCTATGGCCAGTCGCTGAAGAACAACGCTCAGTTCTTCATCGAGTATTTCGCGCTCGACCTGATCATGGAGCCGGACGGCACCTGCACTGGGGTCGTGGCCTGGAACCTCGATGACGGCACCATTCACCGCTTCTCGGCCAAGATGGTGGTGCTGGCGACCGGCGGCTATGGGCGCGCCTATTTCTCCGCTACCTCGGCGCATACCTGCACCGGCGACGGCGGCGGCATGGCCGCGCGCGCCGGGCTTGCGCTGCAGGATATGGAGTTCGTGCAGTTCCATCCGACCGGCATCTACGGCGCCGGCTGCCTGATCACCGAAGGCGCGCGCGGCGAAGGCGGCTATCTCGTCAATTCCGAAGGCGAGCGCTTCATGGAGCGCTATGCTCCGTCGGCCAAGGACCTTGCCTCGCGCGACGTGGTCTCGCGCTGTATGACGCTGGAGATCCGCGAAGGCCGCGGCGTCGGGCCGAAGAAGGATCACATCTTCCTGCATCTCGACCATCTCGACCCGGCCGTCCTGCATGAAAGGCTGCCGGGCATTTCGGAATCGGCAAAGATCTTCGCCGGCGTCGACCTGACCAAGGAGCCGATCCCGGTGCTGCCGACGGTGCACTACAATATGGGCGGCGTGCCGACCAATTATTGGGGCGAAGTGCTCAACCCGACGGCAAAGAACCCGGACCAAGTGTCGCCAGGGCTGATGGCTGTCGGCGAGGCCGCCTGCGCCTCCGTGCACGGCGCCAACCGGCTGGGCTCGAACTCACTGATCGATCTGGTGGTGTTCGGCCGCGCCGCGGCGCTGCGCGCCGGCCAGGTGATCGACCGCAAGTCGCCGATCCCCTCGCCCAACGCAGCCTCGGTCGAGAAGATAATGGATCGCTTCGACCGATTGCGCCATGCCAACGGCTCGACGCCGACGGCCGTGCTTCGCGAAAAGATGCAGAAGGCGATGCAGGAGGATGCGGCGGTGTTCCGCACCCAGGAATCGCTGGACAATGGCTGCAAGCGCGTCTCCGAAATCTGGGGCGAGCTCAAGGATTTCAAGGTGTTCGACCGCTCGATGATCTGGAACTCCGATCTCGTCGAGACGCTGGAGCTGGAGAATTTGATGGCCAACGCCATCACCACCGTCCATGGCGCGGCGGCACGCAAGGAGAGCCGCGGCGCGCATGCGCGGGAAGATTTCGCGGATCGCGACGACGCCAACTGGCGCAAACACACGCTGGCCCGCGTCAGCGAGGACGGCAAGGTGACGCTCACCTACCGGCCGGTGCACACCGACACGCTGCTGGCGGAGAAGGACGGCGGCATCAACCCGGCCAAGATCGCGCCGAAGGCCAGGGTATACTGACCATGGCATTGGCGGCCGCGGGATATTCCGGTACGCACCTTCCGGCCAAGCTCGGCCTGAAGGACGGCATGGTCGCCGCCTTCATCGCCCTGCCGCCGGAACTCGATGATCTCGCCGACGCAGTGGCGTTTGCCGGGGTCGACCGGCTTCCTGAATGGTCGTCGATCTGCGGCAACCAGAAATACGATGCCGTGCATGCCTTCACCCGGCAGCGCGCCGAGATCGAGGATGGCCTTGCCGGCATCGAGACGGCAATCAAGCGCGACGGCATGGTCTGGGTATCCTGGCCGAAGAAGGCATCGAAAGTGGCCACCGACGTCACCGAGGATGTGATCCGCACCCAAGCGCTCAAGCTTGACCTCGTCGACGTCAAGGTCGCCGCCGTGAACGAAATCTGGTCCGGGCTGAAGCTCGTCATCCGAAAGGATCGCAGATAATGGTCGAACTCACGCTTCCCAAGAATTCGCAGATCAAGCAGGGCAAGACCTGGCCGAAGCCGGAAGGCGCCACCAACCTGCGCGAATATCGCATCTACCGCTGGTCGCCGGACGATGACGAGAACCCGCGCATGGACACCTATTTTGTCGACATGGACGATTGCGGGCCGATGGTCCTCGATGCCCTGCTCTGGATCAAGAACAAGATCGACCCGACGCTGACGTTGCGCCGCTCCTGCCGCGAGGGTATTTGCGGCTCCTGCGCCATGAACATCGACGGCTCCAATACGCTTGCCTGCACCAAGGGCTGCGACGACATCTCCGGCGCGATCAAGGTCTATCCGTTGCCGCATATGCCGGTGATCAAGGACCTGGTGCCCGATCTCACCAATTTCTACGCCCAGCACGCCTCGATCGAGCCGTGGCTGAAGACGGTGTCGCCCGAGCCGGCCAAGGAATGGCTGCAAAGCCATGAGGACCGCGAGAAGCTCGACGGGCTCTATGAATGCATCTTGTGCGCCTGCTGCTCGACATCCTGCCCGAGCTACTGGTGGAACGGCGAGCGTTATCTCGGCCCGGCGACGCTGCTGCAGGCCTATCGCTGGCTGATCGATTCCCGCGACGAGGCGACAGGCGAACGGCTCGACAATCTGGAAGACCCGTTCCGGCTCTATCGCTGCCATACCATCATGAACTGCGCACAGACCTGCCCTAAGGGGCTGAACCCGGCCAAGGCGATTGCCGAGATCAAGAAGATGATGGTGGAGAGAAGGGTCTAATCCTGCAGGTTTGTGGCGATCTCGAACGCAGCGATCCGTCACACCCCCCTCTGTCCTGCCGGACATCTCCCCCGCAAGGGGGGAGATTGGCCGTCACCTCGGCTTTCGCTAATCTTCAACGTAGACTGGGCGACGGCGCTGAAGCTGCTGATCTCCCCCCTTGCGGGGGAGATGTCCGGCAGGACAGAGGGGGGTGCTGTCCCTCCGGCCAAAAAAGGATAGCCATTCCAATGACCGACCTCCCCGTTCTCTCCGCCGTCGAAGCCCGCGTCCTTGGCTGCCTCGTCGAGAAGAAGGAGCTGACGCCGGATGTCTATCCGCTGACGCTGAACGGCGCGCATGCCGCCGCCAACCAGAAGACGGCGCGCGAGCCGGTGATGGCGCTGGAGCTGACGGAGGTCAGGCGCGCTCTCTCCCAGCTCGAGCAGAAAGGTCTGGTGCGCCAGGCCTTCGCCTCGCGGGTCGAGCGCTACGAGCATCTGATGGCGCAGCGTTTTTCGCTGACCACGCCGCAGATCGCGATCGTGGGCCTCTTGCTCTTGCGCGGCGCGCAGACGGCGCACGAGCTTTTGGCGCGTTCGGAACGGATGGCGCGCTTTGGATCGATCGAAGAGCTTCGCGACAATCTCGATCTGATGATCGGCCGCCGGCCGCCGCTCATCCAACTACTCGAACGAGCGCCCGGGCAGCGCGAGGAGCGCTATGTGCACCTGCTCAGCGGGCCGGTGGAAATAACGGCTGCGGCTGCAGCACCGTGGCAGGCGCCGGTATCATCCGACTCCGCCGATCTTGAAGCGCGGGTGCGGGCACTCGAGGAAGAGGTCGCTGCGCTGCGCGCGAAGATTGAGGCACTGGGCGGGTAAGGCCGCTAACGAAGGACCGCCGGCGGGACAGCGCCCCCCTCTGCCCTGCCGGGCATCTCCCCGACAGGGGCCGACAGGGGGGAGATCAGATGTCACGCCGGCTTTCGCCAATCGCCGACATTGAAAGAGGAGCGCCGGCGACCAAGCTGCAAATCTCCCCCTTGTGGGAGAGATGTCCGGCAGGACAGAGGGGCGCGCGAAGGATCGCGACCTTAGGCAAATACACCGCCCATCACCCCAATCTTGCGTCGAGCGAGACCTTGATGGCGCCGAGCGCCTTTGACACGGGGCATTCGGCCTTCGCCTTCTCGGCCAGCTCCTTGAACTTCGCGGCGTCGATGCCCGGTACCTTGCCGACCAGGGTGATGGCACTGCCGGTGATGCCGGTGCCGGGCACCAGTGTGACGACCGCCTTGGCATCGAGCTCGGCGGCGGGCGTGCCGTTTTCGGCGAGGAAGTGGGAGAGCTGCATGGCGTAGCAGCCGGCGTGCGCCGCCGCGATCAGTTCTTCCGGATTGGTGCCGGATCTGCCGCTCTCATCCTCGAAGCGCGCCTTGAAGGAATAGGGCGTGGCCTTCAGAACCCCGCTTTGCGTGTCGAGCGTGCCCCCGCCCTCCCTCAGATTGCCTTTCCAGACGGCGTTTGCGGTGCGGTCCATGAAGTCCTCCTTGTCGGGGTTTGCGTCGGCGGCGCCGGCGCTCTCCTGAACTATAGCGCGGGTGCGCCGGAAGACCATCCGTCCCGTCGGCCCGACGTCGCCAGCACCGGCGACCCCGCCAAAATTTCCGAAAAAAATGTCGTGGCAAAAATGTCGACTTCCCGGCCGCCGGACCGTCCTGCGAGCGGCCGCGAAGTTACGGCCGGTGAAGGTTCAGGATGGACAATCTGTTTTTCGCACTTTGGAAGCATCCCGGCCGAAGGGCGCAGCGACCGGAAGACTTCTGGTTCGATCTGCCGCCACTCGGCCTCGGCCGGCTGGTGGCGGCGGTAGCCATCATCGGGGTTGCGGCATGCCTGCTCGACCATGCGGCGGCCGTCAGAAGCAAGGCTGACAGCATCACCGTCGCCTCCTATGGTTCATCACAGAAAGGGAACTGACAATGAAATATGTCCTGCTGGTCTATGGCGAAGAGAAAGACCTTTTCGCGCTCACTCCGGAAAGGTCGGCCAAGCTCGATGCCGACTCGCTCGCCTATGACAGAGAACTCGACCGACAGGGAAAGCTGATCATCGCCCAGGCGCTGCAGCCGGTGAAGCTGTCGAAATCGCTGCGCCGGCGCAAGGGCAAGCGGCTGGTTACCGACGGCCCGTTCGCCGAAACCAAGGAGCAATTGCTGGGCTTCGTGATGGTCGAAGCGGCCGACCTCGACGAGGCGCTGGAGATTGCCAATGGCATTCCGCTTGCCGAACTCGGCACCGTCGAGGTCAGGGCGATCTACGACATACCAGGGTCATAACCGCCGGCCATGATGGTTGCGGCACGGTTGAAGCTGCCCTCCTTGAAAAGCATCTTCAGGGTTTCTTCGCCGGCTGCAACTGTCGCGTGTTGAAGCGATGCTGTTCTTCTCCTATCGTTGCCGGGATTTCGGGGGAATTCGGCATGCCTTTCCTGATCGCAATACTTGGACTGCTCGGCGCGGCGGCCATCTGGTGGTATCGGCTGAAGGCGATGAACGAGGCGGCGAACGAGGTCGCCGATGTCATCGGACGCGTGCAAGGCAATATCCGCCGCAAGAAGCTGCGCAAGCAGGCCGCGCTCTCGCCCCTGACGGCGATCGACGATCCGGTCGTGGCCGCCGCGACGCTGATTACCGCGATCGTTTCGGAACATGGTCCGATCCTGCCGCAGCGCGAGGCTCTCCTTCGTGAGGTGATCGCGCAGATTGCCGCCAGCCAGAAGAAGACCGACGAGGCGGTCGTCTATGCCAAATGGGCCGCCTCGCAGATCGACGACACGACAATCGTCATCGACAAGCTGGCGCCGTTCCTGCGCGAGCGCCTGGATCCGAACGAGCGTGACGATCTGCTCAGGATGCTGAACCGCGTCGCGCAAGGCGGTGAGCAGAGCCTCAGGATCGCCGACCAGCGAATGTTACGGTTGCGACAGAAGCTGGGTTTCGAGGTGAATTGAGTTTCTTCGGCACAGTGACGGCTTGCAGATCTGTGAATCGCCGCAAACGTTCGGAACTGGCTGAGGCCTCCCGGCGTCGTCATCCCAGGGCGAAGCAGGAGCGAAGCTCCATCGCGGAGACCCTGGGATCCATGCCGTGACCTTAACCGTAGAGCGCTGCGGAGCAGAATTCTGCGCCGTTGCAACGCTTTGAGCTCACGGCATGGATCCTTGGGTCTTCGCTCCGCTTCGCGTCGCTACGCCCAAGGATTGTTTGAGAAGGATCGGGTAGTTTGGCGGCCGGGGCTGCGGCCCATCACAGCCAGCAGTCCCGGCGGCAGGCGACCGTCCTAAGGTTCGGGCAGCACCCGACGTCATCATGGTCCCTGCCGTCTTTGTCCGCCATCGCTTGGAGAGTTGA
>NZ_JAVIIW010000069.1:0-23129 GCF_033977205.1 Mesorhizobium album | reverse complement strand
ATCTGCTGCCCTTCAACTTCGCCAAAGCCGCCGCAGCCTGACCCGACGCGTCCGTCTGAAAGCGATCGGTTGTTGCAAGGGCCGTCAACCTGCAGGGAAAATAGCGCTTACGTTGGACAAGCCATTTGTGATGGCCGATCTCGCGATTGCGATATTGCAATTCGCCAAACACGATAACGCTGACGACGATGTCGGTCGCCTGCCCCTCAACCGGGTCGTTCGGCTGATCAGTCCACTTCTTGTGCGTCGGTTGCGTACTGTGGCTCTTGATCTCCACTGTCATAGCTGCCGACGCTGGCCTGTTCGCATCGCTCTCGTGCCGCCAGCCATACCTGCTGATTCCAGGGTGGTCCGCGCTTAACGACACTGCCAGCTCGCCAACGATCACTTCGAAGTCGTCTGGATCCTTCTTGCGAGCAATAACGTTCATGCCGTAGCGCTGGAAGGCCATAAACAGCCCGGACAGCAGTCGCAGGCGCCGCCTTTCGAATGGGAAATCGAACAAGGGACCATTTGACAGCGAAACGTATTTCGCACGCAATTGCTCCTGTCGGCGACTTTCGTCTTCCTGCAGTAGGCGAGCTATCTGATGATGCGCGCGGTCGAGGTTTCGAGGAATGCTCACCGCACCGACGAGCTTCCTCACTCTCTGCGTCAGCTCTTCTTCGCTCTCAGCGAATTCTGGCGGCGGAGGTATGTCGATCTCATCCAGGTTCGGGGGAGCTGAATATCTATCCCAATATGTGCGCCCGGTCCGGATGATTTCCGGCATACCGAATCCTCGGACTGGCAAAGGCTCGACCCGAGGCTTGTATCCGGCCTCGACCCGCGCCCAGTAGCCTCGCGGCGGAAGCGGAATATTGTGCTTGCGGCACAGCTTGGCGAAGGCAACGTCGGAGATGCCGTATTCCGAAGCTACGGCTCGGACAGGTCTCGACCACACCAGCTGATGGAGTTCTTGACGGCTGAAGGATCGCGACATTTCACCAACCTTGCATGGACGACGATGCGAGTATCTGGGGAGAGAGGACAGGATGAGCATCCGCCGGAATCCATCGCAAGTGGACCACATCGAATCCTGGTAGGCCCAAGCAGTTCGGTATCGGCCAAATTTGCTCTCCCCGTCGTGCGTCTATTCGAATATGTAGGATCCGGGTTGTGTGGGCTTCGTTATGCCGATGAGATCAGGACGTTGGACGGCGGTGAGCCAGTCCGCCTTCGAATGGGAGCGAGACGCGCTGGATTTCCTGCGCGAGCATCTGCCTGATCATGAGCCCTGGCGCGCTTGGTCGAACTTCGAGTTCATCGACGATGAAGGTCGCGTAAACGAGGTCGACGTTCTCGTGCTCACGCCTGTTGGATTAGTCCTCATCGAAGTGAAATCGCGCCCGGGCACATTGCGCGGCGATGCCTACAGTTGGACCTGGACAACGGAAGGGCGTCAGGTCACGACCGATAATCCTCTGCCTCTAGCTAACCGGAAGGCGAAACGACTCGCCTCGGTGCTTCGCCGACAGGAGGCGCTCGGTAGAGGCTCGTCACGCGCGGCGCCTTGGATCGAGCCGCTCATTTTTCTCTCCGCGGTTCGCAAGAACCCTGTTCTCGATCCTGGTACCGAGAAGCGGGTTGTTCTGCGCGGCAGCCCGGGTGCACCTGATGACGTCGGTGTCATTGGAACCCTCCTCCAAGCGCACGAGCTTGGCCTCGCACGTCGAGGCACGCCCGACATTGCCGTAACTCGGTCATGGATTCGAGCCATCGAGCAGGCAGGGATTCGAGCGCCTGGGCGCGGCCGTCGCGTCGGCGACTACGAACTCGGCCAGCTCCTGGGAGAGGGAGAAAACTGGCAGGATTTCGCTGCCCGCCATGCGGCCACTGGCGTGAATAGACGGGTTCGCATTTATCCGTATGCGCGTGCCGCAACCCCGGAAGCTCGTGACCGCTTGGCACGCACTGCGCAGAGGGAGTTCCGAGTTCTGGAGGGCGTAGAGCACGCTGGCATTCAGGGTGTGCGCGACTACCGCGAGGCGGAACTCGGCCCAGCGCTCATTTTCGAGCACGACCCCAACGCTGTGCGACTGGATAGGTACCTGGCCCAGAAGGTTGGCGGACTGTCGCTCGCCCAGCGTTTGGCTCTTATCCGGCAGCTTGGCGAAGCAATGGCCTACGCTCATGGCAAACGCATCTACCACCGCGGGTTAGCGCCTCAGAGTATCCTTGTGCGTGATCCAGAAGGCGACACCCCTCGGCTCCAGATCACCAACTGGCAGGTGGCGAGCCGAGGCGGAGGAACAAGCGCTGGAACCGGCGTGACTTCTGGAACTCAACACATTGAGGATCACCTCGCTGACCCCGCCAAGGCCTATTTGGCTCCTGAAGCTATTGCAGGTGGAGACGAAAGTGCAGCGCGAGCTGACGTATTCGCCCTCGGTGCTATCGCCTATCATATCCTCACCGGGCGAGCGCCGGTGACCAATCCATTGGATCTGCCGACCAGCCTGCGGGAGGGCAACGGTCTTCTCATCTCCAGTGCCATGAATGGCGCGGGGCGGTGGCTCGAGGAAATGGTGCGCGTCTCTACCGCGCCAGTCGTTCGCGATCGTCCTCGGGACGCGCGTGAATTCCTTGACTATCTTGCCGAGGCGGAAAAGGAGGCGCTCCCCGCGGAGCCGATGCCCGCAGTCACGGTCGATCCGGCGATCGCTGGACCTGGGGACCTTCTCGATGGCGGCCTGACTGTTAAACGTCGTCTCGGCCGGGGCGGCAGCGCTGATGTCCTCCTTGTCCAGCAAGAGGGGAGCGACGAGGAGCTGGTGCTCAAAGTTGCGTTAGACGACGCTCACGCCGACCGCATCCGTGCCGAAGCGGATGTTCTTCGTCGTCTCCACCATCAGAACATCGTCCGCTTTGTCGCAGAAGTAGAGACCTCCGGCCGCCCGGCAATCCTAATGGAGCGCGCTGGAGACAAGACACTTGCCCAATGGATTCGCGGTGGCGATCCGCTCTCTCTCGACCTGATGCGCCGCTTTGGCGAACATCTGCTGTCAGCGATCGAGCACCTCGAGCAGGAGGGTATTGCTCACCGTGACATTAAGCCGGACAACATCGGGATCTCGAAGACTCCCGGAAGCGGTGCTTATCGCCTGGTCCTTTTCGACTGTTCACTTTCGCGTGCACCGGTCGAAACCATCACAGCAGGGACCCGCCCATACCTCGAGCCATTCCTGCCGGATCGCAAGCCTCCTCGCTGGGACTTGCATGCAGAACGGTACGCGGCTGCCGTAACTCTCCACGAAATGCTGGCTGGCGCACCTCCCTCCTTCGGTGACGGTCTGACCGATCCGCGACTGACAGACGACGAGGCGACAATTGCCGTCGACCGGCTCGACCCGTCACTCCGCGATGGCCTTGCGGCCTTCTTCTCGCGTGCCTTGCGGCGTGATCCGGCCGAACGTTTCGGGAATTCGGAGGAGATGCTTCGCGCCTGGCGAGAGGCTTTCGCGCCCCTGGACCGAGCCCAATCCCCTGAAGACAGCATCGAGCTAATTGCTCGGCGGCTCGACCGCTCCAGCAATATCGCCGAGGTCGGCTATGGGGTCGAGGCCCGCGCAGTGCTCGATCAGATGGGCATCCACACTGTTCACCAACTCCTCGGTGTTCCGCGCCTCAAATTCCGTTATCTCACCGGGGTTGGCGACCGCATCCGCCGAGAAATTCGCGAGCGGGCAAAACGGCTGGCGCAGCTCCGGCCCGACCTTGTCCCGGGTGGGCCCACGGAAGACGAGCGTGGGCGCGCAAGCGTGGATCGGCTTGCTGAGCAGCTACTGCCGCGCCGCCCCGCCGGGGATGAGCGGCAGGAGGACAGAATTCTTGCCTACTACCTCGGCATCGACGATGACGCGCCGGCTTGGCCAAGTGCGGGCGATGTTGCCGCCGCCGTCGGAACCGCCCGGAGTGGAGTGGCGGATGCACTCGAAGCCGCGCGGGATCGCTGGCATAAGAGCGCCGATCTAAACAATGTGCGCGGCGATATCGACGCCTTGTTGGCATCCGCAGGCGGTGTCGCGACCGCAGACGAGTTGGCCGCACAACTCCTTGCTACACGAGGGTCTGTGGAAGACGACCCGCGGCAACGATCCCGCCGATCGCGGGCCGTAGTTCGTGCCGCAGTGGAGTTGGAAACCTCTGTATCGCCAGTTCGCTTCGCCGCCCATGTCGAATCGCCTGGTGCAATGCTGATCGCGACATTGCCTGAGGCAGCAGAATATGCCCGCCGGCTCGCTCGGGTGGTCGACGCCCTTGCGGCAGAGGATCCGCTGCCGAGTCCTGGTCGTGTTGAGGAGGAGCTTGGGGTCGTGCCCGTTCCAGAGGGGGCCGGGCCGCTCACGGCAGAGCGCCGCCTGAGGCTCGCCGTTGCCGCTTCAAGAGGCGCGGCTCTATCCGCGCGAGGCGAGCTCTACCCGCGCGGCATGCCTGCCATTACGGCCCTTCGGCTTTCGCTTGGCGCACTCGCCGGCCCAGAAGTCCTGCGAGAAGATCAGGTCCGGGCACGCGTTCGCGGTCGCTTCCCGGAAGCCTCTCCGCTTCCGCCACGACCAGAACTCGACACTTTGCTGGACCAAGTCGATGCAGGCCGTATCTGGCGCGAGCCAGCCGGGGGCGAGGCGGGCTACCACGCGCGTACTGTGTCGAACACCGGCACCGGCACGATGACGATCATCCGCCAGCCGACGTTCGCTCCGGCTGCGGAGGCAACGCCTGAAGTCCTGAATGCAAGGGCAATCGAGGACAAGATCGCGTACGCTGCCGAACGAGGAATCTTCCTTGCGTTGACGGTCGAGCCGCGACGCGCACGCGATGCGGAAGTCGAGCTGCTTCGCCGCTTCCCTCGTCAGGCCGTCAGCCTTGAGCGCTTGATGCTCCGGTCGATGCGGACGGAGGCGGAGGCGCGGCGAGTGCAGTGGCCTAAAGCTTTGGCAGCTGACGCGGCCTCTCGCGACAGCACTGACTTCAAGAACCTCCTTCGTCTCGCCTCTAAGGCGGCGGTGCGGGTGAAAGAGGATGTCCTCGCGCTGCGCACGCCGACACTTCTGACCCAGCCTGGCCTTGTCGCACGTTACGACCTCATGGAAATGCTCGTGGCCTTTTCCCAGGCCTCCGGCACGGCAGGTGGGCCTCCAAGCATATGGCTGTTGATTCCACAGGCTGAACAGGGGATGCCACAGATCGATGGCGCAGTCCTGCCCGTCATCTCTGCAGCGAATTGGACCAGGCTCACGGAATCCTGGCTGGCGAATGCCCATAGGGCGGGCGGCGGCCGCAGCGCAGCCTAGCCGCAGCCATCTCGGTGACGTATAGCGTGCTAAACTTTGGCGATAAGGATTCGTCCCGATCGATCGCAAACTTGGCGATCCAAGAAGAAGCAAGTAGGGAGACAGTTGGACGATGGTCGATGCGGGGCGGCTACTCGGGGACCTGAAAAAACTCAGGAAGAGACTCGAAGAAGACCTAAGGCACTACCACGCCGCGTCCGCTGGACGTGCAGCCATGGAAGCGGAGTGGCGGGAGGCGCGGGAGACGAAGCGCACCGCCGACACCTTCGAGACGTTCTTCAGTGCGGCAGTGGACCAGTCAGCAGTGCACTGGATTCTCGCGCTGGTGTTCCTCCGCTTCCTGGAAGACAACCGTCTGCTCGACCGCCCCATCATCGCCGGTCCGGGCGAGCGGCTGGATCTGGCGATGCTCCGCCAGCGGGATTGGTTCCGGTCGAGGCCGGAGGACAGCGATGCCGAGTATCTTCTGGCAGTGTTCGGCGAGGTTGCTCTCCTGCCGGGGCTGGCCGGCTTGTTCGATCCTTCACACAACCCTCTGTTTCGTCTGCCTGTTTCAGGCGACGGGGCGATCGCGTTGTTCGAGTTCTTTCGTCAGCGCTCACTAGAGACCGGCGAGCTGCTCCACGATTTCACCGATCCGGACTGGAACACACGTTTCCTCGGCGACCTGTACCAGGACCTTTCGGAGGAGGCGCGCAAGCGCTTTGCCTTGTTGCAGACGCCGGAATTCGTGGAGGAATGGATCCTTTCCCGCACGCTTCATCCTGCAATCAGGGAGTTCGGGTATGAAGAAGTTCGGATGATAGATCCGACCTGCGGATCGGGGCACTTCTTGCTCGGCGGCTTCAGGCGGATGCTGGAGGAGTGGCAGCGACATGCGCCGGAAATGCCGCCCGCAGCACAGGCGCAGCGGGCTTTGGACGCTGTGGCCGGCGTGGACTTGAATCCTTTTGCGGTCGAGATCGCCCGCTTCCGGCTATTGGTGGCTGCGCTCCGGGCTGCAGGTGACACACGCCTCGCCGCCGCGCCGGATTTCCACTTCCAGCTGGCAACGGGCGACAGTCTGCTGCATGGACGTCACTTCTTCCTGCAAGAACTCGGCGGCACGAGCGAAGGCTTCCGGCGCACCATGCACCACCACTACACCGCGGAGGACACCGAAGCGCTCGACACGGTCTTGGGACGCCAGTACCACGCCGTCGTGGGCAATCCGCCGTATATCACGCCGAAGGATGCAGCGATGCGCGATGCCTATCGCGATATATACCATAGCTGCCATATGAAATACGGCCTTGGCGCGCCGTTTACCGAGCGTTTCTTCGACCTAGCACAGGAGGGGACGCGAGACCGCTCGGCAGGTTTCATTGGGCTGATCGTCGCAAACAGCTTCATGAAGCGAGAATTCGGCAAAAAGCTGATCGAGGACGTGCTGCCGAAGCTCGATGTTACCCATGTCGTCGATTGCTCCGGCGCTTATATTCCGGGCCATGGGACGCCGACCGTGATCCTGTTCGGGCGCAATCGCGCACCGGTGACGTCGGTGGTGCGGACTGTGCGTGGAGTACGGGGCGAGCCCTCAGCACCCGATAACCCAGGAAAAGGGTTGGTCTGGTCGGCCATCGTCGCGCAGACTGATCTGGACAAGTCCGAGAGTGCGTTCATCAGCACCGAGGACTCACCGCGCGAGTCGCTGGCGCGGCATCCCTGGAACATGGGGGGTGGGGGCACGGCCGAAGTGCAAGAGGCAATCGTCGAGAACAGACCGACGCTGACGTCGCTGCAACCGCAGATCGGTTTCGCGAGCTTTCCCGGTGCAGACGATCTGTTCATGGCGCCAGCTCAAGCGTTTGTCCGAGTCGGTGTCGCGAGAACACTCATCAAGCAGATAATCATTGGCGAGCACGTGCGTGACTACTCGATCGTAGTCGGCGACTCAGCCATCGTCCCATACGGGCCTGACAGGACGTTGCTTCCCCTCGCTGGTCTTGGCAAAGCAGAGCGATTGTTGTGGAAGTATCGGACGACGCTGGCAGGTATCGTGTCGTTCGGGGGTAAAACCAAAGCAGACCTCGGCGAGCCCTGGTGGGGCTGGTATAGATGGGTGGCGGAACGCTATCGAACACCCCTTGCCATCACATTTGCCTTCGTCGCTACGCACAACCATTTCGTACTCGACCGCGGTGGCAAGGTGTTCAAGCAGTCGGCGCCGGTTATCAAGCTTCCGGCGAACGCCTCCGAGGCCGATCATCTCGGCCTGCTAGGCCTCCTTAACTCCTCTACTGCTTGCTTTTGGATGAAGCAGGTTTTTCACAATAAGGGATCTACTGTCGATGACCGTGGCGCCCGACAAAGAACCGATCCCTTCGAGGATTTCTACGAGTATACAGGAACGGGACTGCAGAAGTTTCCGGTTGCAGATGAACGTCCCGTTGAACTGGCGGGCGCTCTCGATGTTGCTGCCCAGCGGTTTGGAGATAAGCTACCCAGTACACTCTGCGTCCGCGCCATTCCGACGCGAGAGGTATTGGATGCAGCGCGTACCGAGGCCGAAGGCGCGCGAGGCTGCATGATAGCGCTGCAAGAGGAACTGGACTGGCACTGTTACCGCCTATATGGCCTCCTCCATGACTCATTAGAACATCCCAGCCCGCCACCTCTGCGCCCTGGCGACCGCGCCTTCGAGATCGTTATGGCGCGCCGTATGGCCGTCGGCCAACTCAAGACCGCATGGTTCGAGCGTCACGGCTCAACGCCTATCACCGAGCTGCCAGCCCACTGGCCGGCGGATTACCGTGCCATCGTCGAGCGCCGGATCGCCCTCATCGAATCCGATCTTACCATCGGCCTCATCGAGCGCCCCGAGTACAAGCGCCGCTGGCAGTCTGAGCCGTGGGAGAAAATGGAACAAAATGCGCTCCGCGCCTGGCTTCTCGATCGGCTGGAGGATCCGCGCTTCTGGTCCGCCGGCGATCCGCGGATCCTCTCCACGCAGGCACTAGCAGACGCTGCTCGACACGACCCCGATTTCCTCGCGGTCTCGGCGCTCTACACCGGCCGCACTGCCTTCGACCTGGATGCGCTCGTGGCAGAGCTGGCTGGAAGTGAGTCCGTGCCCTTCCTCGCTAGCCTCCGTTATACAGCAACGGGTCTACGCAAGCACGCTGACTGGGAGGCGACCTGGGAGAACCAACGTGAGGAGGACACTATCGACGCCGCAGTGGAGGCCCGCCGCGACGAGTTCCTCCGTACGGGATGGGGCCAAATGAACCCGCGCTACGACGGCGAAAGCGCAGACGACTTCGCCAAGCGTATGACTGATGGTCTTGGTGCGGAGGATGTGCGCAAGGCGGCAGAAACGGCGATCGCAAAGGAAACGAAGCGGCGCAAGGCAGCGGAAATTGGAGACATTCCCGTGCCTCCGAAGTACAAGAATTCCGATTTCCAATCTCAGGACTACTGGCGACTGCGCGGAGGCCTCGACGTATCAAAGGAGCGCTTCGTCTCCTTCCCGCATTGTGCCCGTGATGCGGACCCAAGCTTCCCAATCCTCTGGGCCGGCTACGATCATCTTGCACAGGCCCGAGCGATTGCAGCCTGGTACGTTGAACGCAAGGATGTCGACGGGTGGCCAAAGGAGCGACTGACACCATTGCTCGCAGGCCTGCTGGAGCTCGTTCCCTGGGTACGCCAATGGCATAACGAAATCGATATCGAAATGGGACTTCGCATGGGGGATTTCTTTCAGGGATACGTTGAAGAGCAAGCGCGTGAGCTCGGCCTCACGTTGGGCGACCTGCGCTCGTGGGCTCCACCGGCGCGGGTGCGCGGTCGCGGACGGAGGGCCACAGCATGAGCGACACACGTCCCTTGCTGCGTGACCTGATCCATATCCCGGAGAGGGTGCAGACCAACGATTTTGTCCTGAAGCTATCGGAGGGGGTGACTGACGCTGCAGCCACGCAGACGATCAGAAACTACGTTGTAACCCCCCAGCTCGCGAAAGCCTTCAATGAAGCGCTTGGATTTGTCCGTGGCAGCGTCGAGAGCGGCCGCAGTGCAGCCTGCTACCTCGACGGCTCGTTCGGATCCGGCAAATCGCACTTCATGGCAGTGCTGGACCTGCTGCTGGCTGGAAATGTGAAGGCCCGCAGCATAGCCGAGCTTGCGGAGGTCGTTACTCGCCATGAGCCTATTCTGAACGATCGGCGCTTCCTGATGGTACCTTACCATATGATCGGGGCGCGGGACGTCGAGACCGCAATCCTCGGTGGGTATGCCGACCACGTCAGGCGGCTACATCCCGATGCGCCGGTGCCAGGATTCTATCTGGGGGAGAAGCTTTTCGAGGATGCGCGGCGCCTGCGCACAACTATGGGTGACGATGCCTTCTTTGCAAAGCTCAACGAGGGGAAAGAAGGAGGTGGAGACGGCTGGGGGGATCTCGGTTCCGAATGGGATTCCATTTCCTTCGAATCGGCTGCAGCAGAGTCTCCGGAAGGAGAGGAGCGCCAGCGCCTCGTCGGCGATCTGATCGGCACCTACTTCTCAAGCTACGCAGATGTGGCCGCCACCAGAGGCGAAGCATTCCTGGACCTCGACCGCGGATTGGTGGTGATTAGCCAGCACGCCAAGCGACTCGGATACGATGCTGTCGTGCTGTTCCTTGACGAGCTCATCCTGTGGCTCGCGACGCGCGCCGGAGACGTGGACTTCGTTTCAAACGAAGGATCAAAACTCTCGAAGCTGGTGGAGGCGCAAAGGTCGGAGCGCCCGGTCCCCATCATCTCCTTCGTGGCCCGCCAGCGTGACCTGCGCGAGCTCATAGGTGATCACCATGCCGGTGCACTCGAGGTTCGGTTCCTTGACACGCTCAAGCACTGGGAAGCGCGCTTCGACAAAGTGAAACTGGAGGATCGAAACCTACCGGTCATCGTCGAGAAGCGCCTGCTGGCGCCTGTGAGCGAGGCGGCCCGTCAGGAGATCGACGCTGAATTCGACCGGGTCATGCGTCAGCGGCAGCAAGTGCTGGATACCTTGCTCGGCTCCGATGGCGAGCGTGATCTGTTCCGGAAAGTCTACCCCTTTAGTCCAGCACTCGTGCAGGCACTGATCGCGGCCTCTTCAGTCCTTCAACGAGAACGGACCGCACTGAAGCTGATGCTGACGCTGCTCGTGAACAAGCGGGGAGAGTTATGGCTTGGCAACCTAATTCCTGTGGGCGACCTGTGGGACGAGATTGCCACTGGCGACCAGCCCTTTTCCGAGGGCATGCGGATACAGTTCGAAAACGCCAAGAAGCTCTGGAACCAAAAGCTGCAGCCCTTGCTGGAGCAGGAACACAATATAGCCTGGCAAGAGCTGCAGGACGGACGAGCCGACCCCCAGGTGAAGCGCCGTTTCGAAAACGATGCACGCATCTTGAAGACTTTGCTGCTCGCCGCTCTCGTTCCGGAGGTTCCCGCATTGCGGGCGCTCACGGCGCCCAGGCTGGCAGCCCTGAACCATGGCACAGTAGTGTCACCGGTCCCCGGAGGCGAGGGCGGTATCGTACTGCAAAAACTTCGAAGCTGGGCATCGCGGGTTGGCGAAATCCGGATCAGCGAGGACCAGGTTCCTACCGTCTCGCTGCAGATAACTGGTGTTGACGTCGAGCCAATCCTGGCGAACGCAGCCCAGGCCGACAATGACGGGACGCGCCGTAGCAAGCTGCAGCGAATCCTATTCGACATGCTGGGGATTGCAGCCGACAATACCCTGCTCAGTGCGCAACCCTTCCAGTCCTATGACCACCTCTGGCGTGGCACACACCGTGAAGTGGACCTTTATTTCGAGGTGGTCAGGGAGCTGAGCTACGACCGCCTTCGCGGGCGCGGATCGCCCGTGCTGGTGTTGGGTATGCCCTTCGATCCGAAAGGTCGGTCGCCTGCGGACCATCTGGCCCATGCCCGCAATTTCAATGAGGAGAACGCCTCCGGCGGTATTGTCTGGCAGCCTTCTCATCTGAGTGACCGGGCGATGAAGGATCTCGGGACGCTGGTCCGGATCGACTTCCTCCTCGCTGGCGCAGGTGATCGGCTCACTGAAGCGGCTCGGCACCTGTCGGCAAGCGACAGGGAACAGGCGCGCGCCATTCTTCGCAGTCAGCAAAGTGCACTGCATCAGCGGATACGGGCCTGTCTCGAGGCTGCCTATGGCATTCGGCCCGACAATGATGGTTGCGTTGGAGCCCCAGTGCCGCCTGAGGATCGACTCGTCTCTCTCGACGGGACGTTTCGACCGCAGATGCCGGTCGGCGCCGATATGAAATCAGCTGTCTCGGCTTTGCTCGATCGCTACTTCGAGCACCGATTCCCAGATCATCCTCAGTTTGAAGGCGAGGCTCGCGATACGGTGCTCAAGCGTGTGCTGGAGCGGGTACGGCAGGCTGCCGGCGAGCCGAACCAGCGGGTGTTGATCGATGACCATTCCGACCGAAAGCACCTCAGCGCAATCGCGGTGCCGCTAAAGCTGGGCGTGATGAGCCAAACCCATCTTCAGCTGTCGCCTCATTGGGCCGAGCATTTTGCCAGGCAGCATGCCCGAGCAGGTGGCGGACCATTTACCGTCGGTCGGCTTCGCGAATGGATGGACGAACCGCGGCCGACGGGGCTGCAGCCAAAGCTGCAGAACCTAGTGATCCTAGCGTTTGCGGCCCAAGCCGATAGGGCGCTGGTCAGGAACGGTGCTCCTGCCCAAGTCTCATTGGATCGGATCGACGATGCAGTGGAGTTGAAAGAAGAGGCACTCCCAAACGAAGCGACCTGGAATAAGGCCCGCGAGAGGGCCTCTGCGCTGTTTGGCCTAGTGCCGGGAGAAATCCGGAAAGGGGCCACGGTTGAGCGCTTGGCGATCGATCTGAAGGCCAAAGCCAGCGAAAAGCGTGGCTATCTCACCGAGTTGCTGCGAGACCTGAGGCCCCACGCAGACGCGCTGGGAGTCCCTCTGACGACAGAGCGGCTCGTTACAATCCGCGCCACTCAAGCGGTTGTCAGCGAACTGGTCGCCGCAGCCGATCCGCTTGCCACGATTGAGAGTCTCGCCGGCGCGACATTGGAAACGAGCGAGGCAGCGGTGTCGCGACTGCTGGCTGGCGTCGAGGACCTGCGCGGGGCTGTGTCGGCCGCACCCTGGGATATCATCCAGACTGCACTGAACCTCAGTGACCATCGTCGAGCGGCAGCCGAAGGGTTGCGCGAGAAGTTGGCCGAGGCAATGGAAGCGGACGAGCATGTGGCGCCGCTGAGGCCCGTACTTCGGGACGTCCAAACGCGCGCAACAAGACTTCTCGCAGAAACGAAGCCTAATACCGAGGCTCCAACAGTTTCCCCGCCCCCACCGCCGCCGGCGGATGAGGAAGTCCTAGACGAGCGGCCGCAGACGGTGCTCGATGCTGCTGAAGCTAGCTCCACACTCGACAAACTGCGGGAACGCCTGGCCGCCGAACCGGACAGCAAACTGACGATCGCCTGGAGGCTGACTCGGCCCCGAGTTGGAGGTAACGATTGAGTCCTCTGCTCGCGCCCGACCTTCCCGAAATCGAGCGCGCGCTCGATAGCCTTCTGCAGAAGTACACAGGCGCGCGAATCCTTGCAATGCGTTCGCCCATCCGACGGGCCTGGCCTGAGTATGTGGAGCGTGGCGGTTGCAGATTTCGCATAGAATGGTGCCCGTCCGAGCTTGAGGTTCGGGAACGGCTCGATGAAGCAGAAGGAAACGACAGCGGCGGGCTCATCGTACTGACCCCGCTCGACGCGGCAACCTTGGGCGACGATGTCGTGGCTCGCTTCCCTCATGCTCGCCTGGAACAGTCCGACCGTTGGTCGGCCCTGCGAGGCGCCTTCCGCGCCAGCAAAGTGGATCCTAGGCTCCGCGCATACGGCTGGCTGGCGGACCTCCTCCTGGAGCATTCTCCTGTCGGCGGGTACCCACCGGCTGCAGGGGGCATTCTCGATCTGGAGAGTGCATGGCGGGCGGTATTTGACGATGTACTCGGGATTGCCGACGGCCGCACTGATGCAGCCGCGCTGCTCGACTGGACCTTGGATGGCTCAAATCTAGACCGATTTGCCCGTTTTTCGGAACAGGCGCAAAGCGCGGTGGCCGAGCGCGTTTCGAGTGAGGGCGGCCCTGCAGCAGGACTGGTGCTCGCGGCAGCCGCGGCCGGACGTGGTGCCGATGCCCTCCCGATCGCGTTGGCCTGCGGCGTAGTGTTCGCTGACCAGAACCCCGATCAAGTCTTGCGCGAGGCTGCAATACGCCTGGAGCCTTTGGTTGGTGGTGCGCAGGTGAATCCTGAGGCAGCCCATATCTTGGCCGAGGCGGGGCGCCGCGTGCTCGACCGACTGCCCCGGGAGTCATCCGGAACTGCTGCAGCGATCGAATCGCGCGCTGCCTCCATACTGACGATGATACGCGCGGAGTCGTTCGCGGCTCTCAGCCAGGCACTTCAGATCGGCCTTGATGCGCGCATTCGAGATGCGGCTGTTGCGATTCTTCATGCTGTTGAAACCCGGCTTGCCGATGACGTCCAGACGGCTTGGCAGCTCACACGTCGCGCCGATCGTCACGACAGGGCTGGAAATAACCGAACGCGAGTCGATCGGCTTTTGATGGCCGTCCGCCTCTTGAGCTGGCTCGCGGGACGACCCAACGCTCCATCTTGGCGCAGCATCTCGGAAGCCTCAGCAGCATACTTTAAGGATAGCGCTTTCGTCGATCGTGCTCGGCACACCATCCGGTCCGGCGATCCGCTTCCTGATGTGTCAGCGATCTATTCTCGGCTAGGCGAAGCGGTCACTGCGCTGCGAGAAGAGGAAAACCGCGCTTTCGCGGTGACCCTTCGAGAGTGGAATTCCGGCGGCTCAGTAGGCGACACACCTTTGCCAGTCGAGCGGATTCTCTCCAGTGTTGTCGCTCCCATGGCAAAGGAAGCTCCCGTACTGTTGCTCGTTCTTGACGGCCTCAGTCTCGCTGTCTGGCGCGCTCTTGCCGAGACAATTGTTGGGTTTGGCTGGTCAGAGCTAGTGCCGACACAAGGTCCGATTATTGCTGCCGCGGTCCTGCCATCGGTGACAGCCGTGTCGCGTACTAGCCTGCTCTGTGGATCATTGAGGCAAGGTGACCAAGCGGTTGAGCGAGCTGGCTTCGCGACCAATGGATCACTGGTCGCAGCTTCGCGATCGGGCTATCCGCCGCGTCTGTTTCACAAAGCCGACATCGGGGCCGGGCCAGAGCTCGGTGAGGAGATCAGAGCGGCCGTTGCCGATCCACAACGGCGTATCGTTGGTGTCGTCCACAACGCTGTAGATGCCCAACTGTCCGGAAGCGACCAAGTAGACCTCGCATGGACAGCGGAGGGCCTTCGACAGGTGGCTGCGCTTCTCCACGTCGCTCGGAGCGCAGGGCGCACTCTCATCGTGACGAGCGATCACGGACATATCCTTGACGAAGCAACTGTGCAGCTCAGCGGCGACTCGGGCAGTCGGTGGCGATCGGCAGGTACGCCGCCGAGTGATCTGGAGGTCGCTCTAGCAGGCGGACGGATCCTATCGCCTAGTGGCGAGAAAGCGATCGTCGCGGCGTGGAGTGAACGAGTGCGGTTCGGGGCACGACGGAGCGGCTATCATGGCGGAGCCAGCCCTCAGGAGGTTCTTGTGCCCGTCGCTGTGTACACAGCCGGTGCCGCGCCCGGTGGCTGGTCAGAAGCACCATCGCCAGAACCCTCCTGGTGGCGTGGAACGAGCGAAGATGTTTCGCAGTTGGGTGTCGCTGCAGTGGTAGTCCCGCCACCTTCCCGGCGGCGGCAAGCAGTATCGCGACAAGCTGACTTGTTTGCACAGGAACGGACAGAGGATACCCGAAGGCCACTCCAAACGCCCGTCGAGTTGGCTTGGCTGGACGACTTGTTCGCCTCGGAAACCTTTTCCGCACAGCGACGCCTCGCTGGTCGTGGCGCACCGCAGGATGACCAGGTGCGAGGACTAATCAGCGCTCTTGCCGCGCGAGGTGGACGAATGACACGCGTTGGGTTGTCCCAAGCGCTTGGGATGCCTGCGTTCCGAATTGCGGGCCTCATCAGTGCAGCACGCCGGGTTCTCAACCTCGACCAGGCTCAGGTTCTTAGAGAGGAGGCCGACGACGTTGTTCTCAACGAGCCGGTCCTGAAAGCACAGTTCCATCTGGGAGATGGCCGTTGATTGGCGCGGAGAGGCGGGCGGCGATACTCGACGCGCTGCGTCGTGGAACCGTGCCGCGCGAAGGCCTGAGCGCCTTTGCAGTCGGAATGGACCGTTTCGAGGCCGCCCTTGATGCAGACCTGGCGGCAGTTGCCAGTGGGCGCGCCGGCTTCAAGGCTGTGCGCGGCGAGTATGGCTCGGGAAAGACCTTTATGGCGCGCTGGATCCAAGAGCGCTCACGCGTTGCGGGCTTCGCGACATCAGAGGTCCAGATCAATGAGACCGAAACGCCGCTGCACCGTTGGGAGACCGTGTATCGGCGCCTGGTCGAGCGCCTTGCCACCTCCGATACACACGATGGAGCTCTGCGGCCAACAGTCGATGCCTGGTTTTATACGCTCGAGGAGGACATCCTGGCCGAGGGCCGGATCGAGGCAACCGACGTTGAAGCGCTGGCCTCGGCCACCGAGGCGCTCATGGAGCGCCGGCTAGCTGCGATCGCCCGCACCGCGCCGGCCTTTTCAGCTGTCCTTCGAGCCTATCGTCGCGCCCTGATCGCAGAGGACTCCGCCCTTTCGGAGGGCCTTATTGCATGGCTTGGCGGTCAACCCAACGTGGCAGCAGCTGTAAAGCGCGCCGCCGGTGTTAAGGGCGACCTCGACTCCTTCGGAGCAATGCACTTTCTCGCGGGCCTGCTGACCGTTCTCCGCGATAGCGGGAGGTCGGGGCTCATCCTCGTCCTCGATGAGGCCGAAACGCTTCAGCGTATGCGCGCCGATACTCGCGAGAAAGGACTCAATGCTCTGCGTCAGTTGATCGACGAACTCGACGCGGGACGCTATCCGGGTCTGTATCTCGTTATCACCGGCACGACGGCCTTCTTCGAGGGACCGCAGGGCGTGCAACGGCTGCCGCCACTCGCACAGAGGCTCCACACCGACTTTGCCACCGAGGCTCGGTTCGACAACCCACGCGCCGTCCAGATTCGCCTGCAAGGCTTTGACCTCGATTCGCTTGCCGCTGTCGGTCGCCGTGTACGTGATTTGTTTGCCGAAGGGGCACACGATCCGTCCAGGATCGTTGCGTTGGTCGACGACAACTATCTCGTTGACCTCGCGCGCGGCATTGCAGGACGACTCGGCGGTCGCGCAGGAGTCGCGCCACGGCTGTATCTACGCAAGCTCGTAGCCGAGGTGCTAGACCGCGTTGACCAGTTTTCGGATTTCGATCCCCGCCGTCACTACGCTCCGACCGTCAATGAGCGAGAGATGACCTCTGCCGAGCGTGCAGCGGCCGGAGCTAGCGATGTGGACGAAGTCGAGTTCGACTCGTGACGGCAGCTTTCGACGCTCTCCATCCAGCTCTGCGCTACCATATCGTCAGTACCCTTGGCTGGCCGGACCTTCGCCCCACACAGGCCGAAGCCGCTGCGCCTGTCATGGCAGGCGAAAACGTCCTGCTTCTTGCACCTACCGCCGGTGGGAAGACGGAGGCAGCGATATTCCCATTGCTGTCGCGATTAGTGGCGGAAGGCTGGCGAGGGCTTTCCGTCCTCTACGTGTGTCCACTCAAGGCGCTTCTGAACAATCTCGCGCCACGCCTCGAGCGCTACGCGGGATTCCTGGGCCTGCGGGTCGGCGTTTGGCACGGCGATGTCGGAGACTCAGCGCGCAGGCGCATGCTGCGCGACCAGCCCGAACTGCTACTCACGACGCCCGAGTCGATAGAAGCCATGATGATCTCGGCGCGCTTAGACCATACTGACTTTCTCCAGAACGTCCGTGCTGTCGTCGTCGATGAGCTTCATGCCTTTGCAGGCGATGATCGGGGTTGGCACTTGCTATTCCTTATGGCGCGGCTCAACCGCTTAACGGGACGCCGCCTGCAACGCATCGGGCTGACCGCCACCGTTGGAAACCCTGAAGAGCTGCTGCATTGGTTCACCTCGGACCAAGGAGGGCGCGTCGTAGGTGAGGCGCATCCGGCGACTGGCGGCGATGTGACCGCTGATCACGTCGGCTCCGTCAGCAATGCTGTAACCGTTATCGCTCATCTTCATCGTGGCGAGCGTCGACTCGTATTTGCGGACAGCCGGACTCGTGTCGAAGAGGTCGCGGCAGGACTGCGAGCCGCCGGAGTAAGAACATTCGTCTCGCATGCCTCTTTGTCACTCGATGAGCGACGGCGAGCCGAAGCCGCCTTTGCCGAGGAACCGGACTGCGTCATCGTGGCTACCTCAACGCTCGAGCTTGGCCTCGATGTTGGCGACCTGGATCGAGTTATCCAGATTGGAGCTCCGCCGGGGGTGGCTTCCTTCCTGCAGCGAATGGGACGTACTGGACGTAGGAGCGGATCCACAAGGAACTGCCTCTTCCTCGCGACGGACGATGAGGAGCTGCTCACCTGCCTGGCGTTGACCACCCTCTGGCGCGAAGGACTGGTCGAAAAGGTAGTCCCACCACCACGACCATCGCATCTATTCGCGCAGCAGATCATGGCCCTTACGCTCCAATCAAGTGGCCTCGCGCGACCGGATATCGGTACCTGGCTCGGCAAACTCGTTGACGTTGTTCCGGAGGATGAGCGGCTCGCTATCTTGGACCACATGCTCGCATTCGGAATTCTTGCCGAGGATGCGGGGGTCCTTGGGCTCGGACCCAGAGGAGAGCGGGAGTTCGGGAGGCGTCATTTCAGCGACCTCGTTGCGGCCTTCAGCGAACCTCTCCTTCTATCAGTGCGTCACGGGCTAACAGATTTGGGTACCGTGCATCCTGCGAGTCTGGTTCCAAGGGGCACCGGCGATCGCCCGGTGCTCTCGCTCGGTGGCAGGGGCTGGGTGGTTGTCGATGTTGACTGGCGACGCAGGGCGGTCTCCGTGGTGCCCGCTGAAGTCTCTGGCCGTTCCCGGTGGCTCGGCTCCAGCCGCGCCATGACGGAGGGTGTCTGTAGGATGATGGAGCGTATCGTGGCTGGGGTTGAGCCTGCGTGCAGGGTTTCGCGTCGTGCTGGGGAGGCTCTCGTTCAGATACGGGATCGCCTTGCCTTCGTTGACGGAGACTCGCTTCCCATTGTGCGGGACAGCGCGGATCGAGCCGTTATCTGGGCGTTTGCCGGCGGCGCAGCGACGTCATCGATCGCAGCGGGTTTGACCGAGCGGGGTCTCACGGTTGTTGGTTTCGACGATCTCACCATCACGTTGCGAACCAGCAATCTGGAGCACGTCGCCCAAGGGCTGCGCGATATCGATCCGACATCTGTCCATCCAAAGCTGCCTTATGACCTTGGATCATCGCTCAAATTTGGGCTTTGCCTGCCATCTGAGGTAATCGAGGACGTGTTAGCGGCAAGGACCAGCGATACTGGGGCCGTGGCGGCGACCTATCGACGGCCTCTGCGGTTGATCAGTGCGTGATGAGAGAGACACCTGTCACGGCGAGTCGCCTCCTGGCTTCTTGTATCAGCAGATTTGCGAGCCAGGAGCCAGGGATGGTTGAAATCATGGAAAACAATGTCCAAAACGCTGAGCCCGCTTGCGCGGTGACGATTGTTGATCGGCGTTCGTAGCGGTCTTCGATGATCCGATGATCTCAAGCACATCACGCCGCTCCAGCCACCGTCGTCTAGGAGACCGCTATGCAGATCGCCCGCTCCGAACTCTACCGTCTTGTGTGTGCGAAGCCTCTTAGCAAACTCGCGGCGGAGTTTGGTATCTGGAGCACCGCTCTCTCCACCACCATCGAAAACTTTGTCGGCTTGTGAACCGTCTTGCCCGCTCCAGATGTAACCAGCCGCTTGCCGTATTGGGCCGGACTAACGCCCATCCGCCTTTGGAGAGCGAGCGCCTCATCCTCGAATGGACTGGTTATAGAAACTAAGAATTAAACTCCTAATATCGTCGGCGGAGAGCGAACCTGAGCCTGCTATCTCCCTGGAAATCCTATCAAGCTCTTCTGTGCTTGGTCGGAAGCTGACAGCGACGGAGCGGCCAGACGGTGCACCGCGCTCGGCGACCATATCGGCAGTGCCCTCACCGACCTGACTCCGCCGTCTACGAGCTGACTCTTGCCTCAACACATCTACTATAAACCGCGATAGAGACAGATCGTTCTCTTGAGCAAGTTCTTGCAACCCCGCTTTAACGGCCTCAGGCAAGCGAAGCTGGATCTCCCTCACCTCCTTAAATGGTTCAGCAGAACCCTCGATTCTGGAAATAGCTCCTTCAAGGGAACTCGTCTTGGCCTCTTCACTCCATCTCGCTACGGCCTCAAGATAGAGTTCAAAAGCTTCATCTGCGAAGGGTGCCACGCCTCTAATCCCGAATGCACCTATATGCTCCTGGTAGAATATGTGCGTGTTTGACGCGCTATGATAATACTTCGACACCCGGGTAGTCGCTAATTTCCGTACCTCAGCCTGTAGCTTAGACCGGTTCGGCTTCATCGGCATCGGCGAGCTCCACGATTGACACTGCTAATTTAGAATAGCATCCTTTGCCCATTCTGGCAATCATGGTCTCGCAGGTTTGCGAGAGCCGGGGACCCCAAGGCCGGCGCGCGGGGACGGGTAATGTTAACCAAGCTCAAAGTTGACGCGAACCTCGCGACGTCGGTATGCGAGATCGAAATGAGTAAGCCTATAGCGGTAGCCATACCGGATAAGGATCCTGTTGAGTTCTACCAAGCGGGTTATCATAAGACACAATTGATAAGTGAGCTTAGAGATAACTTTCGTGACTTCGGCGTGCTTCTTGATCAAGCCAAGATATTTGCATCGGGTGTTTTTGGACTGTTGGTACTAAAAAATGCGGTTGACGTCACCGACGTGACGGGAGCACCGCAAGATATGGTTGACAGAACGCTACCCCCGGCTTGGCACAGAATTGCGAATGCGGTGACGGTGCTAATTGAATCCTTAGAGTTGGATCTTGTTTCTTACCTGTGCGAAAATGGAGGGGAACCGTATGTGCATCTCTCCCCCCAAAAGGGCGACCATCAAGGTGCCGACAAATCTCGCGACGGAATGAGGGGACATACCGACGGGATAATATTCCCGCCAAATGTTGTTGAGCGGTATCACCCTCACTTCCCACCAGGTCCAGACGCCGTCGTGCTCACGGGGATTCGAAATCCGGATGCGGTCAAAACGAATATCGCCCTGATGAGTCGCATTGTCCGGAAACTTGAGAGACCTACGATATACACACTTATGGAGAAGAAATTTCGTTTTTACCCGCAGAGTTCATTCACCGTTCCCGCGGAGTTTCTGGATGAGGAAGCTCACCTTGACGAGCAGTCTGTCATTGAGCAAAGCCCAAATGGGTTCCGAATAAGGTTTAGCAATTCCTCAATCCAAGCGATGCCCGGAGATGCTGAAGCGGAAAAAGCTCTGGACGAACTTAAGCGGGCGGTCGCCGATTGCTATACAGGTGTATCGATTGAACCAGGTGACGTGATACTGGTTAATAATAACACGGCGATCCATGGCAGATCCCCGGTTGGCATGCCCGGCAACGAAAATGAGAAGCGATGGCTGCTGCGAACCTACGCCCAAATCGTGCGGCCTGCGAAGTATTGTTTGGATAAGTCCAAGCCTTTTGCTCTTTGCATTTGCTCCTGAGGAGGATCAATATGACTTCATCTGGTCCACTGGTTGGAAGCAGCTTTTACTATCGCGACAACGGTGAACCAATTGTGTTTTCTTCCGGGAAAGGGGGTTACGTAATTGATGATCGCGGTGATCAATACATTGACTTTATTCTAGGAGTAGGCCCGGTAGTGATTGGGCACGGAGATGAGGAGTTCAACGAAACTGTTTGCCGATACTGCAGCAAGGGCGTGAATCTTCCAAGCTACGCGGACGTTCATTATGAATATGCGGACCAACTCATGGCTGGAAGCCCTGGTGGGCATAAGGTGATTGTCTTCACCAAGACTGCTTCGGAAGCTGTGGCGTTCGGGCTGCGGCTTGCGGCCATAGAAACTGGAAAGCTGGGCGTAATTCGCTGCGGCTATCTTGGACAAGCGGATGTCGCCATCGGAAAAAGTATAAGATGGCATGAACCGCTGCATTCTGGGTTGCGGCTGGGTCAGAAGTTGAAATTCGGTTGTCGAGGAATAGGCTCTGATGAGCCGGTGTTTGATTGGACGGATTTGGATCTCGAGACCCTTGCTGATTTGATAGACGGTAATAATCGGGTTATTGGAGCCCTCGCGATTGATGCACAGCAGTTTGTATTTATAGGCGAGGACAAGTTTGCGGGTATCCTCGCATGCCTAGACGGAAGAAACATAAAACTGCTAATCGATGAAACGAAGACCGCTGGCCGACATGGGCCAAGGGGCTATTTTGACAGTTTTGGTGCTAAGATCGATTATTCGGTGCTCGGTAAGGCAATTGGAAATGGAGCACCAATAGCTGCGTTGACCGGGGACGGGGGAAAAATCGAGTTATATCGCACGGCTAAGATAGGCGGGACGCACTCGAAGGAAGTTTACGGGGCGGCAGCCGGTCTTGCGACGCTAGAAATTATGCAGGCGCGGAATGGGTACGCCAAGCTACCTCGCATTGTCGAGAACGTCTGTGGCAGCTTTAACGATGCAATAGCGGCTGCAAACTTGGAAAAATTGATCGAGGTGCGATCCGGCTTGGGTTCTACAATTTTCGAACTGATTTTCAGCGAGCCACTATTGGACGATAGTGCTCGCCGTGCATCCGTTCAGAAATCCCTGCAGAGGTCGGGAATCCTGGTAATGGAAGGTCATTGCTCATTTGCATGCTTAGCGCACGAGCTGTTAGAGCCGACTGAATTGCTAGAGCGCACAAAACGCGCGCTGATCGAGTGCAAGGATTGGGCATCGGCTTAAAATTCGTGGCGCATACTGTTGCGCGTGGCGTTTGGAAGTAGCTCACGCGCACTGGTATCACCCGCCACCGAGGTGCCGATGAGAGTCATGCTTGGGCTAGGCGTCCGGTCCTGATCTTCAATTGAGAAATTCAGTTGGACGTGGCATACTGGAGGGTAAAAGGGGGAGGAATGTGCGCGATCCAGTTGAGAGATTAGATGCCGACGATTTCTTTGAGCGGCAGAGGTTACGCGAGCAGCTGGCGTCACTTCGTCAAGAGAAGGCGTCAGAAGCTGGCACTAACAAGCGAATGCTAGATCGCCGTATAGCGGACGTCGAAGCGCGAATAGCCGAACTAACGAAGCGCCTCCCGTCTTCCTTGCGTTAGGTCGTGCAGCTTCGGCTCGCTCTAACTCTGATATATAGCAGCGCGCCAGGTCGCTCGCTCTGCAGTGCTGGCGGTCCTGCATACAACACGGCGAGGCGTTGCGCGGGTAAAGGGCGGCCAACGAAGTGACTTGATAACCACTACATGCACCAGTCCTGCACCCAGCTAGTTCCTAGAGATCACAGCTAGACGTCATGTTCTGGGGCTGAGATCGGTGGCCCGCCCTTTCGTGCGATTAAAAGACGAGGGTTGCTCGGATGGGCCGAGCCGATCCTCACGCACGGAGGGCGAGCCATGGGAGAGTATAGCGAAGCATTTGTTGCGTTTGATGTAGCCAAGAAGAAGCACGCGG
>NZ_JAVIIW010000068.1:0-24706 GCF_033977205.1 Mesorhizobium album | reverse complement strand
ATCCGCAAGCAACCGGGCCTCGCGCGCAGCATCGAACTGCTCGTCGAACCCGACAGCCTACCCAGGCTACAACCCATCGAAACCGTCAAATCCTCTGTGCAGAGGTACTAGGAACAGCAGCCCGACGCGCGGATCGCGAATGATGTTCTTCAGCGAATCGGCGCGATTGTTGCCGCGCCTGTCGGGCATCATCAGCGTCTTTTCGTCGATAAGACGCACGAAACCGGCAAGATCGCCGCGCGGCGAGCAGTCCAGCCCCTCCGGCCCGCTGGTCGCCAGCGCCACGAAGGGCGAGGCCTCGATGAAGGCGGCATATTCGGGAATCACATGGTCGAGTTCCTTGACCAGCGAGGCCTCGCCGGGCAGGCCGTAGAGCGCCTCGAGCTGTTCGACCGATGTGATGAGCGACATCCCTTTTTCGCCTCCCGACCTTTCGCCGGCGCTACTTCATGTCCATGACGCCCTGACGACAGCCGGTCACCCGAAATTCGATTTCCACTTGCCAGGCTAGCGATCGCGACTGAGCCCCTTCTCGGCCAGCTCGGCGAGATAGGCGTTCCAGCGCTCGTCCTTCTCATGGCCGAGCGTGTGAAGATAGTTCCAGGTGAAGATGCCGGTGTCGTGGAAATCGTCGAAGGTGATGCGCACCGCGTAGTTGCCGACCGGCTCGATCTTGAGGATCGCGACGTTGCGCTTGCCGGGCACGGTCACGCGCTGGTCCGGCGAATGGCCCTGCACCTCCGCCGAGGGCGAGGCGACGCGCAGCAGCTCCGCCGGCAATTCGAACGATTCATGCCCGGGAAAGGTCACGGTGAGCAGCTTGCGGTCTTTCGAGACCCTCAGTTCCTTCGGCGCCGTCATGTTTCTTCCTATGTGCGTTGCGCCCTTCCCTACGCCGCTTCGCGCCAGACGGAAAGGCCATGCAAGGCAGCCGACAGAGAATGTCGGTCGGGGAATGTTACCAAAGATCAAGACCTTCTATCTTGAATGCGGAACCGGATCGTATCACATAGCGATATATAACGACGCCGCTCAGGCCGCAGGAAACGCTTGCAAATGGACATGATCGACCCCTTTGGTCGCACGATCAGCTATCTGCGCGTGTCGGTTACCGACCGCTGCGATTTCCGCTGCACCTATTGCATGGCCGAGGACATGACCTTCCTGCCGAAGAAGGACCTGCTCTCGCTCGAGGAGCTCGACCGGCTTTGCACCGTCTTCATCGAAAAGGGCGTAAGGAAGCTGAGGCTAACCGGCGGCGAGCCGCTGGTGCGCAAGAACATCATGCATCTGGTTCGCCAGCTGTCGCGGCATCTCAAGAGCGGCGCGCTGGACGAACTCACGCTCACTACCAACGGCTCGCAGCTATCGCGCTTTGCCGCCGAACTCGCCGATTGTGGAGTGAAGCGCATCAACGTCTCGCTCGATACTCTCGACGCCGATAAGTTCCGCCAGATCACGCGCTGGGGCAATCTCGGCAAGGTCATGGAGGGCATCGACGCCGCGCAGGCGGCGGGGCTTAAGGTCAAACTCAACGCCGTGGCGTTGCGCGACTTCAACGATGCCGAAATCCCCGAGATGCTGCGCTGGGCGCATGGCCGTGATATGGATCTCACCGTCATCGAAACCATGCCGATGGGCGAGATCGATGCCGACCGCACCGACCAGTACCTGCCACTGTCGCTGCTGCGCGCTTCGCTGGAGCGCCAGTTCACGCTGACCGATATCCCCTACAAGACCGGCGGTCCTGCCCGCTACGTCCATATCGCCGAGACCGGCGGCAGGCTCGGCTTCATCACGCCGATGACGCATAATTTCTGCGAAAGCTGCAACCGCGTGCGGCTGACCTGCACCGGCACCCTCTATATGTGCCTTGGCCAGGAGGACGCCGCCGACCTCAGGGCGCCGCTGCGCGCCTCCGAAAGCAACGAGCTGGTCGGCGATGCGATAGACGAGGCGATCGGGCGCAAGCCGAAGGGCCATGATTTCATCATCGACCGCCGCACCCGCCGCCCGTCGGTGTCGCGGCACATGAGCGTTACCGGCGGCTGATTTTTTCTCCGATTTGGTGCAGGATCACCCTCGGTCACGGACCTTGGGGGAGCACCATGAAACGTCTTCATCTCATCCAAAAGGCGCCTTTGGCGATCGCCTTGTCGTCGCTGCTGGCGAGCGTCGCGACAACAGCGATCGCGAAGCCGTTCACCTACGTCAACGCCCGCTTCGGCACCGCCTGCACCTTTCCCGACGAGATTTTCAGCGACCGCTTGCCGGAGCCCGAAAATGGCGATGGGCAAGAATGGCTGAGCCCCGACGGCGCCAGCCTTATCTGCTCCGGCATCTACAACATCGACAACGACACGCCGAAGAGCTTCGTCGCCGGCGAAAAGGCGAATACCGGGCCGGGTTACAAGGTGACCTACAGCAAGACCGGCAAGAACTGGGCGGTGCTCTCCGGCGTCAAGGGCGATAAGATCTTCTACGACCGGCGCCTGTTCGGGAAGGACGGCGTCATCCGCAGCGTCTGGATCGAATATCCTTCGTCGCTCAAGGCGAAATACGATCCGCTCACCGGCACCATCGCGGCCAGCCTGCGCGGCCCTTGAGGCACGCGCGACGCGCTGCAAAATAAAACCTTTCGCGCGGACTTCCGCCCGATTTACCGCCGGTCCGTTCCGGCCTAGCCTCCGGAAGCGATTTTCGCATCCAGGGGGATACTCATGCAGAAATTCATCCTTACATTTGCAATGCTTGGGGTTGCATCCATGCCCGCCGCCGCCCAGTCGATTGGCGGCACCTATACGGTTTCCGGCACCAACTTCGACGGCTCGTCTTACGGTGGCGAAGCAACCATCACGCTGACCAGCGAGACGACCTGCACGATCCATTGGGAGACGGGCGGATCGACCTCGGACGGAATCTGCATGCGCAACGACAATGCCTTTTCGGCAGGCTATGTGATGGGCAAGGAAATCGGCCTCGTCGTCTACAAGGTGGAGGATGACGGATCGCTGCACGGGCTCTGGACCATCGCCGGCAAGGACGGCAACGGCACCGAGACGCTGACGCCCAAGAAATAAGGCCGCCGGTTCAGTCGAGCTGGGCCACAACAATGCTGTGGCCCATTCCTTTGGCGTTGCTGTTTCCAGCTTGCCTGCTAGAGGCTTGATCCAAGCATAACTGGAAACGCCCTTGCCTCTCTCGCCCAATCTTCGCGGCGCGCTGTTCATGGTTGTGGCCATGATCGGCTTCACCTTGAACGACGCGATCACCAAGTTCTCCTCCGAATCGATGAACATGGCGCAGGTCATGCTTGTGCGGGGCGCCTTCGCCTCGCTCTTCGTCGGCCTGCCCGCCTGGCGGCGCGGCGCGCTTGCCGATCCCGGCGCCATGCTGCAGCCGATGGTGGCCGTGCGCGTCGCCGGTGAAGCCGGCGCGACGGTGTCGTTTCTGGTCGCCCTTGCCCATCTGCCGATCGCCAATGTCTCGGCCGTCTTGCAGGCGCTGCCGCTTGCGGTGACGATGGGCGCCGCGCTGTTCTTCGGCGAAGGCGTCGGCTGGCGACGCTGGCTCGCAATTGCCGTCGGCTTTGCCGGCGTTCTGATCATCGTTCGGCCTGGCTTCGAAGGCTTCTCCGTCTATTCGCTGCTGGCGCTCACGAGCGTTGCCTGCTGCGCCGTGCGCGATCTCGCCACCAAGCGGATCCCGCAGGCGATCCCGACCATGCTGGTGTCGACGGCAACCGCGCTGGCCATGACCATCCTGGGCGCGCTGCTGCTGTCGCCGATGGGCGGCTGGACGCCGATGAGCGGCAAGGCGACGGCGCTGCTGGCGCTGGCGGCGGTGCTGGTGCTGATCGGCTATCAGTTCATCATCATGGCGATGCGCTCGGGCGACATCTCCTTCATCGCGCCCTTCCGCTATACCGCGCTGCTCTGGTCGATCCTGCTCGGTTTAGTCATCTTCGGCGACATCCCTGATCTGCCGATGATCGCCGGCGCCGCGATCATCATCGGCTCCGGCCTCTATGCGCTTTACCGCGAGCGCGTCGTCGGCCGGCGGCAGCCTGCCGCCGAAAGCGCTGGACCCGACATGGCGCCGGACGGCATATAGGCCCGATGGACCGGAGCATTGCAGGCATCATCCTGGCGGGAGGCCAGTCGCGCCGGATGGGCGGCGGCGACAAGCCCCTGCTTTCGCTGGGCAAAGCCAGGCTGATCGACCATGTCGCCGCGCGTCTCAGACCACAAGTTGCCACCTTGGCGCTCAATGCCAATGGCGACCCCGCGCGGTTTGCCGGCACAAATCTTCCGGTACTTGCCGATACGGTGCCCGGCTATGCCGGCCCGCTGGCCGGCGTCCTCACCGGCCTCGAATGGGCGGCGACGAACACGTCCTGCCGCTCGCTGGTGACCGCGGCCGGCGACACGCCGTTCTTCCCCGGCGATCTCGTTGAGCGATTGGCCGCTGCCGCCCACGAGCGGCCAGGCGCGATCGCCGTCGCCAGTTCCGACGGCAGATGGCATCCCACTTTCGCGCTGTGGCCTCTTGGCATCGGCAATGCCCTGCGCCATTTCCTGGTCGAAGAAGACAACCGCCGGGTTTCGGCTTTCATGGAGCGGCACGGTTTTGTCGAGGTGGAGTTTCCGATGATCGAAGCCGAAGGCCAGCGTATCGACCCGTTCTTCAACATCAACACGCCGGACGACCTTGCCGAGGCCGAGCGTGTGTCACAAAGCCTCCGGCCATGAGACGCGTGTTCGGCATCACCGGCTGGAAGAACTCCGGCAAAACGACACTGACCGAGAAGCTGGTCGCCGAACTGGCGCAGCGCGGCTGGACGGTCTCGACCGTGAAGCACGCCCATCATGACTTCGACATCGACATACCAGGCACGGACAGCTTCCGCCACCGCCAGGCCGGCGCCACGGAGGTCGCGGTCGTCTCCGGCCGGCGTTGGGCATTGATGCACGAGCTGCGCCAAGAGGACGAGCCGAAACTGGACGAAATCCTGGCGCGGCTGGCGCCCTCCGACATCGTGCTCGTCGAAGGCTACAAGCGCGAGGCCCACAAGAAGATCGAGGCGAGACGGCTTGACGCCAAGGATCGGACGTCGCTTGCGGCCGGCGATCCGAACATCGTCGCCATCGCCGCGGATTTCAAAGTCGAAGGCGAAACCCTGCCGGTCTTCGACCTCGACGACACGAAATCGATAGCCGACTTTATCGAGCGCGCAGCCGGGCTCGTCGCAAAAGGCAAGTAATGCAACGGCACGCTGTGATTGTCGTTTGCTGTTGATTTGCAGTTGCTTTTTTCTTGGAAAGAATGGGAGTATCCGACGCAGCGGGCGGTCAAAAAGCTCCGCCCACAAGAGCCGCACGGGACAGCGGCCATGACAATATGAGAGGATTATCATGCGTATTGCACTGCGTATCGCGCTTGCCGCTTCGGCCGCGCTGCTGACACTTGGCGTTGCCCAGGCTCAGGAAAAAACCCTGAGGATCGGCACCGAAGGCGCGTACCCGCCCTTCAACAACCTCACCTCGGACGGCCAGTTGGTCGGCTTCGATATCGATATCGCCAAAGCGCTCTGCGATGAAATGAAGGTCAAGTGCACCTTCGTCGCGCAGGATTGGGACGGCATCATTCCGGCGCTGCAGGCCGGCAAGTTCGACGCCATCGTCGCTTCGATGTCGATCACGCCCGAGCGCCAGGAAAAGGTCGACTTCACCCACAAATACTACAACACGCCGTCGGCGATTGCCGTGCCGAAAGATTCGACGCTCAAGGGCACGACCAAGGAAGACCTCGCAGGCAAGACGATCGGCGTCGCCACCACGACGACGCATTTCAACTATGCCTCGAAGACCTATACCGACAGCACCATCAAGGGCTATCCGAGCAGCCCCGAAGAGCAGGCAGATCTCGCCAACGGCCGTCTCGACGCCATCGAGGACGATATCGTGGTGCTGCAGCAGTGGCTCGATTCGCCCGACGGCGCCTGCTGCAAGATCCTCGGCCAGCCTTCGCCGCAGCCGGTCGAGATCTTCGGACCCGGCGCCGGCATTGCCGTGCGCAAGGGCGAGACGGACCTGGTCAACAAGCTGAATTCCGCGATCGACGCTATCCGCAAGAACGGAAAGTACAAGGAAATCAACGACAAGTACTTCAAGTTCGACGTCTACGGCGCCGAGTCCTGATCATTGCGCTCAGGGCGGTGAGGATCACCTCACCGCCCTTCCTCCAGTCCAGGATCGCCACGGAGACACGCCCCGCCAATGCCGGCCCAAAGCATTTGGACACTTCTCAGTTGGGGGCCCGATGGCTGGGTTGACGATATCGCCTCTGGCGTGCTGGTCACGATAGCGCTGGCCTTGGCCACGCTGCCGATCGGCTTGACGATCGGTTTTTTCGTCGCCTTCGCCAAGCAGCACGAAGAGCCCGCGCTGCGGCTCGCTGCCAACATCTACACCACTGTTTTTCGCGGCCTGCCCGAGTTGGTGACGCTGTTCCTGTTCTTCTTCGGCATGCCGCTGCTGCTGCAATATGTCGTCCGCCTGTTCGAACCCGAGGCGACGATCGACGTGAACAGCTTCATTGCCGGCATGATCGTGCTGTCGCTGATTTTCTCGTCCTACGCCAGCGAGGTCTTTCTCTCCGCCTTTCGCGCCATCCCCAAGGGCCAGTATGAGGGCGGCTATGCCATCGGCCTTTCGAAATGGCAGACGATGCGCCTGGTGATCCTGCCGCAACTGCTGCGCATCGCCTTCCCCGGTCTGGAGAATTGCTGGCTGAGCCTGCTCAAGGACACCTCGCTGGTGTCGGTCGTCAATCTCGCGGAAACCCTGCGCAACGCCGGTGTCGCGGCGCGCGTCACCAAGCATTCCTTCCTCTTCTACAGCGTCGCAGCGCTGGTCTTCCTTGTGCTGGCCATCCTGTCCTCGGTCGCCACCGGCTATATCCAGCGCTCGCTCGGGCGGAGGGAGGCGCGATGAGCGTCAGCCAGGCTATTGCGGTTGACAGGCCACCGCCCCAGGCTCGCGGCTGGCCACGTGTCCGCATCATCGGCTACGCGCTGGTCGGCCTCTGGGTCCTCTTCGGCATCGGCATCGTGGCCTATCTGGTCCACGCCTGGAATGCCGATTTCTTCGCCAGATACGCGCCGGCCTATCTGCAGGGACTGGGAACCACCTTGTCGCTGGTGATCATTTCGATGGTGACCGGCGCGATCCTGTCGCTGCCAGTCGCTTATGGGCGCATGTCCAAGAACCGCATCCTGTCCGGCCTGGCCTATTGCTACGTCTATTTCTTCCGCGGCACGCCGCTACTCGTGCAGACCTATCTGGTCTATTACGGCATTGGCTCGTTCCGGCCGGAGCTCGAGACGGTCGGTTTATGGTGGTTCTTCCGCGAGGCGTTTTACTGCGGCGTCTTTGCCTTCTCGCTCAACACCGCTGCCTACCAGGCCGAGATCCTGCGCGGCGCCATCGAAAGTGTTCCGCGAGGTCAATGGGAAGGCGCTGCCTCGCTTGGCCTGCACAAGCTGCAGACGCTGCGCAAGGTCGTCATGCCGCAGGCAATCATCGTGGCGCTGCGGCCTTACGGCAACGAGCTCATTTTGATGATCAAGGCCTCGGCAATCGTTGCCATAATCACCGTCTACGACCTGATGGGCAATGCCAAGCTCGCCTACGCAAAATCCTTCGACATCCAGGCCTATATCTGGGTGGCGATGGTCTATCTGGTGCTGGTCGAGATCCTGCGCCACGGCGTCGAATGGATCGAGCGGCGGATCACCATTCACCTCAAGCGATAGAGCGCCTGAGCAATACCAGGAAAGGTGCGTAGCGGTTTTCCTGGAATTGCGAAAAGCAGAATTAGAGCGGTCTCTAAGCTGAACCACTCTGGCACCGCCTGCACCAGTCGATGCGGCGCTGCGTGCCTTGACGAATTTTTCGCATGGCCTAGACCTTCCGCCACTGAAATCTCTGTTTTGTTGGAAGGCAGGCTTATGGCATCGGTTGCATTTCTCGCTCTTGGCGTCATGGGCTACCCGATGGCCGGGCACCTCAAGAACAAGGGTGGCCACGACGTCACCGTCTATAACCGCACCGCGGCAAAGGCCGAGCAGTGGGTGGCCCAGCATGGCGGCAGGCTGGCGCCGACGCCAGCCGAGGCCGCCGAGGGCAAGGATTTCGTGTTCTCCTGCGTCGGCAATGACGACGACCTGCGCTCGGTGACGACCGGTGCCAAGGGCGCCTTCGCCGCGATGAAGAATGGCGCCGTCTTCATCGACAACACCACGGCTTCGGCCGAAGTCGCGCGCGAGTTGGACGAAGCGGCTAAGAAGGCCGGCTTTTCCTTTCTCGACGCGCCGGTCTCGGGCGGCCAGGCGGGCGCCGAGAACGGCGTTCTGACCGTCATGGTCGGCGGCGAGCAGGCCGCCTTCGACAGGGCCAGGCCCGTCATCGACGCCTATGCCCGCATGGTCGGGCTGATGGGGCCGGCGGGCGCCGGCCAGCTCACCAAGATGATCAACCAGATCGCCATTGCCGGCCTTGTCCAGGGGCTCGCCGAAGGCATCCATTTCGGCAAAAAGGCCGGGCTCGACATCGAGAAGGTCATCGACGTGATCTCCAAGGGTGCCGCCGGCTCCTGGCAGATGGAAAACCGCCACAAGACGATGAATGCCGGGAAATATGATTTCGGCTTCGCGGTCGACTGGATGCGCAAGGATCTCGGCATCTGCCTGGCGGAGGCCAACCGCAACGGCGCCAAGCTGCCGGTGACGGCTCTGGTCGACCAGTTCTACAAGGACGTGCAGGACATGGGCGGCAGGCGCTGGGACACGTCCTCGCTGCTGGCGCGCCTGGAAAAATAGACGGCGATGGCCCTGCCCGATCCGAGCTGGAGCGCCGACGACATCGTCGCCCATTTGCGCTCGATCGGCACTGAGGAGAACCGCGCCGGCATGGCGCGGTTCGGCATCAACACAAGAAGCGCGCTCGGCGTCGGCAATTCCGACCTGCGCCCGCTGGCGCGCAAGCTGAAGAAAAACCACGCGCGCTCGCTGCTTCTGTGGGAGAGCGGCATCCGCGAGGCACGGCTGATGGCCGCCTTTACCGGCGAGCCGAAGAAGCTCGACATCGGTCAATGCCGGCGCTGGGCCGCCGATTTCGACAGCTGGGAGATCGTCGACACGGTCGCGGACCTGTTTGCCGAAACGCCCTTCTGGCGCGAGCTGATCGCGGAGTTCGCCGAGGACGAGCGCGAGTTCGTCCGCCGCACCGCTTTTGCCATGCTGGCGTGGGGCGCGGTGCACCTGAAGAAGGAGCCGGACGCGACCTTCCTTGTCTATCTGCCGCTGATCGAGAAGCATGCGAGCGATCCGCGCAACTTCGTCCGCAAGGCCGTGAACTGGGCGTTGCGGCAGATCGGCAAGCGGTCGACGGCGCTGCACGCTCATGCCCTTGCGCTGGCCGGGAAATTGGCCGCATCGTCCGACAAGGCGGCACGCTGGATCGGCAAGGATGCGGTGAGGGAACTCTCCGATGCCAAACAGCTCGAACGGCTCGCAGCCGCAAAAACATAACCTCGCCGACATCCGCTTCACCGAGGTGACGCGGGAAACGCGCGGGCGTTTCGAAAACCTCTTCGAGCAGCCGGGCGCGCCGAAATATTGCTGGTGCATGGCATGGCGTCATTCCAGCCGCGAGCACATCCAGAGCAACGAGAAGAAGCGCATGATGATGGCGCTGATCGAG
This sequence comes from Mesorhizobium album, assembly GCF_033977205.1. Classification (NCBI taxonomy): domain Bacteria; kingdom Pseudomonadati; phylum Pseudomonadota; class Alphaproteobacteria; order Hyphomicrobiales; family Phyllobacteriaceae; genus Mesorhizobium; species Mesorhizobium album. The sequence goes on along the minus strand of NZ_JAVIIW010000068.1, from coordinate 14,942 downwards.
GCAGGCACGCAGGTCGGCATTGTCGCCGAGCTCGACGGCAGAGCAGTCGGCTGGTGCTCGGTCGCGCCGCGCGAGACCTATCGCAGGCTGTCGAAGCAGCAGGACGACAGCGAAACAGGCGTCTGGTCGATCGTCTGCTTCTACGTGCCCAGGGCCTTGGGCGGCGGCGGCCTCGCCTCGGCCTTGCTCGATGCCGCCATCGACCATGCCTTCGCCAAAGGCGCTTCTACCATTGAGGCCTATCCGGTAGACGAGGCCGCACCGAGCTATCGCTTCATGGGTTTTCGCGACATGTTCGTCGCCCGCGGCTTTCATGAGGTCGGCACGGCCGGCGCACGGCGGCATGTGATGCGGCTCATGCGCTAACTGGTGATTGGACGCCCTTGACGCCGTTGCTACCGCGCAAGGATATCCCAGCTGCTATCGCCGCAGGTCATGAACCCCGAGTTCTTTCCACATCCACCCGAAGCTATAGGTTGCCATCGGATGGGCCGGATCAGGCTGCTTGGCAGTCTGGTTTTCGAGATATTTCAACCAATCGGCGACTTTTTGGCGACCGGCTGCGGTTTTGGCAGCTTGGCGCGGTGTCTTGTTCCCCAACATTTTGACCGGCTGATCGAGCGTTTCCAGATAATGCCGATCCAAGTATTCGTGGATGCTCTGTTCGGTGACTTCCGGCAGGATGTTCGATGGCGATGATTCGGCACCTTTACGTGGCCGTTCGGCTTTCATCTGCTCGACAGTGCGGATTTCTGTTAGGGGTGTCCTGACAAGATCGCCAAGAGCCTGCTGGATCAAAGCCGTCCCTCTTGCCGCCCGAGCTGCGGAATTGGCCGACAGATGCAGGAAACGGCCCTTCAATTCGACATTACCCAGCACGAGCGGACCGTTGTCCATCGTGGTGTCTATGGCACGAGCGGTCGCCGCTTTTGATTTGTCCCTGCCTTTCGGGGTCTCTTCCAGCCAGTTCCAGAATTTCGCGTCCGCCTGCGACAAGGCTGGAATATTGTTCAATCGGGCCGCGATGTCCTCCTGTTTTCACGCCTGCTACAAGCGGAAAGCGGACGTTGTGGAATACGATTTCGTCACCATCGGTGTTTTGCAGCCGAGGCCCCGCCGCCCTTCCGAGGGTATCGAACAACCATGAGAGCGTGAACATGAATGCTGCAGCCTGCAGCTCGTCATCCTTGATGGCCGGTAGCTTTTTCGCATTTCTTTTGCCGAACAGGCCCCGCAGCCCATCGAACAATGTTTCGGTGGCCTGGGGGGTAAAGGGCAAGACACCGCCGGCCATGACGTTTTTGCCCATGACGGGGACGATCCGCGCGGCAAGCCTGTCCCACTGCTTCAAAGTCTTGGTGGCAGTGCCCTCGCTGACGGCGATCGGCTCGCCACCTCGGATAAGGTCGCGTGCCATAAAAGACGTTCCTGGAACGACGTCGCTCACCTCATACAAACTCATGGCTGAGGTGCGCAGCGCCACCATATACGCCCTTGATTGCGCGCTTTCCTTCCAGCCTCGGCGCTTCAGATACTCATCGACCATGTTGCTGGGTTCACCCTCGAAATCCTGCGTTAGGAAATCCTCGAAAGCGCAGCCCCAAAGGGCCATCGTCCAGTAATCGCCGACGACTTCGGCAAGATCTTCAAACTCCCCTTCGCCCTCGTCGAGGACCGGGCCGAAATGCTCGTTCAAAACTGCCTCGAAGCATTCGCGCCATTCGTCACGGGCGAGAAATTTCATCAGCCCGCTGAGATCATGGCTGGTCGGCATGGAACTTCTCCAGGTACGTGTGCGCCGGGGATGGCGCGACACTGGCTCGCTGCCACCATATCATCGGGGTATTTTCAGCGCCGTTCCCACGACTAGGCAAGACGTGAACAACGTTTTTCCCAGGGTGTTCCTTCAGCGCGACGTTCCGCTAGAGCGCTCCTGTGGCCTCTGACTAATCCCATCGGGCTGGAAAATGCTTCGAGATTACGGCAGTTTTACTCTCTCGCAATCACAGACCGGCCAGAATGCAGCCAATGAACAACCCAGGCGCGATCATCGCCGCGGTACTTGGCCTCGGCGTCAGTCACGCCTCGGCGGAAACCGCGCACATCTTCTGGAAGGATCTGCGCCCGGCGACGCAGGCCGTCGCCGCGGACGCCAACCTGCCGATGATCGCGGCCAAGCTGCCCGATCATGGCGAAACGCTGTCGCTCAGCCTGCAGGACAAGACGGTGCAGTTGGCAGGCTATGCGCTGCCGGTCGATCGCGAGGGCGACCTCGTCTACCAGTTCCTGCTGGTGCCGTGGACCGGCGCCTGCAGTCACATGCCGACGCCGCCGCCCAACCAGATCGTGCTGGTGACGCCGGCCCATCCCTACAAGATGGCGCAAGCATACCAGCCGGTGTCGGTCACCGGTGTGCTGAAGTCCGGCATGGAGAAGAGCCAGCTCTTCATCCTCGACGGCGTCTTGATCGTCCAGTCGGGTTACACGGTGCGCAAGGCCGAGGTGGCTGATGTCGACAGCGTGCCGGATGCCGTCACGCTGCCGGTCAACTCGCCGTGGAATTTCCTCAACAAAAAGAAGAATTAAGCCCTGTCGCTTCCGAAAGCACTCACGCCGCGTTCGCGCCCGCCTCCTTGTCCAGGATCATGTAGTCGAGCGGGATTTCGGTCGTGTATTTGATCTGCTCCATCGCGAAGGACGACGACACGTCGCGGATCTCGATCTTGGCGATCAGCCGCTTGTAGAAGGCGTCGTAGGCCGCGATGTCGGGCACCACGACGCGCAGCAGATAGTCGACATCGCCGCTCATGCGGTAGAACTCGACCACCTCCGGGAATTCCTGGATGACCTCGGAGAAGCGCCGCAGCCATTCATGGCTGTGCGAGTTGGTGCGGATCGACACGAAGACGGTGACGCGCACATTGACCTTCTCGTGGTCGAGAATGGCGACGCGCCGCTGGATGACGCCTTCTTCCTCGAGCTTCTGGATTCGCCGCCAGCACGGTGTCGTCGACAGGCCGACTTTCTTGGCGACATCGGCCACCGCAAGTGTCGCGTCCTCCTGCAGGAGGCGGAGAATTTTTCGATCAAGGCGGTCCATCGGGAGACTCCAGGGGAATAGTTTCGCTATATTCCCTTTTATTGGGGCCTTTCACAAGAAAGAAATTCTGCCAACAGCGGCAAAAGCGAGTGATTTCTTGCCGGAGGCCTAACCGATGCGATAGCGGATTTCCGACCTCAGGAATGGCAGCAAATCCATTTCAAACCAGGGATTCTTCTTCAGCCAGCCGGTGTTTCGCCATGACGGATGCGGCAGGGGCAGCACTTTCGGACCAGTTGCCGCATCCCAGATCGCACGCCAGCTTCTGACTGTTTCCGTCAGCGAGTCCCCACGCGCGGCGCCCATGTGCCAGGACTGCGCATAGCCGCCGATCGTCAGCACCAGATCGATCTGCGGCATCAGCGCCATGAGCTCAGCGCGCCAGGCCGGCGCGCATTCACGGCGCGGCGGCAGGTCGGCGCCCTTGGCATCCTGCCCCGGAAAGCAGAAACCCATCGGCACGATGGCGAATTTTTCCGTGTCGTAGAACTCGTCGCTGCTGACACCGAGCCAGCTTCTCAGCCGATCTCCCGAAGCGTCGGTGAACGGCATGCCCGACATGTGCACCTTGGTGCCCGGCGCCTGGCTGGCGAGCAGGATGCGCGCGCTCGAAGAAGGCCTTAGCACCGGCCGCGGCTCATGTGGCAAAGGCTTGCCGCGCGGATGCTCGATGCAGATGCGGCAGGCTCGCACCCGCGCCGTCAGGCGCTCAAGCTCGTCGGTCATGTCACGCAGTTGGTCCACGACGTGGCTCAGGCAGCTGCGCTTGGCCGGCTGGAGAGCGCGGCGTGCCAGCGCAGCACGTTCGCGCACTCCTCGGGCACCTTGATGCGTGCCGGCTTCATGAAATCGATGGCGATCAGCCCTGTTACGTCGGCGACCGAGTAGGCGTCGCCGGCGGCGAATTCCCTGTCCGCCAGCTCGCGGTCGAGGAGATGCAGGAATTCGATGGCCTTGGGCTTGTTGGCCTCGCCCCATTCCGGGATCTGCGGCACCTCCCAGTCCTTCATCGCCGGATGGATGTGCCGGAAGGCGGCGGCCACGCAACTGAAGAGGTTGAACTCCATGCGCCTTTGCCACATCTCGACCATGGCCTTGCCGAGCGCGCCTTTTCCGAACAAGGCGGGCTCGGGATGCAACTCCTCGAAATAGCGGCAGATGGCGATGGATTCGGTGATGATGGTGCCGTCGTCGAGCTCGAGCACCGGCAGCCGGCGCAGCGGATTGCGCGATGCCACCGGCTCCTCGCGATGCTCCAGCGCGCCCATGTCGACGGGCACAAGCGGAACGGCGATGCCCTTTTCAGCCAGGAAAACCCGAACCCGCCTGGGATTGGGCGCGCGGCCGCCATCGAACAGCTTCATTCCATTCTCCGATCTTTCACCCTGATCATAGGGCGCCCTTCAGAGCATCACCAGAAGCGAACAAGCTCGCGCAGCGCATCGCCAAGCGAAGCCAATGTGCCGTGCCTCCTCTCGACCGGTTGATCGTGGTGGCTGTCGCGCCAGTCCTGCGGCTCTTCGAAGGAGCCGGCCCAGATGCCGGCCTTGGCGGCCCGCGCAACAGCCTCCTCGGTTTCGAAGTCGCCGAAAGCGATGGCCCATCCGGCCTGCACCTGCGCGCCGTTGAGGTCGGTGTCGCCTGCCTTGCAGTCGCCGAGCAGGCGGCCGTAGCGGTCGCGCTGCCACCCGCTGCAGGAAACCGGCCTGCCGGCGATCAGCCGCACCAGCGACTGCCGTGCGAGCTTGCCGCAGGCATAGTCGGCGCCATCCTTGCGGCACGTCTGCATGTATTCCGGAGCATCGATGCCGCGCATGCGGATGCGCTCCGTGCCCAGCGTGATCGAATCGCCGTCATTGACGACCGCCATGCCCTGCTCCTTACGCATCTCGAAACGCTCGAGCCGCGCCGCGACCAGGATGAACAGGCCAAGCACGACTGCGGTCAGCGCGTAATCCAGCAGTCTGCTTCCGAGGCTTCGCGGCGGAGCCGGTGCATATCGCCGGCGCGGTCCTCGCGACCAGGAGCGGCTCATATGGCAAACAGTCTCTTAATCATTCGAACGTAGCTTAACGAAACTGAAAATCGCCGCGCGCGGAAATCGAACTTGCATGCCTTTGCTACGCTCGGACACAGCGGACAAATTCATTGTGGACCGCAGGAAACCGCATCGCAACAGCGATGTGGCCCGCGCGGTGCGCAGGACGCGTGACCGTCTTTCGCAGCAGGCCGGCAGCCTCGATTTCGACCGCGAGCTCCTCAAGTTGCATGCGCGTGCCATGGTGGTCAGCGCGGCCGCGATCCCGCTGCTGGTGCTTGCCGTGGCGGCGGTCGGCCGTCTTGCCGGCCTAGACAGGCAGGTTACGGTCTGGGCGCTGTTCACGCTGCTCTGCTACACCATCGTCGCCTTCATGGCGCGGCGCGTCGAGCGCATGGAAGCAGCCGAGCTCGACCCCGTGCGGACGCACCGCGAGTTCCTGATCGGCCATTCGCTCTGCGGTCTCGGCTGGGCCTGGTTCGCATGGCTCGGCTGCAACACATGCCAGGTGGACCAGTTCCACGTCGCCAAGGCCATGGTGCTTCTGGTTGCCATGGCGACGACGGCCGTGATGGCATCCTCGCTGGGCGGCGCCCTGCTTGCGACCTTCGCCATCCCGGTCGCGGTCTATGTGTATACCGTCATACGCTTGTGGATGCCGATCGAAGGGATCATGGCGGCGCTTCTGGTCGCAGCCCTGCCCTTCTTCGGCTATGTCGCGCGCCACCTCAACCAGGCGTCGTGGATGATCCTCTCCTTCCGCTCCGAAAAGGACGCGCTGATTGCCGAGGTGGAGACGGCGAAATCGATGTCCGACGAGGCCAGGCGGCGCGCCGAGGACGCCAATCTAGCAAAATCGCGATTTCTCGCCTCGATGAGCCATGAACTCCGGACGCCGCTCAACGCCATCCTCGGCTTCTCCGAAGTGATGGCCAATGAAGTGCTCGGGCCGATGAACAACCCGACCTATCGCGACTATGCGCATGATGTGCATGAATCCGGCCAGCACCTGCTCGACCTGATCAACGAGATCCTCGACCTGTCGCGCATCGAGGCCGGCCGCTATCAGCTCAACGAGGAACCGGTTGTGCTGGTGACGATCGTCGAGGATTGCTGCCACATGATGGAGCTCAGGGCCCGCAACAAGGATATCCGCATCATCCAGGAATTCGAGACGACCCTGCCGCGCCTGTTCGGCGACGAGCGGGCTATCCGCCAGATCACGCTCAACCTGCTGTCCAACGCAATCAAATTCACGCCGTCGGGCGGCGAGGTGCGCGTGCGCGTCGGCTGGACGGCGGGCGGCGGCCAGTACATCTCGGTCAAGGACAACGGGCCCGGCATTCCGGAAGAGGAAATCCCGGTGGTGCTTTCCGCCTTCGGCCAGGGCTCGATCGCCATCAAGAGCGCCGAGCAGGGAACCGGTCTCGGCCTGCCGATCGTCCAGGGCCTGCTCGACATGCATGGCGGCGAGTTCGAGCTGCATTCCAAGCTGCGCGAAGGCACCGAGGCAATCGCCATCTTCCCGCTGAGCCGGGTGATGGAGGAATTGCCGGCGCTGCCCACCAAGGCGGTTGCGGCTCGCCGGCGCTAACTGGGAATCTCTTAGGTCCGAACCGCCGCCGCCATGCCCGAGCTTGTGAGCGCAGCAGCGTTGACGAGACCGGCGGCAAGTCCAGCCCCTACCCCTTCGCCGTGGCTGACGCCGAGATCGAGCACCGGCCGCAGACCAAGCCGTTCCGCCACCTTGGCATGGCCGGGCTCCGGCGACAGGCCGGCGAGCAGGCAATGGTCGAGAGCGGAAGGATTGGTCCTGTGCAGGACCGCGGACGCGGCAGTCGCGACGAACCCGTCGAGCAGCACGGGGATCTTTTGCATGCGGGCAGCCAGAATGGCGCCGCAGATCGCGGCGAACTCACGGCCGCCGACCCGGCGCAAGGCTTCGAGCGAATCGCCGAGGCCGGCGCCGTGGAAGGCAAGCGCCCGGTCGACCACCTCGGCCTTGCGCGCGATCATCGCTTGATCCGCGCCCGATCCCGGCCCGACCCAGTCGGCGCCCTTGCCGCCGAACAGCGCGGCGCAAAGGGCGGCTGCGATGGTGGAATTGCCGACGCCGAGATCGCCCAGGCAAAGAAGGTCGGCGCCGCCCGCGACCGCTTCCATGCCGAAGGCCATGGTGGCGGCGCAGCCGCGCTCGTCCAACGCCGCTTCCTCGGTGATGTCTCCTGTTGGAATATCCAGCGCCAGATCGAAGACTTTCAGCCCGAGGTCGTTGGCGATGCAGACCTGGTTGATCGCAGCACCCCCGGCAGCGCAAAGCTCGACCGCATTTGCGGTCGCCGCCACCGGCCGTGGAGAAATGGCGTGCCGTACCGCGCCATGATTGCCGGCGAAGATCGCCACCAGTGGCCGGTTGACGGCCGGCGGCGCGCGCCCGCTCCAGGCCGCAAGCCAGGCGGCAATGTCCTCGAGCCGTCCCAGCGAGGCTTTCGGCTTGTCGGCCTTGGCAAACAGCGCCCACACGCGGGCTTCAGCGGTGGTGTCGCCCGGCGGCAGCGTTGCGAGCAGGTTGCGGAAATCATCGAAAGGCTTTGCGGTCATGTCGGATGCGGTTCTTGCTGGAGAAGGCAGCGGCATAGCCGCGTTCGCGGCTCGGCACAACCGCCAGCAATGCCGCGAAAGCGCTGGCTGGCGGCGCATTGCGGAGGGCTTGCATTGGCTTTGCGGTTGCACCATGTGGAGTGAAGGCAAGAGAACAGCATGACCGCCATCGAGTCTCCCTGCATACTCGTCTGCTCGATCGACATGAAAACCGGCTTCTGCTTCGGTTGCGGCCGCACGCGCGACGAGATCGCCGGCTGGCTCGTGATGACGCCGGAAGTCCGGCGGGCGGTCATGGCCGAGTTGCCGGCCAGACTCGAGACGGTCGAGCGTCGGCCACGCCGCGAGACGCGGCGCGCCCGCATGGCGCGCGAGCGCGGCGTGCTGTGAGAAAGGGCCGGCCATGAACCGCCTGTTCTGGATCGTCATGCTGGTGATCGGCGCCGGGCTGATCCTGCTGATGATGAACGATTCCGCCGGCAGCACCTTCGGCATCGCGAACCGCGATTTCAGCCGGCTTATCTGGGTGGGCGTCCTGGTAGCGGTGATTGGCGCCAGCGTTGTCCGCTCGGGCCGGCCGCCCGGCGGTATGGCGCGCAATCTCGGCATCTGGGCGGCGATCGTGCTGGCGTTGATCGCCGCCTACCAATACCGCTACGAGCTGCAGGACGTTGCCAGCCGCGTCACCGCCGGCCTCGTTCCGGGCAGTCCGCTGGCGTTGGGCGTGGACAATGGCCATGCCACGGTCACGCTCGACAAGGCCGACAACGGCCATTTCGAGGCGCGCATACTGGTCAACGGCAGCCCGGTGCGGGCGGTGGTCGACACCGGCGCGACCAGCACTGTGCTGACCGCAGAGGACGCCCAGGCGGCGGGCTTCAACCCGGCGGCGCTCAGCTTCACCGTGGACGTCTCGACCGCCAACGGCATGGCGCGCGCGGCCACCGTCAGGACCGATGAGGTGGCGATCGGCGGCATCGTGCGCAAGGACATGTCGGTGATGGTGGCCGCACCCGGCATGCTTGAGCAAAGCCTGCTTGGCATGAACTTCATCGGCTCGCTGTCGGGCTTCGACGTTCGTGGCGACAGGATGGTCCTGCGCGATTAGATCTGTCTCACGTCAGGCTGCCTCGACTTCCGCCGCGAAATCTATCGCCGCGAACGCCGCCTTCAGCACCTCCGGCCCGGCGCCGGGTTTGTTGGCATCGGTGGACAGGATCTGCCGGTAACGTCGCGCGCCCGGCAGCCCATGGAACAGCCCGACCATGTGGCGTGTGACATGGCCGAGCCGCCCACCCTTCTCGATATGGCGCGCAGCGTATCCGGACATGGCTTCGATCAGTGCCGCATAGTCGAAGGCGACGGACGGCTCGCCATAGAATGCGGCGTCGACGCCGGTAAGAATGCCCGGCGTGTGGTAGGCGGCGCGGCCAAGCATGGCGCCGTCGACGTAAGCAAGATGCGCCGATGCCTCCTCCAGCGATTGAATGCCGCCATTAATGCCGATGAATTCGTTCGGCTTTCTGGCCTTCAGGCGATAGACGCGTGGATAGTCGAGCGGCGGGATATCACGATTTTCCTTGGGGCTGAGCCCCTCCAGCCACGCCTTGCGGGCGTGCACCCAAAGCGCGTCGGCACCGGCCGCGAGGACGCCGTCGGCCAGCGTGTCGAGAGCGGGTTCGGGATCCTGGTCGTCGACGCCGATGCGGCATTTGGCGGTGACGGGGATATTGACCGCGGCTTTCATCGCCGCGACGCATTGGGCCACCAGCACTGGCGTCTTCATCAGGCAAGCGCCGAACGTACCCGACTGAACGCGGTCGGACGGGCAGCCGACATTGAGGTTGATCTCGTCATAGCCGAAGGCTTCACCGATCGCTGCCGCTTCGGCAAGCTTTCGCGGATCCGAACCGCCGAGTTGCAGCGCAACCGGATGCTCGGCGTCGTCGAATCCAAGCAATCGCTCGCGCGCGCCGTGGATGACCGCATCCGCCACAACCATCTCGGTGTAAAGCAGCGCACGGCGCGTCAACTGGCGGTGGAAGAACCGGCAATGCCGGTCCGTCCAATCCATCATAGGTGCAATAGCAAGCGTCGTCTGAATTGGCCTATTCATTGTTGCCGGCAGGTCCCGCAGTCAAATCCGCGCGTACGATCTAGTGTATTCTCTTTTGATTTCAAACAGTTCGAATCATAGGGACAAAAGTCCCCCCTCACCGGGGGACCATTTTCCCATTCACAGATTTGTGAAAAAATCAATCGACTGATTTCAACTTTCCACAAATAAGAGTAAACTTTCGATTGCTCGTGTTGTGAGCAGGAGGCGTACAGGCAGTCATGCCTGTGGAAGAGGGGCGGGGTTGAGTATGCCCTCATCGTTGATCCTTGGCGCCCGCCAATGGTGGGTCGCCGATGCGCACAGGACGCATCCGCCCGCCAATGCCTAAGGGGGCAAGGCGCGGGGGAGAAGTGGCGGCTCTCCCGATACCCTCTACCCCCTACTAGGTCATTTCACCACCCCAGTTTCCTTTAACGATGGCGCGCAGCGCTGGCTGCCAGCGAATGCGCGCCCGTGCGGCCGGTTGCCAGCGTTGGGGCTGATCTCGCGCCTGTCGCATTGAAACCAGGGACTAGCTCGATGGCGCTCGGCATCCTGACCCAGGACATCATTGTCGACGAGCCCTCCGGCCTCACGGACGGTCATGTTGATCCGTCCGCGACGCCGCGCAGCCCCAACACCACGCTGAAATATCTCATAAGTCGCGAGGGCCCGGGCGGACTGACCTCACCGGAGGTCACCTTCCAGGCCGACTTCGCGCAGGCCACGGCACGCGCCGGAAAACCATCACCCGCGTCGAGGCCCCCATCCACTTGGATGGCTTCAGTGATCATTGGCAATCGAGACTGCGAAACAGGAACGCCGCGGCGCAACGGCCGCTGAGCAGGGAGCTACACCCATGTCACTTACCATCACCGGCAACGTCATTGAGGACGAAAACCTAGGACTGACGTTTCTTGCGACAGACAGCGATGCCGCCGATTCCGACGACAACGTCATCCTATCCACTTTCCAGGGCAGCATTTCCACCGCGTCGTCGCTTGGCGCAGAACTGAAGACGCTGGGCATTTATCCAGATACCACGACGAATGGCGCCAACGGCACGACCCAGGCGATCGGCATCTCCAAGGACGCGATCGTCAGCAGCGACCTGTCGAATTTGATTTTCAGCGACGGCAGCGGCGGAGCCCTGAGCGGCGTCGACACGGGCTTCAAGGCCATCGACGGCAACGAGATCTTCCTCTACTCCGATCCGAGCAACCCCGACATCGTGCTCGGCCGCGAGGGCAGCGGCGGCGTCGCGAACCCCAACGGCACAGTCGCTTTCTCGCTATTGCTACAGCCGACGAACTCCGGCGCGACGATCTGGATCGTGCAGTACGAGGCGCTCACCAACAAGAACCCGGCCGTGGGGGAGGACGCGAACACCCTCGATCTCACCAACCTCGTCTACGTCAGCGGATCATCCACAACGACCTCAAATTTCAACTTCGCCACCAAGCAGCCCGGACAGAATTACTGGCTGCCCTTCCACGACTCTGTCTCCGGGGACACCGTCCTCGTCACCGGGCTCGATAAGAGCACGTCCAGTCCCGACACCGTCAATACGAGCACGGTCGGCCTCGGCAGCGACAGCCAGTCGATCACCCCCGGCCGGGCGCTGCGCTTCGATTTCGTCAGCGGCTTTACCGGCGGCAGCACCAAGGACAGCGCGTTCCTCACCGACAATTCGCTCAACAGCCTGGTCTATGTGCAAGGCAACCAGGGGAGCTTCGATATCAGCCAGACGAACCCGACCCACAGCGCGGTCAACATCCAAATCTACGCTCAGGAAGAAACCAACGCCACGTTCACCGGCACTGGCGCGGACCCGGAGACGAATGTCAGCGCGCATGACGTGCAGATCACCAGAATCGTCATCTCGGGCACTCAGAGCGCCGATTCGGACACAGGCAATGCCAACGGCGTAACCTTCGTCAAGAGCGGCGGCGTCCTTACCGGCGAAGTCGACGGCCTCAAGACGGGCGACAAGATCACGTTCTACACGAGCAGCAACTTCGACCAGTTCGTGGTCGGCAACGTCACCAACACGAGCTTCGGCGTCGCCGCCAAGGGCACGGGCTTCGATATTCTCAACGCCTCGGAGACCCTGGTCCAGACGAACACCAGCAGCACGGAAATCGGCTCACACATCATCTTCGAGGACAGCGTGCCGAGCACGAGCGGCAATACGCAGACGGCGACGGTCGACGAGGACGCGCTGGTCGGCGTGGACCCCGGCGAGACGAACTTCAGCGGCTCGGCCACCGGCAATGTGTCGAACCTGTTCAATCCGGGCACCGACACGCCGCTCACGTACCGGCTTTCGACCGACACCTCCAGCCTGCCGACGGACTTGAAGTCGGGCGGGACGACGGTGACCTATTTGGTGACGAGCGCCACCGACCTTAGCGGCGTCACCACCGATACTTTGACAGCGTCGGCGAACTCGACCACCGTCTTTACGCTATCGCTGATCGAGAACGGTGCGAACGCCGGCAATTACACTTTCACGCTTTTGGCGCCGATCGATAACGAAACACCGCAGAACGGCACGCCGGAGGGCAAGTTCTCTATCGACGTCAGCAAGCTCGTCCAGGCAACCGATGCCGATGGCAATTTTGCTGCCGGCGATACCGCCACGGCCGCCGCAAACGCCCTGAAGCTGACCATCATCGACGACCAGCCGGCCGCGACGGCGAACACCACGAAGGGAACGGTCCACGAAGACGCGCTTTCGACCAACTCCGCGAACAATCTCGACCCAGCCGGCGCTACCGCGACCGCTTCGGGGAGCGTCACGTCGCTCTTTACCGCGGGCGCGGACGTGCCTCTCTCGTTCACACTGTCGAGCGACACTTCGAGCCTCGCTAGCCAAAACCTCAAGTCGGGCGGGACGCTGATAACCTACTCGGTCGCGAGCGCAGGCGGCGTCGACACCCTGACCGCCAAGGCGGGAGCGACGACCGTGTTCAAGATGGAGCTGACCGAGGCGACGGGCGCCTGGACCTTGACGCTCTCGGCACCGATCGATCACGCGCCGGGCGCGAACGACTCGAGCAACACGACGATCGACTTCAGCGCGATCCTGCAGGCGAGCGACTACGACGGCAGCACGGTGAACGCCGCCGCCAAGGCGTGGACGGTCAAGGTCGTCGACGACGTGCCGGAGAACTTTGCGCCGTCCGCGATCACCAGCGCCGACAACTTCCTGGACAAGGCCGGCCAGTCTCCGATCACCAAGGATCTGACCGACAACACCGCAGATCCCTATACGACGCTCGCCATCGATCAGCACGCCGGCGCGGACGGCTTCGGTGCGCTGAGCTTCATCGGCACGGATGGCGCGAACCTCACCGGCCAACTCGACGGCGGCTCGACGCAGAACCTGCAAGCGAACGGGAGCGACATTTTCCTGTTCGGGTTCGGCACGGGCACGCTGACGGCGACGACCGATCAGACCGGCGCCGGGCTTCCCGGTGGCGCGCCGGGATCCGTCAATACGGCGGACGAGGTGTTCACAATCACCCTCGATCACGCCAACGATCAGTACACCTTCAACCTGCTCCAGGCGATCGGCAACGGCTCGAGCCTCAACTTCAGCGATTTCGCGGACGTACCGGCCGGCGACTATTCGTGGTTCGCGCTCCCGTTCACCCCCGGGCCCGGCAACTTCCCTCCGGGACCTGTCCAGAACACTCAGTCGGTTGTGTTCACCGGCAAGGTCGCCGGCACCGACACCGTCAACCCGAGTTCGATCGGAGTGGGGACCGACAAACAGGCGGTCGCCCCGGGTGGGGCGATCCGCATTGACTTTGTCGACCATGTCGGCTCGATCAGCACGAAGACGGCGATGTCGTCGCTGAGCAACCTCAGCTTTGCCGATCACTATGAGGTCACCAACGCCGGCTTCACGCTCGCACAGGTCAACCCGACCGGGAAAACTGTCGACATCCGCTTCGACGCGTACAACGTCCCAACGAATGCCACAACCTTACAGACGACGGACACCAACCAGCAGACGATCAATGAAGTCAAGATCGTGACGGAGGACAGCAGCGGCAATATCACCAGCACCCTCGCCGACTTCACCGCCGATGCGAGCAACTACCAAGTCAAATTGAACGGCAACACGATTGAGACCGTGTCGGTCGATTTCGCCCCTACCGCAGGCACAACCGACTCCGGCGGCGTTGACGTAACCGGCCTCCAAGACGTCCCGGGGGTTTATATCCTCGTCGGCACGGCGGGCAGCTTCGACCGGCTGCTGGCGACCAACATCGGCACCCCTTACAACAATAAGGACTCGTTCGACGTCGGCGCGGTGTCCGCCGCGACGTTCGCCGCCGGGTCGGACGTCAACATGGCGTTCAACCTCGCGCTGCAGGACTATGACGCGTTCAGCAGCGGCACGAACGTCGACCAGAGCGGCAACCTGATCGAGGCTTCGACCGGCACGCTCAACGTCAAGCTGACGGCGCCCACAGTGTAGCGGTTTGCGGCTTCGGCCGAGCCGGCCCCCCGGCTCGGCCCCTTTTTCGGGGGGTGGCAGTGGACCAAGGGAACAGTGACTTGACCGGGGTGACCGCGGAAGCCGATCCGCCGCCCCAAGCAGCGCGCGCTACGATCGAGCTTTCGCGGGTCGATCCCGCGCAGCCGTTCACGCCCATCGACTCCGGCCTGGCCGGGCTTGCGGTGATCGCGGGATACTACCGCATCGCCGCCGACCCTGCGCAGATGCGCCATCAGCTCGCGCTGACGGGGCGCTTCGCCGCGGCCGAGGATGTTGTCCGCGGCGCCAACATCCTGGAGCTGCGCTCGCGTATCCTGCGCCGTGTCACGGCCAAGCGGCTCGCCGCCGTTCCTTGTCCTGCCCTGATCGGCCTCAAGGACGGCACCTTCGGCGTGCTGGCAGCCTCACCCACGAAAGGGCTCGCGCGGCTGCTCGATCCGATCGGCCGCATTGCCCGGGAGCTGCCGATCGAGGACATCGCGGCGCTTTCCTCGGGCGAGGTCGTGCTGGTCACGCGCCGTCTGGGCGGGGCAGGCACAAACCCCAGAACTTTCGGATTCCGCTGGTTCCTACCTTCGATCCTGCGTTACCG
>NZ_JAVIIW010000067.1:0-28740 GCF_033977205.1 Mesorhizobium album | reverse complement strand
GCGCTTCCAAAGCGCGCTAGAATGATTGGAGCCCGATCCGCGTAACCCTTGCTGGTCAGCGGTCATCGCAATCGACCGCACGAAAGGCCGAATACATGACCGCTCCAGACCGACGCCGTCGTCGCCATTTTGCCTCTTGCCCAAAAGGGGCCGTCCATACATGACGACAGGATTGGTCGTTTCGGCCGATCTCCAAGGTGCGCGGTCTGCCAACAAGGGAACGAGCTCTCCGTCGAGCTGGCGCAACGAATCCCGCCGCGAGGGAATTACCGTCGAAGCGGCGTCATGATAAAAGCCCTGCTCCTCATCGATCCCTTCGGGGAATCATACGCCAGGCCCGCAGCCATGACACTGACAGGATTTCTCGCCTACAGCGCCGCCCTCGGCGTCGCCGCTGCCATTCCAGGCCCCGGCGTCACGGCGCTTGTCGCCCGCGCGCTCGGCTCCGGCTTTCGCTCGTCTCTGGCGATGTCCTTCGGGCTCATGCTCGGCGATCTCACCTATCTCACAGCCGTCGTGCTCGGCCTCGCTTTCGTTGCGCAGACCTTCGGCATGGTCTTCCTCGCCATCAAATGGGCGGGCGTCGCCTATCTCGCCTTCCTTGCCTGGCGCTTCTGGACCAGCGGCATCTCGCCCGAGAACATTGAGGCGCGCAAAGGCAAGGGCGGTTTCGTGGCAAGCTTCATCGCCGGGCTGACGGTCACGCTCGGCAACCCGAAGACGATGATCTTCTACCTCGCCATCACGCCAACCATCGTCGACCTCAAAACGATCACGCTGGCCGATTACGCTATCCTGGCCGCGCTTACGGTCGTCGTGCTGTTCGTGGTGCTGGTGCCCTACCTGGCGCTCGCCGCCAAGGCGCGCTGGTTCCTCAAGTCGCCGCGCGCGCTGAAGGCGCTCAACCGCACCGCCGCCGGCTTCATGATGGGCGCAGCCGCAGCTATAGCGGCGCGCCAATAGGCTCCTGTATCAACCGGTCCGGCGTTTCGGCCAAGCCATTCCGAAAACGGGCCGATCCGGAAAATGCAATTCCGGCACGGGGCGGTTTTCAGCAACCGCCCCACTCGGATATTTTCGGCGGCCGGCCTATCTTGCGCGGCTGAAAGCCTTATTCTGTTTGCCTATGCCATTGCCTTGGGAGCGAAACCAATGAACAAGCCCGTCACCTCAGCGCGCGTCCCCGGCCGCGGCCGCATCTTCAACTCGATCACCGAGACGATTGGAGACACGCCGCTGGTGCGGCTCGATAAATTTGCGAAGGAGAAGGGCATCGTCGCCAATGTCCTGGCCAAGCTCGAATTCTTCAACCCGATCGCCTCGGTCAAGGACCGCATCGGCGTCGCCATGATCGAGGCGCTGGAGGAGGCCGGCAAGATTTCGCCCGGAAAGACCACGCTGATCGAGCCGACTTCCGGCAACACCGGCATCGCGCTGGCCTTCGCCGCCGCCGCCAAGGGCTACAAGCTGATCCTCACCATGCCGGAGACCATGTCGGTCGAGCGGCGCAAGATGCTGGCGCTGCTCGGCGCCGAGCTGGTGCTGACCGAAGGGCCGAAAGGCATGAAGGGCGCCATCGCCAAGGCCGACGAGCTTGCCGCGACGCTCCCCAACGCCATCATCCCGCAGCAGTTCGAGAACCCGGCCAATCCGGAAATCCACCGCCGCACCACGGCTGAGGAGATCTGGAACGACACCAATGGCGAGGTCGACATCTTCGTTGCCGGCATCGGCACCGGCGGCACCATTACCGGCGTCGGCCAGGTGCTGAAGAAGCGCAAGCCCTCGCTGCATGTCGTGGCCGTCGAGCCGGAAGCCTCGCCGGTGCTCTCCGGCGGCCAGCCCGGCCCGCACAAGATCCAGGGCATCGGCGCCGGCTTCGCGCCCAAGATTCTCGACACCACGATCTATGACGAGATCGTCAGGGTCTCGAACGAGGATTCGGTTGCCAATGCCCGCCTCGTCGCCCGCCTCGAAGGCGTCCCGGTCGGCATTTCTTCGGGCGCAGCGCTGCAGGCGGCCATCGTTGTCGGCTCGCGGCCGGAGAACAAGGGCAAGAACCTTGTCGTGGTCATCCCATCCTTCGCCGAGCGCTATCTCTCGACGATCCTGTTCGACGGGCTGGGGGCGTAGGCTCGCCGAGAGCCGATCGTCGCGATCCTTCGCGCCTCATCTGGCCGCGCCAAATCTCCCTTTCGAGGCAGGACAATCGCATATGGCAGCGCCGGCCCCCCTCATCCGGCCACTTCGCGGCCAACTTCTCCCCGTGGGGAGAAGAGACTGGCGCCGACGCCGGCAATCTCCTCTCCCCTCGGGGAGAGGTCAGCCGAGCGAAGCGGAGGCTGGGTGAGGGGGGAGCACCCTATGCGACAGCCCGGCCTCAAGGGGAGATTCGCCCTCAATTCCGAATCAGCTTTCCCCGCTCGGCCTGCAGGAAGCGGCGCAAGGCTGGATCGCGCTCAAGGCCTATCGCCCGGTCGTAGGCTTCAGCGGCCTCGGCGGTCTTGCCGAGCCTGGCTGACAGCCCGGCCCTTGCCGCCCAGTAAGGCTGGTATTCGGCAAGCCGCCTGTCGTCGCCGATCGCGTCGAGCGCGGCAAGACCCTCTACCGCTCCCTCGGCTTCGGCGATCGCCACGGCGCGGTTGATCGCCACTACCGGCGAGCCGGCGATCGCCATCAGTGCATCGTAAAGCTGGCGGATCGCGGCCCAGTCGGTGCTGCCGCTAAGCCGTCGCGCCGTATGCGCCGATTGCACGGCGGCTTCCAGCTGGTAGCGGCCGATGATTGCTCGGGGCGCGGCGCGCCTGAGCAGCTCTTCCGCCTCGTCGATCAGCCTGTCGTCCCAGAATGCGGTGTCCTGGTCGGCAAGCGGCACGAAGTCGCCTTCGGAGCTGCGCCGCGCGGCGCGCCGGGCTTCGGCGAAAAGCATCAGCGCCAGAAGCCCGAGCGTCTCCGGCTCGTCCGGGATCAGCGACGCGACCAGCCGGCCGAGCCAGATGCCTTCGCTGGCGAGGTTGCGCCGGCGCGTCTCGGTGCCGGCCGGGTCCGACCAGCCCTCGGCAAAGGTGGCGTAGATCGCTTCCAGCACCGCGTCGAGCCGCTCGCCGAGCTCGGCCCGTTCCGGCACGCGGAAGGGGATGCCGGCCTCGCGGATGCGGTTCTTGGCGCGTACCAGGCGTTGGCCCATCGTCGCCGGCGAGACCAGGAAGGCCGAGGCTATTGCCGCGGCGTCGAAGCCAAGCACTGTCTGCAGGATCAGCGGCGCGCGCACGCTGGCCTCGATCGCCGGATGGGCGCAGGCAAACATCAGCCTGAGCCGCTCGTCAGGCAACTCGTCATTCATCATGCGCGCCTCCGCCTCCTCGGCAATCAGCTGCAGATGGCCGCGAGCCGCCTCGCCGGTCAGCCGCCGGCGCACGGCGTCGACGTCGCGCCGGCGTGCCACCGCCAGCAGCCAGGCTTCCGGTTTTTCGGGCACGCCGCTTTTCGGCCAGCGCTCCAGCGCTGCGGCGAAGGCATCGGCCAGCGCATCCTCGGCGCCGGCGACGTCGCGCGTGCGGGCCGCGAGGTAGGCGACCAGCTTGCCGTAGCTTTGCCGGGCGGCCGCCTCGGCCGCCGCCCGCGCCATCTCCGAGCGACCGTCCGTCATATGGACATTTCTAGGACAGGTAGTCGGTCATTTCCCAGATCGGCCGCACCTCCACCGTGCCGGTGCTGGCCGCCGGGCAGCGCGCACCCCATTCCATAGCCGTGTCGATATCCGTCGCTTCGATCATGTAGAAGCCGGCAAGCTGCTCCTTGGTATCGGCATAGGGGCCGTCGAGCACGTTGGTCTTGCCGTTGGCCAGCCGTATCGAGGTGGCCGCCTGGGTCGGGCGCAGCCTTTCGCCGGCGAGGTACGCGCCGGATTTCTTCAGGGCTTCGGTATAGGCGCCATAGGCCGCGAGGGTCTGCTCAACCTTATCACGCGGCGTATTCGCCATTGCGGCTTCGTCATTGTAGATCAACAGCATGTATCGCATGGTCATCTCCGTTTTCTCTCGAAGGCCGCATCGTCGCGGACCGAGCTAAAGTCGTGCGGCCACGGCCGATTTCGACAGGCGCCGGGAAAAATCTTCGTCCCCTGCGCAGGAGAGCGCAAGTCGGGCGGCTTTGGGCACTCAGGGCAATCACGTCAGGCCAACGATAGTTTCCAGGCTGCAGCGAGGACCACCAATCGTCGACGTCGGCAACGCCGGCGCTCGGAAGACGAATTCGCAACCTGAAGCGATTGCCCTGATTCGGCACCCACTCAACCGTTGGTTCGGACCTTGATCCCAAAAAAGGTGGACTCCGGTCATGTGAAACCGGAGGTCTGCAATTGCGGGTTGGCATTTCCCGGCTGCCGTCTAAACTCGCCGTGGCCGGCGCCAGGGAGGGGCGGCGCGGCGCGGATGTTTCAGGGAGGAAATAGGATGCTCAGTTTCAGGACCAAGCTTGTTGCCGCCGGCGCGCTGGCGCTGTCGTTCGGCCTCGGCGCTATGTCGGCCGGGGCGCAGGAATTCATCAATGTACTCACCGGCGGCACGTCGGGCGTCTATTATCCGCTCGGCGTCGCGTTGTCCGAGATTTACGGCAAGGGTATCGAAGGCGCCCGCACCCAGGTGCAGGCAACGAAGGCCTCGGTCGAGAACCTCAACCTGCTGCAGCAGGGCAAGGGCGAAATCGCTTTTGCGCTCGGCGATTCCGTCAAGCTCGCCGCCGAAGGCAACACGGAAGCCGGCTTCCCCGGCAAGCTCGATAAGCTGCGCGGCATTGCCGCCATCTACCCCAACTACATTCAGATCGTCGCCAGCAAGGACTCCGGCATCAAGACGCTCGCCGATCTCAAGGGCAAGAGCCTGTCGGTCGGCGCGCCTGCCTCCGGCACGGAACTCAACGCCCGCGCCATCTTCGCTGCCGCCGGGCTGAAATACGAGGATCTCGGGCGCGTCGAATATCTGCCTTTCGCCGAATCGGTCGAGCTGATCAAGAATCGCCAGCTCGACGCCACACTGCAATCCGCGGGCCTCGGCGTCGCCTCGATCCGCGACCTCGCCACCTCGGTGCCGATCAACGTCGTCGCCGTCCCGGCCGAGGACGTGGCCAAGATCGGCTCGCCCTATCTTTCGGTCGTCATCCCGAAGGGAACCTATGAGGGCCAGACGGAGGATGTCGCGACCGCCGCGGTGGGCAATTTCCTCGTCACCCGCGCCGACGTTTCCGACGAGACCGCCTATCAGATGACCAAGCTGATGTTCGAGCATCTCGACCAGCTCGCCGCCGCCCACGCCGCCGCCAAGGCGATCGATCCCGCCAAGGCGCTGGTCGGCATGCCCGTGCCGCTGCATCCCGGCGCGGAGAAATATTACAAGGAAAAAGGGCTCATCAAGTAAGGCCTCCCCTTGAGGGGAGGGCTATCGCACAGCGCAGCGCCGCCCCTTCATCCGGCCGCTCCGCGGCCACCTTCTCCCCGTGGGGGAGAAGAGACCGGCGCCAGCGCTGGCAAACACCTATCCCCTCGGGGAGAGGTCAGCGGAGCGAAGCGGAGGCTGGGTGAGGGGAGCACCTTATGCGATTCCCCTCCCCTCAAGCGGACGGACGTCGCCAGGAACCCGCCAATGACCGAAACCCCCACCGTCCTTTCTCCGACCGTCGAAGAGCCTATCGAAGGCCTGCCGCCAGGCTTCGGCGAGGGCATTGCCGGCAAGGCGGCCTTCCTGATTGCCGTCGCCTTTTCCGCCTTCCAGATCTACATCGCCGCCTATGGCAGTCTGCCCAGCCAGGTGGTGCGGGCCATGCATGTCGGTTTCCTGCTGCTGCTTGGCTTCGGCCTGATCGCCAATCTGCGCGCCACCGGCACGGCAGCGAAGGCCGCGTTCTGGATGCTCGGTGGGCTGGGCTTCGGCACCGGCCTCTACAATTGGGTGTTCTATACCGATCTCATCCGCCGTTCCGGCTTCCTCACCACGCCGGACCTGATCGTCGGCACCGTGCTGGTGGTGCTCGTCTTCGAAGCGGCACGGCGGCTGATGGGGCTGCCGCTCGCGGTCATTGCCTTCATCTTCCTCGCCTATTGCTTCGTCGGCAATCACCTGCCGCCGCCCTTCATCCATCGCGGCTACGATTTCGCCCAGCTCGTCGACACCTTCGCCTATGGCACCGAGGGCATATACGGCACGCCGGTCTATGTTTCGGCCGCCTATATCTTCATCTTCGTGGTCTTCGCCGCCTTTCTCGAACGCGCCGGCATGATCGCGCTCTTCAACGATTTCGCGCTCGGCCTGGTCGGTTCGTGGCGCGGCGGCCCGGCCCAGGTCTGCGTGCTCTCCTCGGCGCTGATGGGCACCATTTCCGGCTCCGGCGTTGCCAATGTGGTGGCGAGCGGCCAATTCACCATTCCGCTGATGAAACGCTTCGGCTTCCGCTCGGCCTTTGCCGGCGCGGTCGAGGCGACATCCTCGATGGGCGGCCAGATCATGCCGCCGGTCATGGGCGCGGTCGCCTTCATCATGGCCGAGACGCTGAACATGGCCTATGCCGAGGTGGTGAAGGCGGCGATCATTCCGGCGCTGCTCTATTTCGGCGCCTGTTTCTGGCAGGTGCATCTGGAGGCCGGCAAAGCAGGCTTGCACGGCATGGCCAAGGGCGACCTGCCCAATCCCTGGGACGCGGTGAAGCAACACTGGCCGCTGGTGCTGCCGCTTGCCGTGCTCGTCTACCTGCTCTTTGCCGGCTACACGCCGATTTTCGCCGGTACCATGGGCCTGGCGCTGACCATCGTGCTCATCCTCGGCACGCCGCTGGCCGCCTTGATCGGTCCGATGGCCTTCCGCGTCGTCTTCTGGCTGGCGCTTGGGCTTGCCGCCGCTTCCTTCATGCGGTTCGGCGTCAATGTGCTCAGCCTTGTCATCGCGGCGCTCATCGTCGCTTGCTTCTCCGTCAAGGGCGGACGCGAGACGCTTCGCATCTGTGTCGACTCGCTCGCGGAAGGCGCCAAGAACGCGCTGCCCGTCGGCATCGCCTGCGCCATCGTCGGCATCGTCATCGGCACGCTGACGCTGACCGGCGTCGCCTCGACCTTCATCGGCTGGATCATCTCCATCGGCGAGAACAACCTGTTCCTGTCGCTGGTGCTGACCATGCTCACCTGCCTGGTGCTCGGCATGGGCATCCCGACCATCCCCAACTACATCATCACCTCCTCGCTCGCCGGCCCGGCGCTTCTGTCGCTCGGCGTGCCGTTGCTGGTCAGCCACATGTTCGTCTTCTATTTCGGCATCATGGCCGATCTCACGCCGCCCGTGGCGCTGGCTGCCTTCGCGGCTGCGCCCATGGCCAGGGAAAGCGGGCTCAAGATCGGCATCCAGGCGACAAAGCTCGCCATCGCCGGTTTCGTCGTGCCGTTCATGGCCGTCTACACGCCGGCGCTGATGCTGCAGGATTCCGGCCCGATCGCCGCTTCGTTCGGCTATCCGGTCGAGGTCGCCTACATCGTCGTCAAGGCCTGCATGGGCATCGTGCTCTGGGGCGCCGCCGCCGTCGGCTTCCTCGTCCGCCGCATGGTCTGGTGGGAACGTATCGTCGCTTTCGCTGCAGGTGTGCTTCTGGTCGCAGCGCTGCCGCTTACCGACGAGACCGGCTGGGTGCTGGCGTTTGGGTGGATCGGCTGGCACTGCTGGCGCGCACGCCAGGCTTCGGCAAGGGACGCTGCGTGAGCCTCTGTATCCTTGCTGGCGGCAAAACGGTGGTTCTGGCCACGGCCGCCTTCACCCTGTCCTGGACGCATTCGGTGGAGCGGACACGCTGGCAGGAGGACTGGAAGGTAACGCCGGCAGCCCTGCGGATCGTCGAAGCACGCGTCAAGGGCTCCGGCGCCGGCATGGAGCCGCCCGTTGGCTCGGTGCTGCGCGACGGCTGGTGGGTCTATGCGCCGCGGATCGGCCCTCAGCCGCGCCTGGTGCTCGCGGCGTCCGGTGCAACCGGGGAAGGCTGGACGCTGTGCACGGCCAAAGGCTGTCGCGAGCTGGGCAGGGCAGCGGGAGAAACGATCGTGCTCGAGCCTTGCGAACCATGACCGGTCGAGACAGCGGATCACAACCGCCGCCGACGGCCTAAAGCATGTCTCCCGAAGGTGGGAACCGGTTTCGGGATAAAGACATGCGTAAAATCAAAAATCTAAAGCGCATGGAGCGAATCTGAAGATCGCGACGCGCTTTAGCCGATCAGCCGCTGGCGCAGTTCGGCGGATGGTATTTCGCAACTGTCCTTCCTGCCGAACAGCGCATAGCGGTTTTTCGCGACGCGGTCATAGAGCCAGTCGCGCAGCGGCCGCGGCAGGACAAGCAGCAGCCTTGCGGCGTGCCACGGCCAGCCAAGCGCCGCCATGACGGCGACGAAACTGTCGAGCTTCGTGAAGGCGGCGCCGTCGATGACGGCGAGATTGGTTTCGTAATTGTCGGTCGGCAGGCCGTATTTGCGAAACAACGCCTCGCCGAATGGCGATTGCGCCGTGGCGAAGCGGAAGCGCTGGTCGCGGTCGAGCTTGACGATCAGTTGGGCGAAGCCCGAGCAAAACACGCAGACGCCGTCGAAGACGATCAGCGGCCGGTCAGCGTCGTAGGCTTTGCCTGGGAGAAGAGGACACTTCGGTTCGGGCAGGTCGGTCATGTCGGCCCCGGCTGCTAGTGCCCCTGGGCACCAAACCAGGAGCACACTAAGCCAGCCGGCGGCGGCGTCAAAGTCGCGGCGTTGTCGCACGCCTGCCGTCGATAACGGCGGGACGCTCGTCGCGATGGGTCGTGGCGCGGTTGTCGGCGGCCGGCTTGCAGATCCGGCTATCGTGGCGGCTGTCGAGCATCATGGTCAGTTCGTCCCGATGCCGAGCGAGTTGCCGCGGCGGGCGCAGGCCGGGCCCGGGCCGCGCATGTAATAGCGCTCGGGCCGATAGGTCGGCGCGACAAATTCGCGAATGGCGGCGGCATAGCCGGCGATGTGGTTCCAGAAGTTCATTTTACCTGTCCCTGTCCCGTTTTCGGATGTCCCTTCCGAATTGCGGGCATCGTAGCGTCGAGGCGTGAATAGTCGGTGAACGCGATGTTAATTTCTGGTCCGAAACTCGCTGCTTCGTGGCTGGAATGCGGCTGATTCGCGGTCTTTCCGCGCCTTTTGTCGCCTTTCCGGCTCGTGTGGCTTTTGCATCACATATGTTTCGTCCGGATGTCGCTTGGGCGCGCTTCTGTTTCACCTTCGGGCGGCGCCCGGAAATTTCATTGCTCGCGCGGAAAGGTCAGGAACCCGCCTGGAAGGGGCACGTTGACCCTCAGGCCGGCGCTGGCCGGCTCCGAGATTGGCGGCGCGCACCGCCGTTTGAATTCCAACCCGGCACAAGCAAATGGAAGGCAACAGCCATGGGTTTCTTCTCGAAGGACATCAGGACGCTGGACGACCTCTTCGTCCATACGCTGCGCGACATCTATTATGCCGAGAAACAGGTCGAACGGACGCTGCCGAAGATGATCGGCAAGGCGACCGATCCGCAGCTGAAGGCCGGCTTCGAAAAACACCTCGCGCAGACCAAGGGCCATATCGGCCGGGTCGAGCAGGTGTTTGAGCTGCACGGCATCAGGGCCAAGACCATCAACTGCCCGGCCATCGACGGCATTCTCGAGGAAGTCGGTGAGGTGAGCAGCGATATCGACGACCGGGAGGTTCTCGATGCCGCGCTGATCGCCTCCGCGCAGGCCATCGAACATTACGGGATGACGCGCTACGGCACGCTGATCGCCTGGGCCAAGCAGCTCGGCCGCAGCGACTGCGCCAATGTCCTGGCCAAGAACCTCAAGGACGAGCAGGCGACCGACCGCAAGCTCACCGAAATGGCGGAAGGCAGGATCAACCTGCAGGCCGCCTGACAGGCGCCGCTCCCAGGCGGCCTTGCCGGAACCCAAGCGGGCCCCGTCCGTTGCGATTAGGATCGCATCGCGTTGGAGTTCGCCATGGCACCGCGCCCGGCCTGGAAGGGCTATCTGAAACTGTCGCTGGTCACTTGCGCCATCGAGCTGACCAACGTCGTCACGCACGCTGAAAAGGTTTCTTTCCGTATCCTCAACCGCAAGACCGGCAATACCGTCAAACGCATCTACGTCGACGCCGGGACAGGCAAGCCGTTGGAAGACGGCGACGAGATCAAGGGTTACGAGGTGAGCGACGGTGAGTTCGTCCATATCGAGGAAGACGAGATCGAGGCGGTGCAGATCGAGTCTTCGCACACGCTGAGTCTCGACGGCTTCGTCGAGAAATCCTCGATCGAGCAGATCTATCTCGACACGCCCTACTATGTTTCCCCGGCGGACGAGGTGTCGCAAGAAGCTTTCGCCGTCATCCGCGATGCGATGGCGGCGAAGAAGATGGCCGGCCTCGCCCGCATCGTGCTCTATCAGCGCGAACGCCCGGTGGTGATCGAGCCGCTCGGCAAGGGCATGGTGCTGACGACGCTGCGCTACGACGATACGGTGCGCCAGCCCGAGACGGTCTTCGACGACATCGAGGCAACCAAGACCGATAACGAGATGATCGATCTCGCCCAGCACATCATCGCCCAGAAGAAGACGAAGTTCGACGCTTCGAAGTTCGACGACCGCTATGAGGACGCGCTGCTCGAGCTGATCCGCGCCAAGAAGGCCGGCAAGAAGGCGCCCAAGGCCAAGGCGCCGGCGAAGCCGTCCAATGTCGTCAACCTGTTCGACGCGCTGAAGAAGAGCCTGAACGCGGAGGGCGGCGGCAAAGCCGGTAAATCGTCATCGAAGGCGCCGGCGGCGCGGACGAAGGCCAAGGCCTCCGCGGCCAGTCACAATCGGCACAGAAGTCGCAAATCCGCATAGGAGAGTGGCGTCATGGCGAGCCTCGAGCAATATCATGCCAAGCGCGATTTCAGGAAAACCTCCGAGCCGGCCGGCAAGCCGCGTCGGCACAAGAAGGGCGAGGCCGGCGGCATCTTCGTCGTCCAGAAGCACGCCGCCACGCGGCTCCACTACGATTTTCGGCTGGAACATGACGGCGTGCTGTGGAGCTGGGCGGTGACGCGCGGCCCGAGCCTCGATCCGCACGAGAAGCGGCTGGCCGTGCATGTCGAGGACCACCCGGTCGACTACGCCTCCTTCGAGGGCACCATTCCGAAAGGCGAATATGGCGGCGGCTCGGTCATCGTCTGGGACGACGGCAGATGGATTCCGGAAGGCGATCCGGCCGAAGGCATGAAGAAAGGCCATATCGGCTTCGAGCTCGAAGGCTACAAGCTGCACGGGCGCTGGAATCTGGTCCGGCTGAAGCCGCGTCGCGGCGAAAAACGCGACAACTGGCTGCTGATCAAGGCCGACGATGCGGCCGCCCGCCCTGGCGAGGACATCCTCAAGGACGAACCGCAATCGGTGAGGTCGGGCCTCACTGTCGAGGAGGTTGGCGAAGGCAAGGCAGCCAAGGGCGCGAAGCCGAAGGTCTGGCATTCCGACAGACCGGCGGCCCCCAAGGCAAAGGCCGGGCGCGCCCGGCGCCTCGAATTCATCGAGCCGCAGCTCGCTACGCTGGAAAAGGACGCTCCTTCGGGCGACGAATGGTTGCACGAGGTGAAGTTCGACGGCTACCGCATGCAGGCGCAGATCGCCGGCAGCGACGTCAGGCTGCTGACGCGCGGAGGCCTCGACTGGACCGACAAATTCGACGGGCCGGTCACCGCGGCACTTGCAAAGCTGAAATGCCGGGACGCCATCATCGACGGCGAGGTCGTCGTGCTGGCCGACAGCGGCGTGTCCTCCTTTCCCCAGCTGCAGGCTGCTCTCTCGGCCCGCCGCACCGACCGTCTCACCTTCTATGTCTTCGACCTGATGCGGCTCGACGGCAAGGACCTGCGCCGCGAGCCGCTGGTCGAGCGCAAGCAGGCTCTGGCCGAACTGCTCGGCGAGCAGCCCGAGGATTCGGCGCTGCGCTTCAGCGACCATTTTCACGAGCCCGGCAAGGTGATGCTGCAGCATGTCTGCCGCATGGGCCTCGAAGGCGTAGTCTCGAAACGCGCCGATGCGCCCTACCGCAGCGGGCGCGGCCTCACCTGGATCAAGTCGAAATGCACGCTGCGCCAGGAATTCGTCATCGGCGGCTATCTGCCTTCGGACAAGACCGGCCGCGGCCTGCGCTCGCTGCTGGTGGGTTACAACGAACGCGGCAAGCTGCATTACGCCGGCCGTGTCGGCACCGGCTTTTCCGGCAAGGTTGCCGCAAACCTCAAGAAGCAGCTCGACGGCCTCAAGGTCAAGGAATCGCCCTTCTCGACGGCCGTGCCGAAGGGCAAGGGCCTTACCTGGGTGAAGCCCGAACTCGTCGGCGAAGTGGAGTTCCGCAGCTGGACATCCGACCGTATAATCCGCCACGCCTCGTTCCAGGGATTGCGCGAGGACAAGCCGGCGGAGGAAGTCGTGCAGGAAGAGCCGAAGAAAGCCGCCGCCAAGGCCGAGAGCGGCGCGAAGGCGAGGAGCGGCAAGGCGGCGCCGAAGGCAGCCTCGGCCGGATCCGCCAGGACCTCGGTAAAACTCTCCCATCCCGACAAGCTGCTGTGGCCCGACGAAAAGATCTCAAAGCAGGACCTGCTCGACCATTACGCTCTGGTCTGGCCGCGCATGCAGCAATTCGTCGTCAACCGGCCGCTGGCCCTTGTGCGGGCGCCGGATGGGATCAACGACCAGCGCTTCTTCCAGAAACACGCCTCGCCCGGCATGAGCGACAAGATCGCCAGGATGAAGGATCCGACGGATGGCGAGGAGATCCTGTTCATCAAGGATTTCGACGGGCTTGCGGCGCTTGTCCAGTATGGTGTGGTCGAGGTCCATATCTGGGGCTCAACGATCGAGGAATTGGAAAAGCCGGACCAGATCATCTTCGACCTCGATCCGGACGAAGGTGTCGACGTGAGCCGCGTGCGCGAAGCGGCGCTCGACATCCATAAGCGGCTGGACGATCTGTCGCTGCCGAACCTGGTCAAGACCTCCGGCGGCAAGGGCTATCACGTGCTGGTGCCGCTCGAAGCCTCGGCCGACTGGGACGAGGTCAAGGACTTCGCCCATGATTTCGCCCGCGCCCTGGAGCAGGCCTCGCCGGACCGCTACACCGCGACCCTGTCGAAGAAGGCGCGCACCGGAAAAGTCTTTGTCGACTATTTGCGCAACGGCCGCGGCGCGACCACCGTGGCGCCCTACTCCTCGCGCGCCAAGAAGCGCGCGACGGTGTCGATGCCGGCAACCTGGCCGGAGCTTGAAAAGGGCCTGCCGCCCAACGCTTTCCCGATCGGCGACGAGACGACGCTGAAGCAGCTGAAGAAGGCCGACCCATGGAAGGATTTCTTCAAGCTGGGGAAGGTGTTGAAGCGGGGGTGAATCTTTTGACGTCGGCGGGGCAGTCCCCCTCTGTCCTGCCGGACAGAGGGGGGTGCGTCCCGCCGACCTTTCTAAACGATCGCAGGCGAAACCTACGCCAGAAACACCCTCTCGAACGCCTGCTTGCCCTTTGGCGAAAACACCACGGCGCGGCTGTCCTTCTCGCGCCGTGCCCATTTCTCGGCGATCACCTTGTCGAGGATGGCAGCGCCCAGCGCGCCGGCGAGATGCGAGCGTCGCACGCTCCAGTCCAGGCAGGCGCGGCAGACCGGTCGTCTGGCCTTGGTGTCGATCTCGATGCCGAGCGCTGCGAAATGCGAAGCACCGGAAGGCGCCAGCCTGATCTCGTTGTCCTCGCGCAAAAGCACTTTCCTGCCGACGAGGCGATCGAGCATCGCCACCGCCTGCTCGCCGGCGAGATGGTCGTAGCACACGCGCGCCACCCGCATCGCCGCGTCGCGCGGTCCCGGCCGCACCCGCTTCGGGCCGACGGCTTCGGCAACGCCGATGATCGCCTCGATCATGCCGGCCACCTGGGGGCCGGCGAGGCCGTAGTAGCGGTGCCGGCCCTGGCTCGCCAAAGTCAGCAGCCCGCCATCCATCAGCTTGGCGAGATGCGAGGAAGCGGTGGGCAGCGACACGCCGGCTTCCAGCGCCAGTTCCGATGCGGTCAGCGCCGTGCCGCCCATCAGCGCGGTCAGCATGTTGGCGCGGGCGGGATCACCGACCAGGCTGGCGATGCGGGCGATGTCGGGTCCTTCACGCATAGTTCGATCCTTATCGAAGCATCCCCGTGAGGGAAGCATTATTCTCAGGTCAGCTCAAGCAGCGCGGCCAACGCTCCTGACACGAGAATGCCTAGCACGTCGAGTGAAGCGATGGTTCGACCTCGGTCGAACCATCGTCGCCAGGACGCCAACCGACGAGGAGAGACCGAAAATGACCATCACCTGCTTCATCCGCTACGAGATCGACCCGTTCGGCAAGCCGGCCTTCGAGCAGTATGCGCGCGCCTGGGGCCAGGCCATCCCGCGCTGCGGCGCCGATTTGATCGGCTATTTCGCGCCGCATGAAGGCTCGGCCACCACCGCTTACGCCGCCTACAACATCGAGAACCTCGCGGCTTACGAAGCCTATCGCGCGCGGCTTGCCGCCGACCCGGCCGGCAAGGCAAACTACGACTTCGCGCGGCGTGAGAATTTCATCCTCAAGGAAGATCGCATCTTCCTGAAACTGGTATCGGGGCCGCATGGGCCGAGGAAGGTTTTCGATACCAACGTCACGATCAAGGAAGGGATAGAGGCATGATCGCTGTCATCTTCGAGGTGGAGCCGGCGGAGGGAAAACGCGATGCCTATCTCGGCATCGCCGCGGAGCTTAAGCCCCTGCTCGAGAGCATCGACGGCTTCATCTCGGTCGAGCGCTTCCAGAGCCTGGCCGATCCGAAGCGCGTGCTCTCGCTGTCCTTCTGGCGCGACGAGGAAGCGGTAAAGGCCTGGCGCAACACCGAGGAGCACCGGCAGGCGCAGAAGGCCGGCCGCGGCGGAATCTTTGCCGGCTATCGGCTGCGCATCGCCCATGTCGTGCGCGATTATGGGCTGACCGAAAGGGCCGAGGCGCCACAGGATAGTCGAGCGGTAAACGGATGAAGCTCCCCCCTTCTCCCTCTGTCCAGTAGGAGAAGGTGTCGCCGAAGGCGACGGATAAGGGGTGTCCCAGGGAACGCCAACCTCACACTCCGTCCAGCATCCCTCATCCGTCTCGGCGCTGCGCGCCGATCCACCTTCTCCTGCAAGGGGAGAAGGGAAGACCTACGCGCTCCCGATCAGCACCCCCGCCCCGAACACCAGCGCGCCGCCCAGCACCACCTGGAAGGCGGCGCGCCAGAATGGCGTCTGCATGTAGCGGTTCTGGATGAAGGCGATCGCCCAGAGCTCGAAGAACACCACGATCGCGGCGACGATCGTGGCCGTCCAGAAATAAGGGATGAGGTAGGGCAGCGCGTGGCCGAGCCCGCCCAGCGTCGTCATCACGCCGACGGTCAGCCCGCGCTTCACCGGCGAGCCGCGCCCCGACAGCTTGCCGTCGTCGGAGGCCACCTCGGTGAAGCCCATCGATATGCCGGCGCCTATCGAGGCGGCGAGGCCGACGAGGAAGGTCTGGAACGTCTGATGGGTGGCGAAGGCGGCGGCGAAGATCGGCGCCAGGGTTGAGACCGAACCGTCCATAAGCCCGGCGAGCCCCGGCTGGACATAGGTGAGGATGAACTGGCGCTGCTCCGCCGTTGCCTCTTCGGCCTTGACCTCGCCCGGGACGTGCCTCTGCTCCAGCTCATGCGCGGAGTTCTCATGGCCGAGCTCGGCCGCGGCCAGCTCGTCGAGCAGCTTCCGCGTCGATGCATCGGTGGTGCGCTTGGCCGCCTCGACATAGAAGCGGTAGGCCTGCTGCTCCATCTCCTCGGCCTGGCGGCGCACATGCTCGATGCCGAGCGGCCGCACCAGCCAGTCCGGCTTGCGCTCGTAGTAGCCTCTGACATGCTCGCGGCGGATCAGCGGAATGCGCTCGCCGAAGCGCCTACGGTGAAGCTCGATCAGGGAATCGCGATGGCCGTCTTCCTCCTCGGCCATCGCCTCGAACACCTTGGCCGACTGCGGAAAGTCTTGCGCCAGCGCGTCGGCATAGGCGCGGTAGATGCGCCCGTCGTCCTCTTCCGACGAGATAGCCAGCGCCAGGATCTCCTGTTCAGACAATGAATCGAAGGAGCGGCGCCCAAAGCCGAAAACACGGGAAAGCATGAGGAAATCACCCTAGTTTAGAACAGTTCTAAACTAGGGGTTTGAGCGCCGAGGGTCAATCGCGGAAGCCGTGGGCTAGGCGGAATTCATTGACCCACGGGTTTCCCGCCCCGCCCTTCATTATTGCCGAATGTTCACCTATATGCACCGCACCAGCTAAAAACGAGGAAGCAAGGCATGACGGAAAAGAAGCCTCCGCACGCATTCGACACAAAACCCGTTCTCGATCTCATTGCCAGCATCGAGACCGATCTGCAGCGGCTCAAGGCCATGGTCGAGCAGCAGGTCGAAAAATTCGACCCCGCCAATCCGCACAACAAGACGCCGGACGGCAAGCTGACCGACGAAGGCGTGGAATGCTGCTACCGCATGTTCGACGAGGGCAAGTCGCGCTATTCGGTCGCCCAGCAGATGAAGATCTCGTTTGCCGCCGCCACGCATCGGTTCAACAGCTGGCGCAAGCTCGGCGGCAAGAAGCGGACGCGGACGCTGCTGGGGTCAGCGGGCGTACTTCGTCACGAAGGCGTCGGCGTTGAAGCTGCCAATCTCCCCCCTTGCGGGGGAGATGTCCGGCAGGACAGAGGGGGGTGTGAAGGAACGCCGACCTTTCCCCGCAAACGTGGAGCAACCAACAACTTGCGAGCGTATCCAGCATTGATAGGCTGAGATGCCGGCGGGACAGCGCCCCCCTCTGGCCTGCCGGCCATCTCCCCCGCAAGGGGGGAGATTGGCGCTTCGCCGTCCGTCATCATCACCAACATTGTCTCCATCACATTTTTCCGTTGGCGCGCCGGGATAATTTCTGTGCACCATAGGCGGTCCCGTTCCCCACGAGGCCACGCTCATGACCACCCTTCCCGGCATTTCCGACATCCGCGCCGCCGCCGCGCGGCTTTCCGGCCTGGTCGTCGAAACGCCGCTCATCGAATCGCCGGAGCTCAACAAGCGCTATGGCGGGCGCATCCTGTTCAAGCCCGAGACGCTGCAGCGCACCGGCTCCTTCAAGATCCGCGGCGCCTACAACAAACTGTCGTCGCTGAGCGCGGAGGAGCGCAGCCGCGGCGTGGTCGCCTTCTCGTCAGGCAACCACGCGCAGGGCGTCGCCGCTTCCGCCGCGATGTTCGGCGTCAAGGCGGTCATTGCCATGCCCGCGGACGCGCCGGTGCTGAAAGTCGGCAATGTCCGCAAGATGGGCGCCGACGTGGTGCCGTTCGACCGCTTCAAGGACGACCGCATGGCAATCGTTCGCCCTTACATCGAAAAGGGCATGGCGCTGGTGCCGCCCTTCGACGATCCGGCCATCATCGCCGGCCAGGGCACCATCGGGCTGGAGCTGATGCGCCAATCAAAGGCCTTGGGTATCAGCCTCGACGCTGTCGTCGTTCCTTGCGGCGGCGGCGGTCTGTCGAGCGGAATTTCCGTTGCGGTGAAGGACGCCTCGCCACACACGCAAGTCTGGGCGGTCGAGCCGGAGCATTTCGACGACACGCGCCGCTCGCTCGCCAAGGGCGAACGGGTTGCCAACGAACCCGGCCACACTTCGATCTGCGACGCGATCCTCACCGCCGAGCCTGGCTTGATCACCTTCGAGATCAACCGCAGGAACCTCGCCGGCGCCGTCGCCGTCTCCGACAAGGCCACGGCGCAGGCGATGCGCGACGCCATGGCGTATTTGAAGCTGGTGGTCGAGCCCGGCGGCTGCGTCGCGCTTGCCGCGCTCTCGTCAGGCGAGATCGACCTCGCCGGCAAATGCGTTGCCGTGGTGCTTTCCGGCGGCAATGTCGATTTCGGCACCTATGCGGAGATAATGACGGCCGCGTAAATGTTGCGGCCCGCACGCGGGTATAGCCGCTGTCCCGCCGGCATCAAAAGGTCGGAGCGCTGCCGCTCAGTCCAGTGTCCTCCTGAATCGCGCCAATGCTACGCCGGCAAACAAAACCACGAACACCGATAGCCAGCCGATCTCTGCGGCAACCGCGTTGAAGTTGGCGCCCTTCAGCATGACGGCGCGGGTGATGCGCAAGAAATGCGTCAGCGGGAAGATCTCGCCCAGAATCTGCGCCCAGCCCGGCATGCCGCGATAAGGGAACATGAAGCCGGAGAGCAGCAGCGACGGCAGGAAGAAGAAGAAGGTGAGCTGCATCGCCTGCATCTGCGAGCGGGCCATGGTCGAGATCGTGTAGCCGAGCAGCACCAGCGAAAGCACGAAGACGAGCACCGACGAAAGCAGCAGCGTCAGGCTGCCGACGAAGGGGACGCCGAACAAAAGCTTCGCCGCCGCCAGCACCACCGCCACCTGCACCGCGCCGACGACGAGGAAAGGCAGCACCTTGCCCAGCATGATCTCGGTCGGGCTCGACGGCATGGCGAGCAGGTTCTCCATCGTGCCGCGCTCGGTCTCGCGGGTGAGCGCCATCGCCGTCATCATCACCATCGTCATCTGCAGGATGACGCCGAGCAGGCCGGGCACGATGTTGTATTGCGAGATGCCCTCCGGATTGTAGCGCTGGTGCACAACCACCCGCAGCTGCTGCTTCGCGGTCTCGGCGGCGGTCGCCTGCATGCCCTGGGCGCGCAGCAGCGCCTGGCTCGCCACCGTGCCCAGCGTCGAGATGGCGCCGCTCGCCGCCGCCGGATCGGTCGCGTCGGCCTCGATCAGGATCTGCGGGCTGTCGCCGCGTTCGACGCGCCGGGCAAAGTCGGCCGGAATGGTGACGACGAAGGAGACGGCGCCCTTGGCCATCAGCATTTCGGCCTCGGCCGCGCTCTCGGCCACATGGTCGAAACGGTAGTAGCGGGTCATCTGCAGGGCGGAGACGATGGCGCGCGTGTACTGGTCGTTGCTCATCGCCACCAGTGCCGTCGGCAGGCTCTTCGGATCGTTGTTGATGGCAAAGCCGAACAACACCAGCTGCAATAGCGGCACGCCCAGCATCATGGCGAAGGTGATGCGGTCGCGCCGCATCTGGATGAACTCCTTGATGAGCAGCGCGCCGAGCCTGGCGAAGGAAAAGACCGCTTTCAGGCCATTTTTCATGCCATATTGTCCTTGGAGCCGGCCATGAACTGGATGAACACGTCTTCCAGGCTGGTCTCGCCGGGCGTCACCGTCACCCCTTTGTGCTCCTTCTCGACATCGGCAAGCGCCTTTTCCAGCGCCGCCTTGTCCGAGCCGACGACATGCAGCGTGGCGCCGAAAGGCGCCACCTGGTCGACGCCCGGGCGCCCCTCCAGCGCCTCGGCCACGCGGCCGAGCCGCGGCCCCTGCACGACGAAGGTGGTAAGCCCGGCATTCTCGACCACCTCGTCCACGGTCCCGGTGGCGAGCAACTTGCCGTAGGAAATGTAGCTGATGCGGTGGCAGCGCTCGGCCTCGTCCATGTAATGGGTGGAGATCAGCACGGTCAGTCCACCGCCCGCCAGCCTGTGGATCTCGTCCCAGAACTCGCGCCGGGCCTTCGGGTCGACGCCGGCCGTCGGCTCGTCGAGCAGGAGCAGCTTCGGCTTGTGCATGATGCAGGCGGCTAAAGCCAGCCGCTGCTTCCAGCCGCCGGAAAGTGTCCCGGCCAGCTGGTTGCGGCGCGTGCTCAGGCCAAGCTCCCGCAGCGTCCGCGACACATAGTCCTCGACCGGCTTCAGCTGGTAGAGCCGCGCCACGAATTCGAGATTCTCGCCGATCGTCAGGTCCTCGTAGAACGAGAATTTTTGCGTCATGTAGCCGACTTCGCGCTTGATCCTGAGCGAGTCGGCGCGGATGTCGAACCCCAGCACCGTGCCCTCGCCCTCGTCCGGCGTCAGAAGCCCGCACATGATGCGGATGGTGGTCGTCTTGCCAGAGCCGTTCGGCCCGAGGAAGCCGACGATCTCGCCTTCGCCCACCGTCATCGTCACATGGTCGACGACCGTCTTGCCGCCGAAGCGCTTGACCAGCCCGCGGACGTCGATGACGTTCATTTTTGGAGGCCCGCCAAGTCGACATCGACGATCTGGCCGGGCTGCAGCGCACCGGCATCGCCTTCCGGCCGGGCCTCGACGAGATAGACCAGCTTCTGCCGGTTCTCGAGCGAGTAGATCACCGGCGGAGTGAATTCCGGATCGGGCGACACATAGCTGACGCGCGCCTTGAGATCCGGCCCGCAGCCGTCGCAATGGACGCTGATCAGCGTGCCGATCTTCACCGAGGAGAATGAGGCCTCCGGCACGTAGACGCTGAGCTTGACGGCGCCGTCAGGCAGCATCGAGATCACCGGCGCGGTCGGTCCGGCGGTGTCGCCGGGATTGCGGATCACGTCGTCGATGCGGCCGGCCGAAGGCGCCGCCAGCACGCGCTTGGACAGTCGCCATCGCGCCTGCCCAAGCTCCGATTGCGCCTGCTTGACCTGATTCTCGGCCGCCTTGATCATCTCCTCCCGCCCCGGCAGGCCGCCGACGGCGAGATTGGCTTCCGCCTGGCCGACCTGCGCATTGGCGGTCTCCAGCGTGGCGGAGGCGGTGTCGTAATCGGCCTGCGTGCCGGTGCCGCGCTTGTAGAGGTCGCTGGCGCGGTCGTATTTGTGCTTGGCGTCGGCGGCCTGGGCCTTGGCCATGTCGACTTGCGCCTTGAGCACGGCGATCTCTTCCGGCCGCTTGCCGACCCTGAGGTCGGCAAGCTGCGCCTCGGCCTGCGCCAGCGCGGCCTGCGCCTGCGCCACGGCGATCTTGGCGTCGGCATCTTCCAGCGTCACCACCGGCATGCCTGGCATCACCCGGTCTCCGCGCTTGACGGTCACCGTTGCGACTTGCGCCACCTCGATCGGCGCCATCAGCACATATTCGCCCTCGACATAGCCGACTGCGAGCGGCGCCGCCGGCGCGCAGGCGCCGAACAGCTGGGCCGCGAGCGGCAGCGAACAGAGAAAACTCATGATTTGCCCTTCTTGCCGGCGGCCGCGTCGCGCGCCGCCAGCATTGCCCTGAGATTGTCGCTTGCGGCTGCGACGACCTTGCCCGCTTCCTTGTTGCCGATCCCGCGCCAGCCCATCCTGCGCATCACCGCTTCGCGGCCGATGCGGAAATAGATGACCTGCCCGATAATGGTGAACACGGTGAGCTTGGTGGCCTCGCTTTCGGCCGGCTCGCCGGTCGCCTGCTCCCATATCTGGCAAAGCCTGCGGTGCGTCGGCTCGAAGACGCCGGAATAGATGCGGTCGAGCGCCGCGGTCGGATGGGACAGCTCTCTAAGTACAAATTGTACGATCTCGCCGGCTTCCGGTGTGGCGACGACGAAAGCCACCATCCGCTCCAGCCCGACGAAGAGCTGCGCCCTGGCCGCGTCAGGACCCGACGGGCCCGGCGCCTGCGCCGGGCCGATCGCCTGTCCGGCGATCGTCTGGATGGTCTCGACGATATAGTCGGCGGCGGCGGCCCGCAGCCCCTCCTTGCTGCCGAAATGATAGGCGATGGAGCCGATATTGGCCTTGGCTTCTGCGGCGATCTCGCGCGTCGAGGTGCCGTCGAAGCCTTGCCGCCCGAACAGCTTGAGCGCGGCGCGCACGAGGGCCGCGCGCGTCTGATCCGCCGGGGAGGCTTCGCGCTGCGCCCGTCTGACGTTCGTTTGCCTGCTCATGCACTAGGTTTTTAATCAATCGATTGATTAAAGTCAAATTGTTTTCGGCCCAGCTTGCCATGCTGGTCCCCGCACGCTTTAGTGCGCGGCCATGGGCAAGGAAGTCGAGCGCAAGTTCCTGGTCTTGGGCAACGCCTGGCAACATCTGGTCGAGGCGGAAATCCGCATTCGCCAGTTCTACCTCGCCGCCGCGCCCGGGCGCACGGTGCGCGTGCGCATCAGCGACGGCGCCTCGGCCATGCTGACGCTCAAGTTCGGCGACAAGGCGCGCGAGCGCGACGAGTTCGAGTATCCGATCCCGCTTGCCGAGGCCGAGGAATTGATGGCCTTCGCCATCGGGCGTGTCATCGAGAAGACACGCCACCATGTTAGGGATCGCGGCTATCTCTATGAAGTCGATGTGTTCGGCGGAGCGCTCGCGGGCTTGGTGATCGCGGAGCTGGAGACGCCGGAGGA
Organism: Mesorhizobium album; assembly: GCF_033977205.1. Taxonomy (NCBI): domain Bacteria; kingdom Pseudomonadati; phylum Pseudomonadota; class Alphaproteobacteria; order Hyphomicrobiales; family Phyllobacteriaceae; genus Mesorhizobium; species Mesorhizobium album. The sequence goes on along the minus strand of NZ_JAVIIW010000067.1, from coordinate 6,445 downwards.
CGTACCTGAAGAAATGCTGCCCGACTGGCTTGGTCGCGAGGTCACCGGCGAGTCGAGGTTCTACAACGCGTCGCTCGCCTTTGGGGGGATTCCGGAGATCGCCGCATGAGCTTTCGCATCGATCCACGCCTACCGCTTACCGGCGAGGTCAGGCGCATATTGGCCGACGAGATCGGCAAGGTGCTCGGCCATCTCGAGACGGCGCGTGACAAGCCGGAGCAAGGCGTGCATAAGTGCCGCAAGCGGCTGAAGGCCGCCCGCGCCTTGCTGCGCTTGGTTCGTTCCGGTGACGAACCGTTCTGCCAGGCTGAAAACGAATGCTACAAGCAGGTGTCGGCGCTGCTTGCCGGCCCGCGCCAGGCAACCGCTCTCATCGAAACCATCGACCGCCTGGCTTCCGCCTTTCCGCAACAGACCGCCGGCGGTGGTCTCGACCCTGTCCGCGAGCGGCTGGTGTTGCGCCAGCATGAGCTTCATGCCGGCCCTGGCCTCGACGCCGCCATAAACGCCGCCGTCGCCGCCTGTCAGGAGGGTATGCTGCGCATCGAAAAGCTGTCGCTGCCCGATCAGCCCGAGCAAGCGGCCGATATCCTGGCCGAAGGCGCCCGCGCCATCTTGCGGCGGGCGAAGAAGGCGTTGGACAAAGCCGGCTCGCGCGGCGAGGCCGACGATTTTCACGACCTGCGTAAGGCGGCCAAGACGCACTCGATGCATCTGTCGCTGCTCGGCCGCCTGTGGCCGACGCCGATCAAGGCCCGCCGCAAGGCGGTCGACAAACTTGGCGAGCTGCTTGGCGAACTGCATGACGTGTTCGTCATGCGCGCTGCTTGCTGCCGACGGCGAGCCGCTCGGTCCGCCCGAAGACACGAAGCTTCTGGGCAAGCTTCTGAAACGCTCGGAAAAGAGCCTTACCAAGGCCTGCCTTTCCGAGGCCGCCGAATTGTTCGGCGACAGCCCCAAGCGTTCAGCCAGGAAGCTCGCGCGGAAGGCACGCGACGATCTCGCGACTACGCATGAGGAAGCGAGCGCCGCCTGATCATGGTCTAAGTGGCCGGCCTGTGCTAATCGGCGTCTGGGATGACTGCGCCGGCCGAAACCCTTCTGGACCGACTTGGCCGCTGGCTCGCCGGCCGGCTGCAGGATGAATCCTCGGGCTATGAGCCCTATACGCCGTCCGATGCCGAAACGCTGCGCCGCACGCTGCAGCCCGGCGATGTCCTGCTCGTCGAGGGCAACCAGAAGATCTCGGCGGCGATCAAGTATCTCACCCAGTCAACCTGGTCGCATGCGGCCTTCTATGTCGGCGATGCCTTGCCGCAGCCCGAGGACGGTTCGGAGCGGCCGCGTCTGATTGAGGTGACCCTCGGCGAGGGCTGCGTTGCCGTGCCGCTTTCGCGCTACCGAACCTACAACACCCGCATCTGCCGGGCGAGCGGGCTGACGCCGGAGGATCGCGACAAGGTCGTTGCCTTCATGATCGGCAAGCTCGGCCTGAGATACGATCTCAAGAACATTTTCGACATGCTGCGCTTCTTCCTGCCGACGCCGCCGGTGCCGGTGCGCTGGCGCCGCCGCATGCTGGCGTTCGGCTCCGGCGATCCGACGCGGGCGATCTGCTCGACGCTGATCGCCGAAGCCTATGGCCAGGTCCGCTATCCGATCCTGCCTGAGATCACCCGCGCGCCGGGCCGCGCCTCGGCGCAGTCGAGCTATATGCGGCGGGAGATCCTGCACATCCGCCATCACTCGCTCTACACGCCGCGCGATTTCGACCTGTCGCCCTATTTCCGCATCGTCAAGCCGACGCTGGAGTACGGCTTCGACTACCGGGCGGTCGCGTGGGGGGACACGGCGACCGATTCGGAGGAAAAGGCCGCCGAGTAGCCCTGCCCGAGGCGAGGTCCGGTCGGCAGGTCATGCCGGCAGCGGCCGCTGTGCGCGCGCCGGCGGCACGCGGATGCGGCATATGACCGATCGCCCCTCGAGAGGCGGCTTCAGCGGCCCCTCGAAATCCCACGGGATCGGCATCTAGACCAGCACTCTTGCCGAGGCCGCGCTCGAGCGCCACGAGGTCGACTGGCGTCGCGCGGAGATATCATCAATCTCCTCCCAAAAATGCGCTCAGTCGGCTCAGCACCAGATTCGGAGCTTCAAGCTGAGGTAGGTGGCCGATGCCAGGCAGTGTTTCGAACGACGCCTGCGGGATCAGTCCATGAAGCGCTTTGCCTCGTGTCAGCGGAATCCATGGGTCGTCCTCGCCCCAGATTATCTTTACCGGACAGCGTATGTCCCCGAATATCGGTTCGACTTCGGCGGTATATCTTTCGTCGGCTTGCGCGAATTGGCGATAGAAGCTCGCGCGCCCGTCCTCGGAAAGCCACGGCTCGACAAGCATCTCGAAATCTCTGGAATCGATGTCGTTTACGATGGCTCCCTTGATGTAAGCCTCTACGACCGCTCTGTGGATATGCGGCGGCAGACCCAGAAAGGCATCCACATGGCGACCGACATGATCGAAGAACTCCGATCCCCAAGGGCGCATCGCGACAACGTTCATCAGCAGATACCGATCGAAGTCGCAGCCATGCAGCAAATGCGCCCGTAGCGTCGTCGCTCCACCCATATCGTGGGCAATGACGATTGGACGTTCGATATTCCAATACGCAAGCATGTCGGCGAATATCTTTCCTTGCACATCGAGTGACGTGCGCTGCCCCGCGTCTTTTTCAGATTGCCCGTATCCGGGCATGTCATACCAATGGACGCGATACCGCCCTGCAAGGTCCGGGATAATCCGATGCCATGAGAACGAAGACCACGGCCAACCATGAGCCAGCACGAGCGCAGGCCCGTTACCCAGTCGACCCGCTGCCACTGTGCCCGCGGATGTTTGCACGGTTTCATCGAGTTTCCACGACATCCAATACTCTCCCCCGGGGTGTCCGGACTGCGGGTGCCAAGCGCTGGATTTTCAACCGCTAGGCCGGCAGCGGCCGCTTCGCAGCCTCGGTGCGCGCGCCGGCATCACGCGGATGCGGTCCGATCGGCATGATCGCCGGAAACGGCGTCGCGCCGAAGGCAAAGGTCCATTTATAGCCGATGAGCTGATCTTCCGGCGTGGTGTGCTGATCGTGATGGGCAAGCAGCCTTGCGCGCTCGGCAAGGTCCTCCGCCTCGCGCCGCACCATCTCGGCCGTTTCCGGCCGCATCCGCCGGGAGAAGCTGACGAAGGTCGCTTGGCGTTCCATATGGCCGATCGCCCAGCCGATGAAGTTCTTGTTGGTCGTCTCGAAATGCGGCTTCAGCGGCCCCTCGAAATCCCACTGGATGGGTGTATCGACCAGCAGCCTGGCCGAAAGGCCGCGCCCGAGCGCCACCAGGCCAAGTTGTTCCAGATCGCGCAGATAGAGGAACATCGAGGCTTCGCTCAGACCCTGCGAGCGCATGATGCCTTCGGGCGTGAATCTTTCCGACAGCATGATGAAGACGAAGAGCAGCGCCGGCCGCGCCGCCAGCCTGCGCTCGATCTCGGGCGCGACACGGTTGGCCGGCCCCGGCCCACGGTTCATCGAGCCCAGCACGTTCTCCAGCTCCACCTCGGCCGCGGCGCAGATATCCATCAGCCGATCGAGCTTGCAGTTCCGCTCATGGAAGATGCGCTTCACCGTCGGCTCGGAAACGCCCATGCGCTCGGCAAGCGTCCGGTAGGTCAGGCCCTTGGCCTTCAATGTCCGTTTCAGCGCCTCGAAGATCGGACCGTTCATGGAATGCACCTCGTTTGCTTGAATTCGTATCGATCTTCGATACTACGTGCGAACAGTCTTCCAGAAAAGTATCGAAAAACCTAGCTCTCCGCCGTCACCACAGGAGAGCACCATGAAGACCCTCATCGCTTCGACTTTTCTCGCCTTCGCCGGCATTGCAATGGCGTCTGCCGTTCAGGCCGGCGAACTCTGGCGCGTCGGCGGCTTCGAACAGCCGGAATCGGCGCTTTTCGACGCCGCCAACATGCGCATCGTCGTTTCCAACATCGTCGGCAATCCAGGCGATGCCGACGGCAACGGCTATTTGTCGCTGCTGTCGATGGACGGCAAGGTCATCACCCGCCACTGGGTGGACGGCATGGACGCGCCCAAGGGTATGGCGATCTCGGGCGGCAGGCTTTACGCCGCCGACATCACCAGGGTCCGCGTCGTCGACATCGGCAGCGGCAAGCTGGTCTCGACCATCGATGTGCCGGGCGCCGTCTTCCTCAACGACATGACCACGGACGGTACGGGCAAGGTCTATGTCAGCGACATGCTCGCCGACACGATCTATCGCCTCGATGGCGACAAGCCGGAGCTGTTCGTGAAGGATGCGCTGCTGGCTTCGCCCAACGGCGTCTTCGCCGAAGGCGACCGGCTGATCGTCGCGTCCTGGGGCAAGGGCATCAAGCCCGATTTCAGCACGGCGGAGCCGGGCGGCCTGCTCGCGGTCGATCTCGTCAGCAGGAAAATCACGCCGCTGCCCGGCGCTCAAGAATTCGCCGACCTCGACGGCGTCGTCGCCATCGGCGACGATATCTACGCCACCGCCTATATGACCGGCACGCTCTATCGCTACCACGCCGGCGGCAAGCCGGAAGTGATCGCCACCTTCAAGCCGGGCAGCGCCGACATCGGCACGAACGGCCAAAAGATCTTCGTGCCGCTGATGGGAGAAGGCGCGGTCGCGGCGCTGTCACTGGATTGAGCATACGGAAAGCGATTGGAATGCATGGAGGCCAGTCGCGCGGCCGCACCGTCGCCGGCCTCCAGTCAATCGCTGTCCGCCACCACCTTGCGCCGCTGCAGCAGGCGCGCCGCGAGCCAGCACAGCATGGCCCAGGCGAAGCCGGCGCACCAACCGGCAAGCACGTCCGACGGCCAGTGCACGCCGAGATAGACGCGGCTTACTCCGACCAGCACCGCGGTGAGCACAGCGAGGCCGAGCACGAAGACCTTGCTCGTGTGGTCCGGCAGGAAGCGCGCCGCCAGCGAGCCCAGCGTGAGATAGGTCACCGCCGACAGCATGGCATGGCCGCTTGGAAAGGAGAACGAGCTTTCGTTGACGAGATGCGAGACGAGCTCGGGGCGGGGTCGGTCGATCTCGTGCTTGAGCAGGCTGGAAAGCACCTGTCCGCCCGCCACGGCGACGAACATCAGAAGCGCCGTCGCCGGCCGGCGGATCAGCAGCAGGTAGACGATCGTCGCGGTGGTGATCAGCACCAGCACGCTGGTGCTGCCGAGCGCTGTGATGTCGCGCACCGCCCCTTGCAGCCAGGGCGGGCCGATCGGGCTGTCCGGCTGTCCCGCATGGCGGAAGGCGAGCAGGATCTCGGTGTCGAAGGCATGCGGCGTGGTCGCGCGCGCCAGCTCCATCAATTCCACCAATCCCCAGAGCCCGCCGGCGATCACCAGCCCGGCCAGGAGCACAGGGAATTCCATTTTGTTGAGCAGCGCGGCTGCGGGGAATTTCATCTCGCCGGTGTTCCTCCAGTGCGCAGCGGTTTTCATACGGAACGGCGTAAGATTGAACCGCTCTAAAGCCGCTGCATATAGGGCCCGAGCGTGATCAAGGCGACGGCGGCGATCGCCAGCACAACGCCGGTCGCCTGCAAGACATTGAGCCGTTCGCCGAAAAAGACCAACGCCACGACATTGACCGACACCAGCTGGATTACCGCCGACAGGCTGAACGATACCGACATGCCGAATTCGCGGATCAGGCGGAGCATGATCAGATTGCCGGCGGAATAGAGCGCCAGCGTCAAAAGGATCTTGGCAAGGCTCGGCGCCAGCCCCCATTGCTTGGCCGCGGTTGCCGCAAGCAGGAAGATCACCGTCGACACGCTGAGCTGCGCCAGTCCCCAGAAACTCACGTTTGCCCTCCCGAAGCGGCCTGCGTCTCGCCTGCCGTAGCCCTTGTTTCCCAAGCGCGCGAAGCCGTCAAGCTGGGCGCGTCGGGCAAGGCGCGCTCCCACGGGATCGAAGCCGGATGTCGCAAAAATGCATCCCAGCGCCATGGGTTTGCACCTGTGCGGCGAGGCCGCCGGTGGATAGCGCCGCCGGATTTCGTGCCTCGGATTGACACCCGATAATTGTCAGCCGGCAATCAGCTTCGTTTGGTCACGTCGATGTCACGAAAATGTGATCGGGCGTTAGCGATCGGCAGGTCACCGACGGCCTCTGGACGGTCGACACGGAGGGTGCTGCGCGCGCCACGTCGAAGCTGTTCCGCCATAGGATTGTTTGAGAAGGATCGGGTAGTTTGGCGGCCGGGACTGCGGCCCATCACAGCCAGCAGTCCCGGCGATTGGCCGCTGGCCTGAGCCACGCCCGCAAACAATCCGAAGCCTTTTAAGGATACCACCAGCATGGCCTTCCTGCATCAACAACCGCAGCTGTGCCTCGGCTTCGACGTC